>NZ_JBXEJE010000030.1:8466-96867 GCF_056820935.1 Streptomyces sp. Q2 | reverse complement strand
GGGGCTGGGGGCCCCCCCCGACGGGGTCACCAGGGCCCTGGCGGAGGCGAGCCCGGAGCGCGGGCCGGAGCTCCGCGGCTAGATCAGACGATCTTCAGGGGCAGGTGCGGCCCGTCCGGCAGGACGACCTTCACGGGGTCCCCGGGCCGCACCACGCCCCCGGTGACGACGACGCTCATGATCCCGGACTTGAACCGCGCTCCGCCCGCCGCGTCCCGTCCGACGACGTGCTTCAACAGCCCCTTCCGGAACCTGTCGATCTGTGCACAGGGGTTCCGCAGCCCGGTGACCTCGACGACGGCCTCGCCCCCGAGGTGCAGCAGGGTTCCGACCGGCAGCCCCAGCAGGTCGACCCCCCGGGTGGTGACGTTCTCCCCGAGCTCCCCGGCCGCGACCTCGAACCCGGCGCCCCGCACCTCGTCGAAGAGCTCCTCGTGGATGAGGTGCACCTGCCGAAGGTTCGGCTGCGAGGGATCCTTCTCCATCCGGAACCGGTGCTTCACCGTCGTCCCGGCGTGCACGTCCCCCTCCACCCCGAGCCCGGCGAGCAGGGTGATGCTCTCCCGGTTCGGCTTGGTGAAGGAGTACGTCCCGTTGCTGCTGACGGCACCGACAGACCCACCCATGATCCCAAGCTCCCCAAATGTCAGACGCCCTCGGCCCACTCGCGCAGCGCCGCCCTGTCGGCGAAATCCGCCACGTTCTTGTCCAGCGGGTCGTCGGTGTACTGGTGGAAGCGCCACTTCGCCTTGATGCGGGGTTGGCCGGCCGTGACGTAGTCCGCGATCCACAGGCCGTCACCCGCGTACGACGTGGTGTCGACGGTCAGCCAGTAGTTCCTATTACAGTACAAGATCACCCTGTTGTTCGGCCGCAGCGCCTTCACCTTGCGGATGAAGTTGTCCTTCTCCGCGTTGCTGGCGTGCCTGCCGTCGCCGGTCGTCTCCCAGTCGACGACCAGGATGTCGCCCGCCCTCTCGGGGGCCTTGCCGACGAAGTACTCCGCCTGGGCCGTCAGGTTGCCCGGCCAGAGGAAGTGGTAGAAGCCGACGACCAGGCCGGCGTCCCGGGCCCGCTTCGTCTGGGCGGCGAGTTTCGGGTTGATGTACGAACGGCCCTCGGTCGCCTTGACGAAGACGAAGGACAGACCGTCGGTGTCGTAGGTGGCGGACTGGTAGGCGCTCACGTCGATGCCGCGCAGCATGGGTGGCTCCCTGAAGTGCCTGTGGGGGGACACGAGTTGATTGCTGACTGCAGCCCCACCTTGGCACGGGTGATCCGCGCGTGACATGGAAACGCCGACCTGCGCTCGTCGGCGGCGGACGTCAGCACTCGATGATGTTGACCGCCAGCCCGCCCCGGGCCGTCTCCTTGTACTTGACGGACATGTCGGCGCCCGTGTCCTTCATCGTCTTGATGACCTTGTCCAGGGACACCTTGTGCGAGCCGTCCCCGCGCATCGCCATCCGGGCCGCCGTGACCGCCTTCACCGCCGCCATGCCGTTGCGCTCGATGCAGGGGATCTGGACGAGGCCGCCGACCGGGTCGCAGGTGAGGCCGAGGTTGTGTTCCATGCCGATCTCGGCGGCGTTCTCGACCTGTTCGGGGGAGCCGCCGAGGACTTCGGCGAGTGCGCCCGCCGCCATCGAGCAGGCGGAGCCGACCTCGCCCTGGCAGCCGACCTCGGCGCCGGAGATGGACGCGTTCTCCTTGAAGAGCATGCCGATCGCGCCGGCGGCCAGCATGAAGCGGACCACCCCGTCCTCGTCCGCGCCCGGCACGAAGTTGATGTAGTAGTGGAGCACCGCGGGGATGATGCCGGCCGCCCCGTTCGTCGGCGCGGTCACCACGCGGCCGCCCGCCGCGTTCTCCTCGTTCACCGCCATCGCGTAGAGCGTGATCCACTCCATCGCGTGCGCCAACGGGTCGCCCTCCGCCCGGAGTTGGCGTGCCGACATGGCGGCCCTGCGGCGGACCTTCAAGCCGCCCGGCAGGATGCCCTCGCGGGCCATGCCGCGCGACACGCACGCCTGCATGACCCGCCAGATCTCCAGCAGCCCCGCACGGATCTCCTCTTCCGTGCGCCAGGCCCGCTCGTTCTCCAGCATCAGCGCGGAGATCGACAGACCGGTCTCCTGCGTCAGGCGCAGCAACTCGTCGCCCGTGCGGAAGGGGTACTTGAGCACCGTGTCGTCGAGCTTGATGCGGTCGGCGCCCACCGCCTCCTCGTCGACGACGAAGCCGCCGCCGACCGAGTAGTAAGTCCTCGTGAGCAGTTCGGCCCCCGAGGCGTCGTACGCCCACAGGGTCATGCCGTTGGCGTGGTAGGGGAGGGTCTTACGGCGGTGGAGGACGAGGTCCTTGTCGAAGTCGAAGGCGATCTCGTGCTCGCCGAGGAGCCGCAGACGGCCCGCCTCCTTGATGTCCGCCACCCGCTGGTCGGCCTTCTCCACGTCCACCGTCCGGGGCGAGTCGCCCTCCAGGCCGAGCAGCACCGCCTTGGGCGTGCCGTGGCCGTGGCCGGTCGCGCCGAGCGAGCCGTACAGCTCGGTCCGTATCGACACCACCGAGTCCAGCAGGGCCTCGTTGCGCAGGCGGCGGGCGAACATACGGGCCGCGCGCATCGGGCCGACCGTATGGGAGCTGGACGGGCCGATGCCGATCGAGAACAGGTCGAAGACCGAGATGGCCACGGGAACTCCTCAGTACGGGTGGTGCAGGGGGTGGGTGCCCCGCACTGACGAGTGTGCGGGGCGCGCCACAAAAAGGAACTACTTGTTCAGACCGGGGTACAGCGGGTGCTTGGCGGCAAGCGCCTTGACCCGGGTCTTGAGGGCTTCGACGTCGTAGGACGGCTTGAGCGCCTCGGCGATGACGTCCGCGACCTCGGTGAAGTCCTCGGCCGTGAAGCCGCGGGTGGCGAGGGCGGGCGTACCGATCCGCAGGCCGGAGGTGACCATCGGCGGGCGCGGGTCGTTCGGGACGGCGTTGCGGTTGACCGTGATGCCGACCTCGTGGAGGCGGTCCTCGGCCTGCTGCCCGTCCAGCTCGGACTCGCGCAGGTCGACCAGGATCAGGTGCACGTCGGTGCCGCCGGACAGGACGTTCACGCCGGCCTCACGGGCGTCCGGCGCGGTGAGGCGCTCGGCGAGGATCCGCGCGCCCTCGACCGTACGGCGCTGACGCTCCTTGAAGTCCTCGGAGGCGGCGACCTTGAAGGAGACCGCCTTGGCCGCGATCACGTGCTCCAGGGGACCGCCCTGGAAGCCCGGGAAGACGGAGGAGTTCAGCTTCTTCGCGAAGTCCTTCCTGGCGAGGATGATGCCGCCGCGGGGCCCGCCGAGCGTCTTGTGCGTCGTGGACGTGACGACGTCGGCGTACTCGACCGGATTCGGGTGCAGGCCCGCCGCGACCAGACCCGCGAAGTGCGCCATGTCGACCCACAGGAAGGCCTCGACCTCGTCCGCGATCCGGCGGAACTCGGCGAAGTCCAGCTGCCGCGGGTACGCCGACCAGCCCGCGATGATCACCTTCGGCCGGTGCTCCTTGGCCAGCCGCTCGACCTCGGCCATGTCGACCAGACCGGCCTCGTCCACGTGGTAGGCGACCACGTCGAACTGCTTGCCGGAGAAGTTCAGCCGCATCCCGTGGGTCAGGTGGCCGCCGTGTGCCAGGTCGAGGCCGAGGATGGTGTCGCCGGGCTTGGCCAGCGCGAACAGGGCGGCCTGGTTGGCGGAGGCACCGGAGTGCGGCTGCACGTTGGCGTACTCGGCGCCGAACAGCTCCTTGACCCGGTCGATCGCGATCTGCTCGGCGACGTCGACGTGCTCGCAACCACCGTAGTAACGGCGGCCGGGGTAGCCCTCGGCGTACTTGTTGGTGAGGACCGAGCCCTGCGCCTCCATGACCGCGAGGGGCGCGAAGTTCTCGGAGGCGATCATCTCGAGGGTGGACTGCTGGCGGCCGACCTCGGCGTCGATCGCGGCGGCGATCTCCGGGTCGAGCTCGTGCAGGGGCGTGTTCAGAACGGACATCAGGTGTACGACTCCTCAGCCGGCGGAAAAGGCGGTGTACTCGTCGGCGGAGAGCAGGTCGCCCGGCTCCTCGGCGACGCGCACCTTGAACAGCCACCCGCCCTCGAAGGGAGCGGAGTTCACCAGCGACGGGTCGTTGACGACGTCCTCGTTGACCTCGGTGACCTCGCCGTTGACCGGGGAGTACAGGTCGGAGACCGACTTGGTCGACTCCAGCTCGCCGCAGGTCTCGCCCGCGGTCACCGCGGCGCCGACCTCCGGGAGCTGGACGAAGACGACGTCACCGAGCGCGTTGGCCGCGTGCTCCGTGATGCCGACCGTCGAGACGCCGTCCGCGGCGGCCGACAGCCACTCGTGCTCCTTGCTGTAGCGCAGCTCTTGGGGGTTGCTCATGGCCTGAATTCTCCTGTACGCGGGGGAGTGCTGGTGAATGAGGGACTGCTGGAAACGCACGTGAGCAGCGGAAATGTGCGCAGGGTCACGCGCACGGACCGCTCAAGTGTCTACTTCTGGCGCTTGAGTCTCTACTTGCGGCGCTTGTAGAACGGCAGCGCCACGACCTCGTACGGCTCGTGGCTGCCCCGGATGTCCACACCGACACCCGGCGTGCCCGGCGCCGCGTGCGCGGCGTCGACGTACGCCATCGCGATCGGCTTGCCCAGCGTGGGGGAGGGCGCGCCGGAGGTGACCTCGCCGATCACCTCGCCGCCGGCGACGACCGCGTACCCGGCACGTGGGACGCGACGCCCCTCGGCGACCAGGCCGACGAGGACGCGCGGGGGGTTGCTCTCGGCGCGGGAAGCGGCCGCGGTGAGCGCCTCGCGCCCCACGAAGTCGCCCTCCTTCTCGAACTTCACGACGCGTCCGAGCCCGGCGTCGAAGGGCGTCGACGACGTCGACAGCTCATGCCCGTACAGCGGCATGCCCGCCTCCAGACGCAGCGTGTCCCGGCAGGACAGGCCGCAGGGGACCAGGCCGATGCCCTCGCCCGCCTTGGTCAGGGCCTGCCACAGCTCGACCGCGTGCTCCGGCTTCACGAACAGCTCGAAGCCGTCCTCGCCGGTGTAGCCGGTGCGGGCGATGAGCGCCGGGACGCCGGCGACGGTGCCGGGCAGGCCGGCGTAGTACTTCAGGCCGTCCAGGTCGGCGTCGGTGAGGGACTTCAGGATCCCCGGCGACTCGGGTCCCTGCACGGCGATCAGGGCGTAGGCGTCCCGGTCGTCGCGCACCTCGGCGTCGAAACCGGCGGCCCGCTCGGTCAGCGCGTCCAGCACCACCTGGGCGTTGGAGGCGTTGGCGACGACCATGTACTCGGTCTCTTCGAGCCGGTAGACGATCAGGTCGTCGAGGATGCCGCCGTCCTCGCGGCAGATCATGGTGTAGCGGGCCCGGCCGGCGCCGACGGACGCGATGTTGCCCACGAGCGCGTAGTTCAGGAACCGGGCGGCCTGCGGGCCGGTGACCGTGATCTCGCCCATGTGCGAGAGGTCGAAGAGACCGGCCCGGGTGCGCACGGCGGTGTGCTCGTCGCGCTCGGAGCCGTAGCGCAGGGGCATGTCCCAGCCGGCGAAGTCGGTCATCGTCGCGCCGAGCGCGCGATGCAGGGCATCGAGCGCGGTGTGACGGGGTGCGGTGCTGCTCATCGGACGGTCGTCTCCCAAGGCATGACGGCGAGGTCGTTCCTCCCCATCTGTCATCGGAACCTGAGAGGTTCGTCATGACCCCGCGCAGGGGTGGTCACGACTTGCACCTTGGGTGGAGCCACTGTGGCAGCGGCCCGCTTTTCAGATGTGCCTCGCCCGCGCGGTAACGGGGACCTGAGAGATTCAAGGGAGGGACTTGCTCCTTCGGCGCCCCAGCGACGTACGGCTGGGGACTCTCCCGCGCGGATTCAAACGGCCGGTATGCAGTTGGCGCGCACATCATCGCACGCATCTTCGGTGCGCGGCAGGCCGCATCTGTAACCGGCCTGTGGCAGTAAGCGCATGAAAACAGGAGACACCCCGTATTACCTTCTCTTTACACTCGACGGGGAGGGGAACTCGTGACCCGCCCCAGGGGAGGACGATCACGGTGAACAGGACCACGGCGTACGCCACGACCTCGGCCGTCGCGCTGCCCGAGCAGCCCGCGGCCAAGGCCCGCCAGGCGTGCGGGACGCGCCCGGGACCCGTCCTCCGCGACCTGCGCGAACGCGAGGGCCACAGCCCGCACGCACTGCTCTTCGGACCCCGCGACCTCGTCGTGATCACCGGCCTGCCCGGCAGCGGCAAGTCCACGCTGATGCGACGCACGGTCAAGGGCCTGCGGATCGACTCCCAGGACACCCGCGACCGCTGGGACGGCCGGCTGTCCCGCTTCCTGCCGTACGCGGTCTACCGCCCGCTCGTCCGCCTCGCCCACTACGCCGGACTGCGCCGCGCCCTGCGCTCCGGCGAGGGCGTCGTCGTGCACGACTGCGGCACGCAGGCCTGGGTACGCGGCTGGCTGGCCCGCGAGGCCCGCCGCAGGGGCGGCATCCTGCACCTGCTGCTGCTCGACGTCACTCCCGGCACGGCCCTGGCCGGCCAGCGCGAACGCGGCCGGGGAGTCTCGAGGTACGCGTTCCTGCGCCACCGCGGCGCGGCCTCCCGCCTGATCAGCTCCGTGGAGAAGGGCGACCTGCCCCAGGGCTGCGACTCGGCGGTCCTGATCGACCGGGACGCGGCGAACGTCCTGCGCCGGATCGGCTTCACGGGCTGACCCGCGAGCGTCCGCACCCGCTAGCCTTTCAGCCACAGCAGTGGTACTCGGCAGGCGGTAGGCGGCAGATGGACTTCCCGGCGGATCTCGCAGCGGGCTTCTCGGAGTTCCCGGCACAGGCGCACCCCCATTCGCACGGCGGATGGCCCGGCAACGAGCTGGAGGAGGTGCTCTCCGCCTCCCTCGGCGTCCCCGGGGCCGGCGGGCGGATCATCGAGGTGCTCGGCCGCAGCTTCGTGTGGGTGCCGCTGCCCAGCGGCGGCGGCCCGCACAGCGGCCCGCTCGACCTTCCCACCCTGGAGATCGACGGCCAGGCCTATGTGCCGGTCTTCAGCTCCGAGGAGCAGTTCCGTCAGGTCGTCGGCTCGCACCTGTCGTACACCATCGCGCCCGCGGTGGAGTTCGCCCGCGGCCTGCCCCCGCAGGTCGGCATCGCCGTGAACCCGGACGGCACGGTCGGCGTCCCGCTGCCCCCGGCCGCCGTGGCCGACCTGTGCCGCTCCGGCCGCACCCCGCTGGACGGTCCGGCGAGCGGCGGCCGCGTCAAGGTCTACGAGCCCGACTGGAAGGACGACCCCGTCGACTTCCTCGCCGCCGCCTCGGCCGAGTTCGCGGCGACGGGCGTCGTCCTCACGGCCCGCCGCTGCCTCGCGGCGATCGAGACGGCGGACCCGGTGATGTTCGTCGGCGTGGAGCTCTCCCACGCGGAGGCCGCCGACCTCCGCACGATCCCCATGGACGCCCTGGCGAGGGCCCTGGGCCGCGCCCCGGCCCCCTGGCCGGTCAACCTGGTCCTCCTGGACGTGGCGGACGACCCGGTGGGCCACTGGATGCGCGAGCAGGTCCGGCCCTTCTACCAGTACGGCTACTGAGGTAGTCAGGGGCGCGGGGAACTGCTCGACAAGCCACAATCGTGCCGCACCCGCCCACAGACGAGCAGCCCCGAGCTCTCCAGGGCTCAGCCAGCGCAGCGCATAAGCTGGTTACATATCGAGGCAACTTCACGAAGGGGCGGTACAGGTGAGCGCCAGCGGCATCGCGGCCGGTCAGGTCGAGCACATGCTGCGCCAGGTGACGCCCGGGCGCTACGACGCCTACGAGGCACTCCTGCGCGCGCTGGCCACCCCCTCCTCCGGCCAGGTCTGGATGCTCCTGTGGCACGGCCAGGCAGGCTCGCCCGACGCCCAGTACGGGAACATGGAGGTCGACGGCTACGGCTACGCCCCGTGCGTGACCTCGGCCCAGGAACTCTCGGCCAGCGGCTGGAACCGCTCCTACGAGGTCGTCGACGGCATCGACGTCGCCCGCACCCTCTACCCCGACCACTACGGCCTGTGGCTGAACCCGCACGCCCCCGGCGGCGGCGTCGGCATCCCCTGGCTCGACCTGCGCCGGATCGCCACCGGTCTGGAGCGCCAGCCCGCCGGTCCGCTCCGGCTGTCCGAACCCGGCATCGAGATCCCGCAGTTCTACGCCCTGATGGCGCAGAACGCCCACCGCACCCCGGCCGTCCGCTCATTGCGCCGCGCCTGGGTGCAGCCCGCGCTCGGGGCACCGTATCTGGCCATCGGTCTCGACGTGTACGACACCAGCCCGCCGGCCGTCGACTCGGTGCGCGCGATGATGCAGCAGTCGATCGGAGCGGTCCCGGACGGGCTGCCGGTGTCGACGGTGGCGATGTCCGACGAGTACGACCCGGTGGCCCTGTGGATGCGGGCGAGCGCCCGCCCGTTCTACGACCGCGAGGCCCATGCGGCGCCCGCCCCGGCCCCCTCCTCGGTCCAGGCTCCGGCGGCCGGATACGGCTATCCGCCGGCCCGCGGCGGATACTGACCGACCGTCATCCCGGCCCCGGTGGCCCGGCATGTCTCCGCGCGTAGAACAGGGTGGATAGTACCCGTGTATCCCCAATGTCCTAACTAGCCTGCGTCCGACCCGCGTTACCCGGCGTCCGGATAACGGAACCCTCCAGCCCGCATCACGTTTATGCATCCTTTCACCGCCAAGTCTGGCAACAGATCGCCAAAGCGTTGAAGACTCCGGCACCAGGGGCCTTTCGTCCCTGTGTACGACGGACTGATCAATGCCGCCACAGCGGCAAGTGCGGGCCGGCTACCGCCGGTTGAGAGGGGTCCCTGCCAGATGACGGCACCATTGCACGAGCCGACCGCGGAAGCGGCCCCGAGCGCGGCCGAAGAAGCGGCGCTGGTCAGCGCCGATGCGAAGGCCGTACAGGGACGCTCCCTGGGCCGGATCGCCTGGGAGCGCCTCAAGCGGGACAAGCTCGCCCTGACGGGTGGCGTCGTGGTTCTCCTCCTCGTGGTGATCTCGCTGCTGGCCCCGGTCATCACCGGGATCCTCGGGCAGGACCCGAACGAGTACCACGAGAACCTCATCGACCCGCTGTTCGGAACGCCCACGGGCTCCCTGGGCGGCATCAGCGGCGAACACCTGCTCGGCGTCGAGCCGGTCAACGGCCGCGACATCTTCGCCCGCATCCTCTACGGCGCCCGGATCTCGCTGCTGGTGGGCTTCCTGTCCGCCCTGGTGGCCGTGATCCTCGGAACGGTGCTGGGCATCCTCGCCGGGTTCTTCGGCGGCTGGATCGACTCCCTGATCAGCCGGGTGATGGATGGTCTGCTCGCCTTCCCGCAGCTGCTGTTCATCATCGCGCTGGTCTCCGTCATGCCGAACGACATGCTGGGGCTGACCGGGTCGAGCGTGCGCGTCTTCGTGATGATCCTGGTCATCGGCTTCTTCGGCTGGCCCTACATCGGACGCGTGGTGCGCGGCCAGACACTGTCGCTGCGCGAGCGCGAGTACGTCGAGGCGGCCCGGTCGCTGGGCGCGGGGCGGCTGTACATCCTGTTCAAGGAGCTGCTGCCGAACCTCGTCGCCCCGATCGTCGTGTACACGACGATGATGATCCCCACCAACATCCTCACCGAGGCGGCGCTCAGCTTCCTGGGCGTGGGCGTCAAGCCGCCCACCGCCTCGTGGGGCCAGATGCTCTCGAGCGCGATCGACTACTACGAGTCGGACCCCATGTACATGGTGGTCCCGGGCGTGGCGATCTTCATCACCGTGCTGGCCTTCAACCTCTTCGGCGACGGCGTCCGGGACGCGCTGGACCCGAAGGCCTCCCGTTGAACCGCGGACCCGATCCAAGCGCAGCACCCCAACTGTCCCGTGGCATTCACACGGGGTCTCTCATCAAATCCGGAGGATCCGAGATCGTGACTACCCAACGCACCTCAGGGCGGCGGAAGCAGGCGTTTGCCGCTGTCGCCGCGGTCGCCGCGCTGCTGACCACGGCGGCGTGCGGCGGCGGTGGAGATGACGGCGACAACGGTTCGGCGACCGGCGCCGCCGGCTTCGACGCCGCGAACAACAAGGTCGCCCAGGCTTCTGCCGCCAAGAAGGGCGGCACGCTGAAGTTCGGTGGCGCCCAGGATGCCGACTCGTGGGACACCACGCGCGGTTACTACGGCTTCATGTGGAACTTCGCGCGCTACTACAGCCGTCAGCTCGTCACGAACAAGACGGAGCCCGGAAAGGCCGGCGCCGAGCTGGCCCCGGACCTCGCCACCGGTCTCGCCAAGGTCACGGACGACGGCAAGACCTACACGTACACGCTGCGCGACGGCGTGACGTGGGAGGACGGCAAGCCGATCACGTCCAAGGACGTGAAGTACGGCATCGAGCGCGTGTGGGCGCAGGACGTGCTGTCCGGTGGTCCGGTCTACCTGAAGGACGTTCTGGACCCGAAGGGCGAGTACAAGGGCCCGTACAAGGACACCTCCCCGGACAAGCTGGGTCTGAAGGCGATCGAGACGCCGGACGACAAGACCGTCGTCTTCAAGCTGCCGGCCGCCAACTCGGACTTCGAGGAGATGCTGGGTCTGATCTCCGCGTCCCCGGTCCGCCAGGACAAGGACACCAAGTCCAAGTACGCGCTGCACCCGTTCTCCTCCGGCCCGTACAAGTTCCAGTCGTACAGCCCGGGCAAGGACATGACCCTGGTCCGCAACACCGAGTGGAAGCAGGCCTCGGACCCGATCCGCAAGGCCTACCCGGACAAGATCACCGTCAAGTTCTTCTCGGACGCCAACCAGCTGGACCAGCGTCTGCTCAACGGTGACCTGGACCTCGACCTCAACCAGACCGGCATGTCGCCGCAGGGCCGCACCACCGCCCTGAAGCAGCACAAGGCCAACCTGGACAACCCGGTCTCCGGTTACATCCGCTACGCGACCTTCCCGCAGAGTGTGGCGCCGTTCAACAACGTCGAGTGCCGCAAGGCCGTGATCTACGGTGCCGACCACGTGTCGCTGCAGACCGCGCGTGGTGGCCCCATCGCCGGTGGTGACATCGGTACCAACATGCTGCCGCCGTCCGTGTCGGGTGCCGAGGGCCAGAAGTACGACCCGTACGAGATCGCCGGCGCCAACAAGTCCGGCAACGCCGCCAAGGCCAAGGAAGCGCTGAAGGCGTGTGGCAAGCCGAACGGCTTCTCCACCACCATCGCCGTCCGCAACAACAAGCCGGTCGAGGTGGCCACCGCCCAGTCCCTGCAGGCCTCGCTGAAGAAGGTCGGCATCAACGCCCAGATCGACCAGTTCGACGGCTCGCAGACCACCGGCATCATCGGCAGCCCCGAGAACGTGAAGAAGAAGGGCTACGGCATCATCATCATGGGCTGGGGTCCGGACTTCCCGACCGTCCAGGGCTTCGGTATGCCGCTGTGGGACAGCAAGTACATCCTGGAGAGCGGTAACAACAACTTCGCTCTGATCAAGGACAAGGCGATCGACGGCCTGTTCGACGACTACATCACCACGCTGGACGACGCGGGCAAGACCAAGATCGCCACGGAGATCAACCACAAGGTGATGGAGGGCGCGTACTACCTGCCCTTCGTCTTCGAGAAGTTCATCAACTGGCGCTCGGACAACCTGGCGAACGTGTACACCACCGACGGCTACAGCGGTATGTACGACTTCGTCAACCTCGGTCTGAAGTCCGCAAAGTAGTCCCGGCGCACCCGCCACACGGCACGAAAGGCAGGTGAAGGCCGGCGCAGCGTGATCGCGGGCCACCGGACAACCTCCGGTGGCCCGCGGTCCGCGGCGGGCCGAGAGCTGTGCTCGCTTACCTCATCAGGCGGTTGTTCGCCGCCGCAGTGATGCTCGTGGTCATCATCATGGTGGTCTTCGGCATCTTCTTCCTCGTCCCCAAGTGGGCGGGGGTAGACATCGCCTCGAGCTTCGTGGGCAAGCAGGCCGACCCGGCCGCCGTCGAGGCGGTGCGGCAGAAGCTGGGTCTCGGCGACCCGATCTACGTCCAGGTCTGGGAGTTCTTCAAGGGCATCTTCGTCGGCCGCACCTACTCGGGCGGCGGTGACATCACCGAGTGTGCCGCGCCGTGCTTCGGCTACTCCTTCCGTAGCGAGCAGGCCGTCTGGCCGGTGCTCACCGACCGCTTCCCGGTGACCCTGGGGCTCGCGCTCGGTGCAGCCGTGCTGTGGCTGATCCTCGGCGTCGCGGCGGGCGTGCTCTCCGCGCTCAAGCGGGGAACCTTCTGGGACCGCGGCGCGATGCTCATCGCGCTCTCGGGTGTCTCTCTCCCGATCTACTTCACCGGCATGCTGTCCCTGTCGATCTTCGTCTTCGGGCTGAACTTGTTCGACGGGCAGTACGTGCCTCTGGACGAAAGCTTCGGCGGATGGTTCGGCGGCATGATCCTGCCGTGGATCACCCTCGCGTTCCTGTACGCGGCGATGTACGCCCGGATCACCCGGGCCACCATGATGGAGATCCTCGGCGAGGACTACATCCGCACCGCCCGCGCCAAGGGTCTCAAGGAGCAGACCGTCATCGGCAAGCACGCCATGCGCTCGACGATGACGCCGATCCTGACCATGCTCGGCATGGACCTCGGCGCCCTCATCGGCGGCGCGATCCTGACAGAGACCACGTTCAGCCTGCCCGGCCTCGGCCAGGCGGTGCTCAACGCCATCAAGAATCAGGACCTGCCCATCATCCTGGGCGTCACCTTGATCACTTCTATCGCGGTGCTCTTCGCCAACCTCGTGGTGGACATCCTGTACGCCGTGATCGACCCCCGAGTGAGGCTCACGTGACCGAACTCAGCAAGAGCGGAGCGGCCGTGGGCGAGCCCACCGGTTCCTCGCCCGCTCCGACCTCCTTCCTGGAAGTGCGCGACCTGAAGGTGCACTTCCCCACCGACGACGGCCTGGTCAAGTCCGTCGACGGGCTCAGCTTCCAGCTGGAGAAGGGCAAGACCCTCGGCATCGTGGGCGAGTCCGGCTCCGGCAAGTCGGTGACCTCGCTCGGCATCATGGGCCTGCACACCGCCGGCCAGTACGGCAAGCGCAAGGCGCAGATCTCCGGCGAGATCTGGCTGGACGGGACCGAACTCCTGTCCGCCGACCCGGACTACGTGCGCAAGCTGCGCGGCCGCGAGATGGCGATGATCTTCCAGGATCCGCTGTCGGCGCTGCACCCGTACTACACGATCGGCCAGCAGATCGTGGAGGCGTACCGGATCCACCACGACGTCGACAAGAAGACCGCCAAGCGCCGCGCCATCGAGATGCTCGACCGGGTGGGCATCCCGCAGCCGGACAAGCGCGTCGACAGCTACGCGCACGAGTTCTCCGGCGGTATGCGCCAGCGCGCGATGATCGCGATGTCGCTGGTCAACAACCCCGAGCTGCTGATCGCGGACGAGCCGACGACCGCCCTGGACGTGACCGTCCAGGCGCAGATCCTCGACCTGATCCGCGACCTGCAGAAGGAGTTCGGCTCCGCGGTCATCGTCATCACCCACGACCTGGGCGTCGTCGCCGAACTGGCCGACGACATCCTGGTGATGTACGGCGGCCGCTGCGTCGAACGGGGCCCGGCCGACAAGGTGTTCTACGAGCCCCGGCACCCCTACACCTGGGGTCTGCTCGGCTCGATGCCGCGCCTGGACCGCGAGCAGCAGGAGCGTCTGATCCCGGTCAAGGGTTCCCCGCCCTCGCTGATCAACATCCCGTCCGGCTGCGCCTTCAACCCGCGCTGCCCGTACGCGGACCTCCCGAAGGACAACGTCACCCGCACCGTCCGCCCCGAGCTCGCCGAAGTGGGCAGCCGGCACTGGGCCGCCTGCCATCTGGGCACGGAGCAGCGGGAGCGTATCTGGACCGAAGAGATTGCGCCGAAGCTGTGAGTGACGACGAGAAAGCGGTGACGATTCCCGCGCAGGGCGATGCCCCTCAGATGGAGGGCGCCGCCGCCACCCTCACGAAGGACCCCGCCCCCGGCGAGGTCCTGCTGAAGGTGACCGGGCTGAAGAAGCACTTCCCGATCAAGAAGGGCCTGCTCCAGCGGCAGGTCGGCGCGGTGCACGCGGTCGACGGCATCGACTTCGAGGTCCGCTCCGGCGAGACGCTCGGCGTCGTGGGCGAGTCCGGCTGCGGCAAGTCCACCATGGGCCGGCTGATCACCCGGCTCCTCGAACCGACCGCGGGCAAGGTCGAGTTCGAGGGCAAGGACATCACGCACCTCGGGGTCAGCGGCATGCGTCCGCTGCGCCGCGACGTGCAGATGATCTTCCAGGACCCGTACTCGTCGCTGAACCCGCGCCACACCATCGGCACGATCGTCGGCGCTCCCTTCAGGCTGCAGGGCGTCGAGCCCGAGGGCGGCATCAAGAAGGAAGTGCAGCGGCTGCTGTCGGTCGTGGGTCTCAACCCCGAGCACTACAACCGCTACCCGCACGAGTTCTCCGGCGGCCAGCGCCAGCGCATCGGCATCGCCCGCGCGCTCGCGCTGAACCCGAAGCTGGTCGTCGCGGACGAGCCGGTCTCGGCCCTGGACGTGTCGATCCAGGCGCAGGTCGTGAACCTGCTGGACGACCTCCAGCAGGAGCTGGGCCTGACGTACGTGATCATCGCGCACGACCTGTCCGTCGTCCGCCATGTCTCGGACCGCATCGCCGTGATGTACCTCGGCAAGATCGTGGAACTCGCCGACCGCGACGCGCTGTACCGGGCGCCGATGCACCCGTACACCAAGGCGCTCATGTCGGCGGTGCCGATCCCGGACCCGCGCCGCAAGTCGGCCAAGAGCGAGCGCATCCTGCTCAAGGGCGACGTGCCCTCGCCGATCTCGCCGCCGAGCGGCTGCCGGTTCCACACCCGGTGCTGGAAGGCGACGGAGATCTGCAAGACGACCGAGCCGCCGCTCGTCGAGCTGAAGCCCGGCCAGCAGGTCGCCTGTCACCACCCGGAGAACTTCGAGGACCAGGCCCCGCAGGACACCGTGCTGCTGACGGTCGCCAAGGAGGCGGCCGAGCTGGTCGCGGACGAGGTGCTGGCGGAGTCGGCGGAGACGTCGGCGGCGGTGGCGGCGGAGGTCTCCAAGGAGACCGGCGTCACCAAGGACGCCGACGCCACCAAGGACACCAACGACAAGTAGCCCACAACCGAGCCCCCGCCTTCCATCGCAAGGCGGGGGCTCGGTGCTGGGTGAGAATGTCAGGGTGCTTCAGCAACTGTTCAGCCCGTCCGTCCAGCACACGCTCGACCTGATCGGCATCTTCGTCTTCGCCATCTCCGGCGCCCTGCTGGCCGTCCGCAAGAACTTCGACGTCTTCGGCATCGCCGTCCTCGCCGAGGTCACCGCGCTGGGCGGCGGGCTGTTCCGCGATCTGATCATCGGGGCCGTACCGCCCGCCGCCTTCACGGACCTCGGGTACTTCGTCACCCCGCTGCTCGCCGCCCTCCTGGTCTTCTTCCTGCACCCGCACGTGGAACGCATCCAGGCCGGCGTGAACGTCTTCGACGCGGCCGGCCTCGGCCTGTTCTGTGTCGCCGGCACGACGAAGGCGTACGAGTACGGGCTCGGCCTGCCCCAGTCGGCGGCCCTGGGTCTGGCCACAGCGGTCGGGGGTGGTGTGCTGCGGGACGTGCTCGCCAACGAGGTGCCCTCGCTGCTGCGCTGGGACCGCGACCTGTACGCGGTCCCGGCGATGGTCGGCGCCACCCTGGTCGTCCTGTGCATCCACTACGACGTCCTCAACCCGCTCACCAGCTCACTCGCGGTCGTCACCGCCTTCGTTCTGCGGCTGCTCGCCATGCGGTTCCACTGGCGAGCGCCGCGTGCGTGGAACCGCCGGTCGACCGTGCGGGAGGAGTAGCGGCTCCCAGGCCCAGTTGTTCGGTCAGCCAGCGGAAGGCGGGCACCACCTGCGGCCGCCACAGGGCCATGGTGTGGCCGCCCGCGCTCTTCGGGACGTAGACCACGTGCACGGTCGTCGGCGCCTTCGCCACCTGTTCGAGGGCCACGGCCGCCTCGTAGCCGTCGTGTGGCTGACCGGAGAGGTAGAGCGCGACCGCGGGCGGGGTGTGGGCCTTGCGCAGCAGCAGATAGGGGTTGTTCGCGTCGCGCAGGACGGGGTTCTGGGCAGGCAGCGAACCGCGTTCGCCGATCGGGTCGTTGTACCCGGACAGGCTGACCGCGGCCCGGTAGCGGTCGGGGTGCGCGACGGCGAGCTTCGCCGCGCAGTGCGCGCCCGCCGAGTACCCGGCCACCGCCCAGCCCGCGGGGGCGGACTGGGTACGGAAGTTGTCCATGACCATTCTCGGCACGTCCACGCTGAGCCAGCTGTCCGCGTTCACCGTGCCCGGGATGTTGGCGCAACCCGGGTCCACGCCGGCCAGCAGGTTGGTGCGCGGGGCGACCAGGATGAACGGCGCCACCTCGCCATCGCGCATCAGCGGCAGCAGCTGTTCGTCGGCGTGCAGGGACCCGAACCAGGCCTTCGCCGAGCCGGGATAGCCCGACAGCAGCTCGACGACCGGGAATCTGTGGTGCCGGTAGGCGGGTTCGCCGTACTGCGGCGGCAGCCAGACGTAGACCTCGGCGTTCACGCCTGACACCCGGCCCTTGAGCTGCGTGACGCGTACGCCGCCGGCCCGCGTGAACGTCTGCCGGACCTTGGGCAGCCGCTGCAGCGCGATCCCTCCGGTGCCGTCGGCGCCCAGGTCCACGGCCTGCTGGACGTGGTCGCCGGTGCCGAGGAGGTCGGCCCAGTTGTCGTAGAGGTTGTTCTGGTTGTTGACCAGTGTGAAGACCAGGGCGACCGCCGTGCCCTGCGCGAACAGCAGCATCAGCACCCGGGCCGAGACGCGCAGGGCCCGGTGTCCCCGCATCCGTGACCACAGGATGAGCGGCAGCGCGAGGGCGGCGACGGCCGTCGCGATCAGGGTGTAGAGGAACGAAGTCCCGGTGAGGCTCATGTCTGGGGAGAGGGCCGGACGAGGGTCCGGGTTGACGGATGTGTGGGGACACTTACCGAAAAATTTCCCTAGCCTCACCTGAGGCGCCGCGATCGGCGTCATACCGCCGTAACGAAGAAAGCTACCGCTTAGTAATCACCTGTTGTACCGTTCAGGCATGCCAGAGACAGCTACCGTGCGCGCCGTCATCGGCGACAGCGAGTTCGACCGGGACACCGCCCTCACCCTGCGCGAACCCGGGGTCTACGACATCGACCTCTCCGCCGGCTGGACGATCATCAGCGCCGTCAACGGCGGCTACCTGCTCGCCGTCCTGGGCCGCGCGCTCGCCGACGCCCTGCCGCACGCCGACCCGTTCAGCATCTCCGCGCACTACCTGACCGCGTCCCAGCCGGGCCCGGCGGTCGTCCGCACGGACGTCGTCCGCACCGGCCGCACGCTGTCGACCGGCCAGGCCTCCCTCTTCCAGTACGACGACCAGGGCCGCGAGGTCGAACGCATCCGTGTGCTCGCCTCCTACGGTGACCTGGACTCGCTGCCGGACGACGTCCGCACGACGGCCGAGCCGCCCGCCTTCCCGCCCCTGGACCAGTGCTTCGGACCGGAGGACGGGCCGGCCCCCGTCGACGGCAGCTCGGCGATCGCCGACCGGCTGATGCTGAAGCTCGACCCGTCGACGCTGGGCTGGGCGCTCGGAGCGCCCTCCGGCAAGGGGGAGATGCGGGCCTGGTTCGGGCTCGCCGACGGCCGTGACGCCGACCCCCTCTCGCTGCTCCTCGCGGTCGACGCGCTGCCGCCCACCGCCTTCGAGATCGGCCTGTCGGGCTGGGTGCCCACGGTCGAACTGACGGTCCACATCCGGTGCCGCCCGGCCCCGGGCCCGCTGCGTGTCTCGATCACCACCCGCAACCTCGCCGGCGGCTTCCTGGAGGAGGACGCCGAGGTCTGGGACAGCGCCGACCGGCTGGTCGCACAGTCGCGGCAGCTGGCCCGGGTCAGGCTCGGCTGAGGGGTCCGGCCCGGCAGGTCGAACGCCCCCCGCGCGGGCCGTACGTCGGCGAGGGCCGCCAACTGCTCCAGTTCGCCGACCGGGTGGAGGCCCTCCCCGCCGGAAGTGCGCGAGAACTGGCCCGCGCGGCGCCTCTGTCACGGACCTGTACCAGCGAGCAGGTGACGGGCGGAAAGGGAACCCCAGGTCACACGAATCTCGTGAGCCGCGCTTTGCCTTACGCACAGGCCAGGGACAGGGCGGGCCCAACGAAGCCCTAAGAGACGTTGGTTGAGTGCCCGCCTCAGGACTCCCTCATCCTTTCTGGAGTTGTTCCTCATGAAGCGTGTGCGTCTCGTTCCCGCCGTCGCCCTGCTGGCGCTCTCGCCCCTCGCCCTCCTGGCCTGCGGTGCGGGCGACTCCTCGTCCTCGTCCTCGAACAGCGGCAACTCCGGGCAGCAGAGCTGTCAGCCACCGTCCGGCGCGCCGAGCGGCAACCCGTCGGGGCGGCCGAGCGGCGCCCCGTCGGGCGCCCCCACCGGCGACGCCACCGCCAAGCCGTCCGGCACCCCCTCCGGCATGCCGAGCGGCGGGTCTTCCGGCGGGCCCGGCGGAGGGCAGGGCGGCCCCGGCGGGGGGCAGGGCGGCGGCTGTGGCGGTCCGGGTGGTGGCGGCGCACTGCCGAGCGGCAGCCCGAGCCGGTAGACGAGGCGGGGCCGAGTCCGGACGTCGTGGCACCGACGACCGGGCCTCGCGTGGGACAGGGGCGGCACACCCGGCGACGGGGTGCCGCCCCTGTCCCACGCGAGGCCCGGGCTCAGTCCAGCCAGTGATCACGGCCGACGCTGATCAGGCGCAGCTGCCGGGTGGCCACCTGGACGACCCGCTCGCGCTCCTCCTCGGAGGCGTCCAGCGACTCCAGGAACAGGGAGGCGGTGATCAGCATCTGGTCGACGTACAGGTTGGCCAGCATGAGCAGGTCGTCCTCGCTCCAGCCCGCGGACTCGGGGTCCTTGGCCAGCTCGGCCTTCACCTCCTCGCCGAACCGGGCCAGTTGTTCGCGTATCGCCTCTCGCACCGGCTGGACTCCGCCGTGTCGCTCCCGGGCGATAAAACGGACATGTGCGGGGTACTCGGCCACATGACGGGCGATCAACTGGACAGCGCGTGTGATGCGTTGGTCGTGGTCGTCGGCCCCGGACACCGTCGTCCGGATCATCGGGTGCAGGCTGCCCAGCGCCTCCTCGACCAGGGCCACGCCGAGATCCGCGGTGGAGCGGAAGTGCCGGTAGAAGGCCGTGGGGGCGACGCCGACGGCACGGGTGACCTCGCGCAGACCGAGACTGCTCAGGCTCTGCTCCTCCAGCAGTTCCAACGCGGCGTCGAGGAGTGACTGCCGGGTCTTCTGTTTCTGTGCCTGCCGGATGCCGAGGGTGTGACTCATGCCATGCAGTTAACAACTGTTCTCTGTAATTGGAAAGTCGTAGGAGGCGCTAGACTGGGAAGTCAGTGAACAAGTGTAACTACAACTGTTCACCGAAACGTAACGAGACATGACGGGAGTCGTCATCGATCGCCACGAGTGGCATCGAGCGTCATCTCGTCGGAGGGGGTCCCACCCATGCTGTTCCTCGTCGCCGCACTCCTGCTGCTCGGTGTCGTCCTCGGCACCGTCGCGCACGCGCCGTTCGGCTTCACCGCCGTCGCCGCCGTCGTGATCGCCGTCTGGCTCGGCATCTTCGCGATCCGCGAGCGCCACGGCCGCCGCCGCGGCACCACCCACTGACCAACCGTCCTACGACTGCTGCGACTTCCAGGAGCTGACCCGCCATGCATCTCACCGCACCGGCCACCCGCCGCACCGGTTTCCGCGACGCCGACGGCATGGCCGTCGCGTCCTTCGTCCTCGGCCTGCTCGGCCTTCTCGTTCTCAACATCGTCCTGGGCCCGACCGCCATCGTCCTGGCGGCCGCCTCCCTGTGGCGTGGCACGACCCGCAAGGGCCGCGCCTACCTGGGCATGGGGCTCGGGGTCGCCGACCTGCTGGTCCTGCTGGCGTTCATGCAGATGGACAGCTCGGTGTCCTGGAGCTTCTGACCGCACCGGTGCCCGATCCGCCACCGCGAGACGCCCCGCCGAGGCCCGACCCTCGGCCCCGTAGAATCGGCGTCACCATGGCATACCTCGACCACGCCGCGACCACCCCGATGCTTCCCGAGGCAGTCGAGGCACTCACCGCGCACCTGGGCACCACCGGCAACGCCTCCTCCCTCCACGCATCCGGTCGCCGAGCGAGGCGAACCGTCGAGGAGGCCCGCGAGACCCTCGCGGAGGCGCTCGGCGCCCGCCCCAGCGAGGTCGTCTTCACCTCCGGCGGCACCGAGGCCGACAACCTCGCCGTCAAGGGCCTGTACTGGTCCCGCCGCGCCGCCGACCCGGCCCGCACCCGGGTCCTCGCGAGCCCCGTCGAGCACCACGCCGTCCTGGACGCCGTCCACTGGCTGGGCGAACACGAGGGCGCCACGGTCGAGTACCTCCCGGTCGACGCGTACGGCCGGGTCCACCCCGAGGCGTTGCGCGAGGCCATCGCCCGCAACCCCGACGACGTCGCCCTCGCCACCGTCATGTGGGCGAACAACGAGATCGGCACGGTCCTGCCGATCCGCCAACTCGCCGAAGCGGCCGCCGAGTTCGACGTCCCCCTGCATGCCGACGCCGTCCAGGCCTTCGGCCAGATCCCCGTCGACTTCGCCGCCAGTGGCCTCGCCGCGATGACGGTCTCGGCCCACAAGATCGGCGGCCCGTACGGCATCGGCGCCCTGCTCCTGGGCCGTGAGCACACCCCCGTCCCCGTCCTGCACGGCGGCGGCCAGGAGCGGCACGTCCGCTCCGGCACTCTCGACGTCCCCGCCGTCGCCTCCTTCGCGGTCGCCGGCAAGCTCGCCGCCGAACAACGCGAGTGGTTCGAGCGCGAGGTCGGCACCCTGCGCGACAGCCTGGTCGAGGAGGTCCTCAAGGCGGTCCCCGACGCCATCCTGGGCGGCGACCCATCTCGCGGCGGCCGCCTGCCGGCCAACGCCCACTTCACCTTCCCGGGCTGCGAGGGCGACTCCCTGCTGCTCCTCCTGGACGCCCAGGGCATCGAGTGCTCCACCGGCTCCGCCTGCACCGCGGGCGTCGCCCAGCCCAGCCACGTCCTCCTCGCCACCGGCACCGACCCCGATCTGGCCCGCGGCACCCTCCGCTTCTCCCTTGGCCACACCTCCACGGAGGCCGACGTCGAGGCCGTCGCCAAGGCGATCGGGCCGGCGGTGGAGCGGGCACGCGCGGCGGGACTGACGTAGGACCCTCCCCGGGTCCGCCAAGAACCCCTCAGGACCGCACAGGACCCCTCAGGCCACCGCCGTACGAGCCTGTCGTACGAGCTTCATGTACCGGTCCCAGTCCCAGTGCTTCCCGGGATCGGTGTGGTCCGTGCCCGGCACTTCCACATGGCCGATGACGTGCTCACGGTCGACCGGGATGTCGTAGCGCGCGCATATCCGGGCCGTGAGCCGGGCCGACGCCTCGTACATCTCGTCCGTGAAGTCCTGCGGCCGGTCGACGAACCCCGCGTGCTCGATGCCGACACTGCGTTCGTTGTAGTCGCGGTTGCCCGCGTGGTACGCCACGTCCAGCTCGCGGATCATCTGCGCGATGTGCCCGTCCTTGCGGACGATGTAGTGCGCGGCCGCGCCGTGTCCGGGGTCCTGGAAGACCTTCACCGCGCTGTCGAAGCTGCCCTGGGTGACATGGATGACCACCATGTCTATGCCGTAGTCGTCCGGACGGTCCGCCCGCCGCCAGTTCGCGTCGGACGCGGCCACCCAGCGCGCCCCGGCGTAGTCGACCTCGCCCTCCTTGCGCGGCTTCTCCACGCCGGGCGCCCGCCACCACAGGCGCGCCAGCTCGTCACGGGCCAGCACCGCCGTGCCCGCCGCGGCCGCCGTACCGCCGATCAGCAGCGCACGCCGGCCGATCCGCCGGTCCGTGTCCGCACCGGCGGCCTTGTCCTTGCCTGCTTGGTTCGCCCCCATGTGATCGTGAACGGATACTCGTGGGCTCCGGTTCCCGAGCCCCCTTACTCTTGAAGGGTTATGACTGACACCACGCAGCCCATCCGCCCTCTCCGCGTCCTCGCCGCCATGTCGGGCGGGGTCGACTCCGCCGTCGCCGCCGCCCGCGCGACCGAGGCCGGACACGACGTGACCGGCGTCCACCTCGCCCTCTCGGCGAACCCGCAATCGTTCCGCACGGGCGCGCGTGGCTGTTGCACCATCGAGGACTCCCGCGACGCCCGCCGCGCCGCGGACGTCATCGGCATCCCGTTCTACGTGTGGGACCTCGCCGACCGCTTCCGCGAGGACGTGGTCGAGGACTTCGTCGCCGAGTACGAGGCCGGCCGCACCCCGAACCCCTGCCTGCGCTGCAACGAGAAGATCAAGTTCGCCGCCCTGCTCGACAAGGCCCTCGCACTCGGCTTCGACGCGGTCTGCACGGGCCACTACGCCCAGGTGATCGTGCGGGACGACGGCACCCGCGAGCTGCACCGTGCCTCCGACATGGCCAAGGACCAGTCGTACGTCCTCGGCGTCCTGGACGACCGGCAACTCGCGCACGCGATGTTCCCGCTCGGCGATACGACGACGACCAAGGACGAGATCCGCGCGGAGGCCGAGCGCAGGGGCCTCGCGGTGGCCAAGAAGCCCGACTCGCACGACATCTGCTTCATCGCCGACGGCGACACCCAGGGCTTCCTGGCGAATCGCCTCGGCAAGGCGGAGGGCGACATCGTCGACGAGTCCGGCGCCAGGCTCGGCACCCACGAGGGTGCGTACGGCTTCACCATCGGCCAGCGCAAGGGCCTGCGCATCGGCACCCCCGCCGCCGACGGCAAGCCGCGCTACGTCCTCGACATCTCACCGGTGAACAACACGGTGACGGTCGGCCCGGCGGCCGCGCTGGACGTGACCGGGCTGACGGCGATCAAGCCGCGCTGGTGCGGGGCCGCCCCGACCGGCCCCGGCACCTACACCGCCCAACTGCGCGCCCACGGCGGCGAGACCGAGGTCACCGCCGAGGTGGTCGACGCCACCCTGGAGGTCTCGTTCGCGGAGCCGGTCCGCGGCGTGGCCCCCGGCCAGGCGATCGTCCTGTACGACGGCACGCGCGTGGTGGGATCGGCGACGATCGCGACCACGGTGCGGGCGACGGCGGGCGTCGCGTAAACGGAGGAGCCACCGGGCGCGGCCGGACTCGGTTCGGGGTCGACCCGGGGCGGCCGGGATCGGCTCCGGGTCGGCTCGGGTCGCCGGAGTTGGCTCGGGCTGGCTCGGCTCGGTCGCCGGGGTTGGCTCGGGCTGACTGGGCTCGGTCGCCGGGGTTGGCTCGGGCTGACTCGGCTCGGGTCGCCGGGGTTCGCTCGGGCTCGACTCGGGATCACCCGGGTTTTCTCAGGCTCGGCCAGGGCTGGACGATTTGGCCCGGGCCCGCTCGACTCGGTTCGGGGCGCCGGGTTTGGCTGGGACTCGGCTCCGGCCGGCACCTGGGCTCACTGGGCGAAGAAGTCCGTCAGGACGGGTGCGAGGGCGTTCGGGTCCACCATGTGGGTCTGCTCCTCCAGCACCCGGTAGGTGCCCTCGGGTGCCGCGTCCGCGACCTGCTGCGTCGCCTCGCGCATCCAGTCGGGGCTCGCGCCGCCCGCGACGGCCAGGACGGGGACGGTGATCGAGGCCAGCAGGTCCCGGGGGACCAGGCCGTCGCCCATCACGGCGTTGTCGTGGGCGAGGCTCGGCGCGACGGCCTCCATGCCGGGCCACATGGGGGATTGGCGTGCGCCCTGGATCATCTCCTCGGCCAGCCCGGTGAGCCGCAGGAACAGTTCCACCGCGTCCCCGCGCCGGTCCTGTGCGAGCGCCTCGGTCAGAGCCCGGGTGTACTCGGCGCGTTCCTTCGCCCCGCCCTCGTACACGGCGAACGGCGGCTCGTACACCGCGACCCGGCGCACCGGCAGCCCGCTCGCCGCCGCGTGCAGCGCGAGCGCGCCGCCCGAGGAGATCCCGTACAGCGATGCCTCGCCGCCCGCGGCCTCGATCAGCGCCGCGAGGTCCTCGACCTCACGCTCCACCGCGTACGGAGCCGTGTCGCCGCTCGCGCCGCGGCCCCGGCGGTCGTACGAGACGACGCTGAAACGCCCGGACAGAGGCACGGCCAGCGGCGCCACCGTCGCACCCGTCGACATGGCCCCGCTGACGAGGATGACCGCGGGGCCCTGACCGGTGCTCTCGTACGCGAGGGAGGTGCCGTCCTGTGAAGTCGTCTTCTTGTCCATGCTTGTGAAGACTGCCGGACGACACCGGTCTAATCGGTCACGACACTTCCACTTCGTAGAAGCAGAGGTGGTCCTTGATGCCGGCCACGTCCGGCTTCGGGTCGGGGTACGCCCAGACCAGGTCGGCCGCGTCCGGCAGCGACCAGTACGAGGCGGTGCCCTTGAACGGGCAGTACGTGTGCGTCTCGGAGGGCGTCAGCAGGTCGAGCCGGACGTCCTCGGGCGGGATGTAGTAGCGCACCGGACAGCCCGTCTCCCGCAGGAGGAGGGGCCGGTCGGTCTCCGCCAGCACCTGGTCGTCGTGGACGACCCGTACGCGCTGCGTGCCCTGCTCGATGGTGATCGTGTGTCCATGGGCCATACCGGAACAGCGCTCGCGGGCCGCCGGTTCTTCCCGGCTACGGTGGCTTCATGCGAATCTGCGTCTTCCTCTCCGCGGCCGACCTCGACGAGCGATACACCCGTCCCGCGCGGGAGTTCGCGAAGCTGATCGGCAAGGGCGGGCACACCCTGGTGTGGGGCGGCTCCGACGTCGGGCTGATGAAGGTGGTCGCCGACGGGGTGCAGGAGACGGGCGGCCGGCTGCTGGGCGTCACCGTGGAGTTCCTGGCGGCCAAGGCACGTCGGGGAGCCGACGAGATGGTCGTCGCGCGCGACCTGGCCATGGGGGTCCCCCCACGCCCTTAAGGCAGTGGGGGAGCAAGAAGCTCCTCCTGGAGAACGCCGACGCGGTCGTCATCATGGTCGGCGGCACCGGCACGCTCGACGAGGCGACCGACATCCTGGAACTGAAGAAGCACGGCCACACCGACAAGCCGGTGGTGCTCCTCAACACCGCGGGCTTCTACGACGGCCTCAAGGAGCAGTTCCGCCGCATGGAGGACGAGGGCTTCCGGCCACGCCCGCTGACCGACCTGGTGTTCTTCGCGGAGGAGCCGGTGGGGGCGCTGGCGTACCTGGAGGAGAGCCGGGGCGTCGCATGAGGCGGCCCTGATGCGAGCATGGCGGACATGGCTACTCATGTGATCACCGGAGCCGGATCCGGCATCGGCGCGGCCGTGACCCGCCGCCTGCACGCGCGCGGGGACGAACTCGTGCTGCACGCGCGCGACGCGGGCCGCGCGAAGGAGTTGGCCGCGGAGTTCCCCGGCGCGAAGACGCTGGTGGGCGACCTCGCGGACCCCGACAAGCTGAGCTGGGCGTTCTCCCACCAGTCTCTTCCGGACCGCGTGGACTCGTTGCTGCACATCGCCGGGGTCGTCGACCTCGGCCCGGTGGGCGAGCTGACCCCCAAGTCCTGGCGCCACCAGCTCAACGTCAACCTCGTCGCGCCCGCCGAGCTGACCCGCCACTTCCTGCCGCAACTCCGTGCCACGCACGGTCACGTGGTGTTCGTGAACTCCGGCGCCGGCCTGAACGCCCACGCCGACTGGTCGGCGTACGCCGCGTCGAAGCACGGCCTGAAGGCGCTGGCGGACTCGCTGCGCCACGAGGAGCACGCGAACGGCGTCCGCGTCACCTCGGTGTATCCCGGCCGCACGGCCAGCCCCATGCAGGCCAAGGTCCACCAGCAGGAGGGCAAGCGGTACGACCCGTCGCAGTGGATCGACCCCGAGTCGGTGGCGACGACGATCCTCGTGGCCCTGGACCTGCCGAGGGACGCGGAAATCAACGACCTGACGGTCCGCCCGGGCCGCTGAGGGACGCGCGTCCCTGAGGGTGCACGTTCCCGGGGGCTCCGCCCCCGGGGACGGGACGGGCAGGGGCGGCGGGGGCGGGAAACCGGCCCCGCACCGGTGCACCCGACCCCGACCCCGACCACCTACGTAGGCTTCCCATGTGACCGCAGATTTCAGCTTCGCCCCCGCCACCGGCATCGGCTCCCTCCCCGGCGTCGACGCCCTGGAGGCCGCCAAGACCGCCACCGGATCCTTCGACGACTTCCCGTTCCTGCCCGAGCTTCCCGCCCGCGGCCCCGGCGCCGACATGATCGGCCGGACCGCCGGGATGCTCGTCGAGATGTACGCGCGCGTGGAGCCCAGCGGCTGGCGGCTCGGCGACCACCCGGGACGGGACACCAGGCGAGCCCGGTCGTGGCTCGTCCAGGACCTCGACGCACTGGAGGAGTTCACCCAGGGCTACGAGGGGCAGCTCAAGGTGCAGGCCGTCGGACCGTGGTCCCTCGCCGCCGCCCTCGAGATGAAGAACGGCGAGGCCGTCCTCTCCGACCCCGGCGCCTACCGCGACCTCGCCGGCTCGCTCACCGAGGGCCTGCGGGAGCATCTCGCGGACGTGCGACGCCGCGTACCCGGCGCCCAGATCGTGCTGCAGCTCGACGAACCCTCCCTCATCGCCGTACTGCGCGGTCAGGTGAGGACGGCCAGCGGCTACCGCACCTACCGCGTCCCCGACCGCCAGGCCGTCGAGGCCACGCTCCGGGAGGTCATCGGGGTTCACGGCGGTGGCCCGGTCGTGGTCCACTCGTGCGCACCGGACGTCCCGTTCGCCCTGCTGCGCCGGGCGGGCGCGGCGGCCGTCTCCTTCGACCTCTCGCTCCTCACCGAGCGTGACGACGACGTGATCGGTGAGGCGGTGGAAGGCGGCACCCGGCTCTTCGCCGGTGTCGTGCCGGGCACGGACGGCCCGTTGTCAGACCCTGCCGGTAGCGTCATGGGTGTCAGGACGTTGTGGCGCAGGCTGGGGCTGCACCCGGGGCTTCTCGGAGAGGCGGTCACGGTGACGCCGGCGTGCGGACTCGCGGGGGCGTCACCCGCGTACGCGCGCGAGGCCCTCGCCCACTGCGTCCGGGCGGCGAGATCCCTCGCGGACAACCCAGAGTAACGGGAGGACAACACGGTGGCCGGCGAAGAGCAGGCGGAGACGACGGTGCCCGCCGAGGCACGGGAGAAGCACGCGCAGCTCGCTGAGCAGATCGAGGAGCACCGCTTCCGGTACTACGTGAAGGACGCTCCGGTCGTCAGCGACGCGGAGTTCGACAAGCTCCTGCGCACCCTGGAGGCGCTGGAGGAGGAGCACCCGGAGCTGCGCACACCGGACTCGCCGACCCAGAAGGTCGCGGGGGCGTACGCGACGGAGTTCACGGCGGTCCAGCACCGCTCCCGCATGCTCTCGCTGGACAACGCCTTCAGTGACGAGGAGCTCGCCGCCTGGGCCGAGCGCGTCGCCAAGGACGTCGGCGCCCCCGACTACCACCTGCTGTGCGAGCTGAAGGTCGACGGTCTCGCCGTCAACCTGACCTACCGGCAAGGCCGCCTCACGCGCGCGGCGACCCGGGGCGACGGCCGCACCGGCGAGGACATCACGCCCAACGTCCGTACGATCGCGGAGATCCCGGACCGTCTGACCGGCGACCGCGTCCCCGACCTCGTGGAGATCCGCGGCGAGGTCTACTTCCCGATGGAGAAGTTCGAGGAGCTCAACGCCCGCCTGGTCGAGGCCGGCGACAAGCCCTTCGCCAACCCGCGCAACGCGGCGGCCGGTTCGCTGCGCCAGAAGGACCCGCGCGTCACCGCCACCCGCCCCCTGCACATGGTCGTGCACGGCATCGGAGCCCTGGAGGGCTTCGACGGCATGACCCGCCTGTCCCAGGGCTACGACCTGCTGAAGACCTGGGGCCTGCCCACCTCCCGGCACAACAAGGTGGTCGACGGCCTCGACGGCGTACGGGAGTTCATCGCGTACTACGGCGAGAACCGGCACTCCGTGGAGCACGAGATCGACGGAGTCGTGGTCAAGCTCGACGAGATCCCGCTCCAGGGCCGGCTGGGCTCCACCTCGCGCGCCCCGCGCTGGGCGATCGCATACAAATACGCGCCCGAAGAGGTGAACACCAAGCTCATCAACATCCGCGTGGGCGTGGGCCGTACGGGCCGGATCACTCCGTACGCCCAGGTCGAACCGGTCACCGTCGCGGGCTCCGAGGTGGAGTTCGCGACCCTGCACAACCAGGACGTCGTCAAGGCCAAGGGCGTGCTGATCGGCGACACCGTGGTGCTGCGCAAGGCCGGTGACGTCATCCCGGAGATCCTCGGCCCGGTCGTCGACCTGCGCGACGGCAGCGAGGAGCCCTTCGTCATGCCGTCGAAGTGCCCCGAGTGCGACACACCGCTGAGGCCGATGAAGGAGGGCGACATCGACCTCCGCTGCCCGAACGCCCGCACCTGCCCCGCCCAGTTGCGCGAACGTCTGTTCTATCTCGCGGGCCGCAAGTCGCTGGACATCGAGCACTTCGGGTACGTCGCCGCCGCGGCCCTCACCAAGCCGCTGGAGCCCGCCGAGCCGCCGCTGTCCGACGAGGGTGACCTGTTCGACCTCACCATCGAGCAGCTGCTGCCCATCAAGGCGTACGTCCTCGACCAGGACAGCGGCCTGCCCAAGCGTGACCCGAAGACCGGCGAGGAGAAGGTCGCCACCGTCTTCGCCAACCAGCAGGGCGAGCCGAGGAAGAACGCGCTCTCCATGCTGGAGAACATCGCAGCCGCGAAGCAGCGCCCGCTCGCCCGCGTCCTCACCGGCCTGTCGATCCGTCACGTGGGCCCGGTCGCCGCCGAGGCGCTGGCCCGCGAGTTCCGCTCCGTGGACCGCATCGAGCAGGCCTCCGAGGAGGAGCTCGCGGGCACCGACGGCGTCGGACCGATCATCGCGAAATCACTCAAAGAGTGGTTCTCCGAGGAGTGGCACCAGGAGATCCTGCGCAAGTGGAAGGCCGCCGGCGTCCGGATGGAGGAGGAGGGCTCCGGCGAGGACGAGGGCCCGCGTCCGCTCGAAGGGCTCACCGTCGTCGTGACCGGCACACTCGAGCGCTTCACCCGCGATGGCGCCAAAGAGGCGTTGCAAATTCGTGGCGCGAAAGTGACCGGTTCTGTTTCGAAGAAGACGTCTTTCGTCGTAGTGGGTGACAATCCAGGTTCGAAGTACGACAAGGCGATGCAGCTCAAGGTGCCCGTGCTGAACGAGGACGGCTTCGGCGTCCTGCTGGAACAGGGCCCGGAGGCGGCGGCCGAAGTCGCCCTTCCGGCTCAGGAGTAGCGAGGAGCAGCGGTTGAAGGCCACCCGATCGGCGCATACCAGATGCATACGGGTGGCCGGGGCGCATTCGGGCAACCGTCGAAGACCGGTGCCCGTGGAAGCCTTCTGCGGCCTACTGTTGAGATGTGCGCCTGCCGTGCCCAGCTGCGGTCGGGGCATCCCTTTGCTCTTGAAGAGCTTCGAAGAGCACGGGGAAGGGTTTTCCAACGCGGCGCCGTCGAAGGTTGTCGGGCATCGGGTCGCGTGGCGTGGGCACCGCCGGCTGTGAGAGGGACGGGAATGGAACCGAGCGAGAGCGCCGCCCCGGATACACGGCTGCGCCTGCGCCGGATGGTCGGCGCATGGCGCGAGGGCATGCGGAGCGGGCGGCCCGCGGAGCGTCCCGGCGCGGAGGGGCGTCCCGCCGGACACTACCCGGCCGGACCCTACACGCAGACCGATGGTCCGAGCTCCCCCCGGCACACCGCCGAACGCACGTCCGGGCAGCAGGACGCCGAGGGGGAACGGCACCTGTCCTGGCCGGCACTGCCCACGGCGGTCGTCGCGGCGGCCGGGTTCGTCCTGGGCGCCGGCTTCTACCGGGCCTTCACCGACGGCCACGCGCTCTTCCCGTCCGGCACCGTCGGCTGGGCGCTGGCCGTGCTGACCGGCGTCATCGTCGGTCACCTGGTCGCACTCGGCCGCGCCCGCTGGTGGGGCGGCACCGGCTCCGGCGCCGCCCTCACCCTCGCCGTCCTCCTGCTGTACGGCTGGGTGCCCGCCGGAATGGTCAGCCTCACCGTCGTCCTGCTGGTCGGCGTGGCCCGCCGCGGACGCTGGCGCCAGGGCGTCCTGCACGGCGCGGTGGACATCCTCGGCATCGGCGGCGGAGCCCTGGTCCTGGGCGCGTTCGGGCGGGTGCCCTCCGTCGAGCACCCCTGGAACCCGGAGACGTGGACCCTCTACACCGCCCCCGAGGTGGCGCTGGTCGCGGTCGCCTACCTCGCGGTCACCCGCACCCTGGGCTGGTATCTGCACGCCCCGCGCTCCGGCGGACTGCCCACCGTCGCCCGCACCGCCCTGGTCAGACAGGGATTGGTCGCGGTCGCGCTGCTCGGCATCGCACCCCTGGTCTGCGTGGTCGCCACCGCCAAGCCCATCCTGCTGCCGATGTTCGCCATCCCGCTCGTCGCCCTCGACTCCACCCTCTGGATAGCCCGGGCCCGGGCGGAGGAACAGCTGCGCGATCCCCTGACCGGGCTTCCCAACCGCCAGTGGCTGCTGGAACGCATCTGGACGGCCCTGGACGACGCCGAACGCATCGGCGCCCGCTCCGCCCTGATGCTGATCGACCTGGACCGCTTCCGGTCGGTCAACGACACGCTGGGGCACCTCGCCGGTGACCGGCTGCTCCTCCAGATAGCCGACCGGCTCCGGCTGGCGCTGCCCCGCGGTGCGGAGGCCGCCCGGCTCGGCGGCGACGAGTTCGCCGTCTTACTGCCGGTCGCCGACTCCACGACCTCCGCGACCCGGGTCGCCCGCGGCCTCGTCGCCGCCCTCAGCTCCCCGCTCGACCTCGACGGCCTCACCCTCGTCCTGGAGGCCAGCGCCGGAGTCGCCGTCTTCCCGGACCACGCCCTCGACGCCGAGGGGCTGCTGCGGCGGGCGGACGTCGCGATGTACCAGGCCAAGCGCGACCGGACGGGCGTCGAGGTCTACGAGTCCAAACGGGACTCCAACACCCCGGACCGGCTCGGACTGCTGGGCGATCTGCGCCGGGCCCTGGACGCGCGCGAGGTCCAGCTGCACTACCAGCCCAAGGTCCGCTTCGACGGACAGGTGGCCGGCCTCGAAGCCCTGGTCCGCTGGGTGCATCCCGAGCGCGGCAAGGTCCCGCCGGACGAGTTCATCGCCATCGCCGAGTCCTCGGGCCTGATGCCCTACCTCACGGAATACGTCCTGGACACGGCCCTCGCGCAGGTCGCCGAGTGGCGCTCGCAGGGGCTGTTCGTCCCGGTCGCGGTCAACGTCTCCCCGCGCGACGTCCACACGCCCGGCTTCGCGGGTTCGGTGGCCGCCCGGCTGGCCCGTCACGGTGTCCCGGCGGGAGCGCTCCAACTGGAGATAACCGAACACGTCCTCCTGGAGGACCCGCAGCGCGCCGCCGACACCCTGGCCGCGCTGACCGGCCACGGCGTGAAGATGTCCCTGGACGACTTCGGCACCGGCTACTCCTCGCTGGTGCACCTGCGCCGGCTCCCCGTCAGCGAGCTGAAGATCGACCGCTCGTTCGTCGCGCGGCTGGCCGTCGACACCGAGGACGCGGAGATCGTGCGCTGCACCGTCGACCTCGCGCACTCCCTGGGCCTGCTCGTCGTCGCGGAGGGAGTCGAGGACGACGAGACCTGGGAGCGGCTGCGGGACATGGGCTGTGACGCCGTACAGGGCTGGCTGGTCGCGGCCGCGATGCCGCCGGAGGAGACGACGGCGTGGCTGCGGGCGCGGGGGTCGCGAGGGTGGCAGCGGCCGCGGGCGGCGTTGCCGGCCGCGGAGTGACTTCCTTCTCTCACCCGCCCACGCGTTCAGCCCGCCGACAGGTGACCCTCTCCCGTGGGGCTGACCGCCATCGGCGGCCACTGGAAGTCGTCCCAGGAAGTCGGCGGCGGACGGACGTGTGACGAGCGCTCGCCAAACCGTTTCACGGGCACGGGCCGCCGCCCCATAGGATTGGCCCCAAACCACACTCACTCACCCCTGAGGATCGCTGCATGCCTGGCATCACGCGCGAGGAGGTCGCCCACCTCGCCCGGCTGGCGCGTCTGGAGCTGAAGCCCGAAGAGCTCGAGCACTTCGCGGGACAGCTGGACGACATCATCGGCGCGGTCGCCCGCGTCAGTGAGGTCGCCGACCAAGACGTACCGCCGACCTCGCACCCGCTCCCGTTGACGAACGTCATGCGGGCCGACGAGGTCCGTCCGTCGCTCACCCCCGCGCAGGCGCTCTCCGGCGCCCCGGCCCAGGAGCAGCAGCGTTTCAAGGTGCCGCAGATCCTGGGGGAGGACTAACCGCCATGACGGACAACGTCACCATCATCAAGCTCACGGCCGCCGAGACCGCCGCGAAGATCGCCTCCGGCGAGCTCACCGCGGTCGAGGTCGCCGAGGCCCACCTGGCCCGTATCGAGGCCGTCGACGAGAAGGTGCACGCCTTCCTGCACGTCGACCGCGAGGGCGCTCTCGCCCAGGCCCGGGCCGTCGACGAGAAGCGTGCCAGGGGGGAGAAGCTCGGTCCGCTGGCCGGCGTTCCCCTCGCGCTCAAGGACATCTTCACCACCGAGGGCGTCCCGACGACCGTCGGTTCGAAGATCCTCGAGGGCTGGATCCCGCCGTACGACGCGACCGTCACGAAGAAGCTGAAGGCCGCCGACGTCGTCATCCTCGGCAAGACCAACATGGACGAGTTCGCCATGGGGTCCAGCACCGAGAACAGCGCGTACGGCCCGACGGGCAACCCCTGGGACCTCACCAAGATCCCCGGCGGTTCCGGCGGCGGTTCGTCCGCCGCGCTCGCCTCCTTCCAGGCACCGCTGGCCATCGGCACCGACACCGGCGGCTCCATCCGTCAGCCGGCCGCCGTCACCGGCACGGTCGGCGTGAAGCCGACGTACGGGGCGGTCTCCCGCTACGGCATGGTCGCCTTCTCCTCCTCCCTCGACCAGGGCGGCCCCTGCGCCCGTACGGTCCTGGACGCGGCCCTCCTGCACGAGGTCATCGCCGGGCACGACCCGCTCGACTCCACCTCCATCGACGCCCCGGTCCCGCCGGTCGTCGAGGCCGCCCGCAACGGCAGCGTCGCCGGGATGCGCGTCGGCGTCGTCAAGCAGTTCCGCGGCGAGGGCTACCAGGCCGGCGTCATCCAGCGGTTCGACGAGTCCGTCGCCCTCCTCAAGGAGCTGGGCGCCGAGATCGTCGAGCTGGACTGCCCGTCCTTCGACCTCGCCCTGTCGGCGTACTACCTCATCGCGCCCTCCGAGTGCTCCTCCAACCTCGCCCGCTTCGACGGCCTGCGCTACGGCCTGCGGACCGGCGACGACGGCACCCACTCGGCCGAGGAGGTCACCTCCCTCACCCGTGAGGCGGGCTTCGGCCCCGAGGTCAAGCGCCGCATCATGCTCGGCACGTACGCCCTGTCGAGCGGCTACTACGACGCGTACTACGGCAGCGCCCAGAAGGTCCGTACGCTCATCACCCGCGACTTCGAGAAGGCCTTCGAGCAGGTCGACGTGATCGTCTCCCCGACGACGCCGACCACCGCGTTCCCGATCGGCGAGCGGGCCGACGACCCGATGGCGATGTACCTCGCCGACCTGTGCACCATCCCGACCAACCTGGCGGGCAACGCGGCCATGTCGCTGCCCTGCGGTCTCGCCCCGGAGGACAACCTCCCGGTCGGGCTGCAGATCATCGCCCCGGCGCTGAAGGACGACCGTCTCTACAAGGTCGGCGCCGCCGTCGAGGCCGCCTTCGTGGAAAGGTGGGGTCACCCGTTGATCGAGGAGGCTCCGTCGCTGTGAGTGCACTGACCAAGGCCAAGGGCTTCAAGAAGTCCAAGTCCGGTACGTACCTGTCCATCGCCGGGACCGCGTTCGGCGCGTTCGGCGTCGCCAAGCGGCTGAAGAAGGCCCGCGCCGACAAGGACACCCTGGTCCTGATCGACGCCACCGTGTCCGCCGTCGCCATCGTCACCGGCCTCGCCATCCTCTACCGCGAGCTGAAGCGGCTGGGCGACGACGACGTCCTGCTGGGCTGAGAGGGAAGTTTCACCGTGACCACCACGACCGACCTGGTGTCGTACGAGGACGCGCTGGCGTCGTACGACCCCGTGATGGGCCTTGAGGTCCATGTCGAACTCGGCACCAGGACGAAGATGTTCTGCGGCTGTTCGACCGAGCTGGGCGCCGAGCCCAACTCGCAGACGTGCCCCACCTGCCTCGGCATGCCCGGCTCGCTCCCGGTCGTCAACGCGACCGGCGTCGAGTCCGCGATCAGGATCGGTCTCGCGCTGAACTGCGAGATCGCCGAGTGGTGCCGCTTCGCCCGGAAGAACTACTTCTATCCGGACATGCCGAAGAACTTCCAGACCTCCCAGTACGACGAGCCGATCGCCTTCAACGGCTACCTCGACGTGCAGTTGGAGGACGGCGAGACCTTCCGTGTGGAGATCGAGCGCGCCCACATGGAGGAGGACACCGGCAAGTCCATGCACGTCGGTGGCGCGACGGGCCGTATCCACGGCGCCTCGCACTCGCTGCTCGACTACAACCGCGCCGGCATCCCGCTCATCGAGATCGTCACCAAGCCGATCGAGGGCGCCGGCGAGCGTGCTCCCGAGGTGGCCAAGGCGTACGTCCGTGAGCTGCGTGAGGTCATCAAGGCGCTCGGCGTCTCCGAGGCCCGCATGGAGATGGGCCAGATGCGCTGCGACGTGAACCTGTCGCTGCGCCCGCACGGCCGGGAGAAGTTCGGCACGCGCTCCGAGACGAAGAACGTCAACTCGCTGCGGTCCGTGGAGCGGGCGGCCCGCTTCGAGATCCAGCGGCACGCGGCCGTCCTGAACGGCGGCGGCACGATCATCCAGGAGACCCGGCACTTCCACGAGGACACCGGGTCGACGACCTCGGGCCGCGTGAAGGAGGAGGCCGAGGACTACCGGTACTTCCCGGAGCCGGACCTGGTGCCGGTGGCCCCGACACGCGAGTGGGTCGAGGAGATCCGCACGTCGCTGCCGGAACTGCCGCTGGTCCGCCGCAACCGCCTGCGCGAGGAGTGGGGCATCAGCGGCACGGAGATGCAGGCGATCCTCAACGCTGGTGCGCTGGAGCCGATCGTCGCCACCATCGAGGCCGGTGCCGACGCCGGCTCCGCCCGCAAGTGGTGGATGGGCGAACTGGCCCGCAGCGCCAACGAGTCCGGCACGTCGCTGGACGAGCTGGCGATCACGCCGGAGCAGGTCGCCCGGGTCTCCAAGCTGGTGGCCGCCGGTGACCTGAACGACAAGCTGGCCCGTCAGGTCATCGAAGGCGTCCTCGCGGGCGAAGGCACCCCGGACGAGGTCGTCGACAAGCGCGGTCTGAAGGTCGTCTCCGACGAGGGCGCCCTCACGACCGCCGTCGAGGAGGCCATCGCCGGCAACCCGGGCGTCGCGGACAAGATCCGCGGTGGCAAGGTGGCCGCGGCCGGCGCCCTGGTCGGCGCGGTCATGAAGGCCACGCGGGGGCAGGCGGACGCGGCTCGGGTCAAGGAACTGATCCTGGAGAAGCTGGGCGTCAGCGAGGGCTGAGACGCGAGGCAGTGACCCCTGGGGGCCGCACCGGTCACGGTGCGGCCCCCAGGCGCGTTTTCGGAGGTGGCGTCCTGAAGCTCAGCGACGGCGTCCTACGAGCCGTACGAAGCCCAGCGAGCGCCCCTCGTCCACCCGCAGCATCTCCGCGCACTGGCGGGCCATCCGCACATGGAACTCCTCCGGGCTCTCCTCGGCGACGACGTCGCACCACAGCAGCCAGTCCCGCCAGCCGTCCGGCTGCCAGTCGGCCGCCTCGACCTCGACGGCCCCGCTGCGCGTCCAGTGGCGCCGCCACCAGTCGGGGGAGTGGAAGCACCAGAAGTCGGGCTCCCACCACGGCCGGAGATGCTCGGGCGGCTCGGCGCCCTCCGGCTCCTCCCGCAGCGCGGGTACGACGACACCGATCCGCCCGCCCGGCTTCAACAGCCGGGTCAGGGTGGGCAGATAGAGGTCGTCGGTGCCGAAGTACTGGTAGGCGTCGATGCTCACCATGGCGTCGAAGCTGCCCTCGGCGAACGGCAGGTCGTGCGCCTCGGCGTGCACGGGGAGTACTCGGTCGGCGAAACCGGCCTCGGCGATCCGCTGAGCGTTCTCGTCGGGCTTGACCCACAGGTCGGCCGCGGTGACCTGGGCGTCGTACTCCCTGGCCAGGAAGACCGAGGTCATGGCCCGGCCGCAGCCCAGGTCGAGGACGCGGGCGCCGGGGCGCAGGGCGTCGAGGCCGAGGGCGGGCGCGAGCCACTCCAGCAGCCACAGCGCGTGCGGGCCCATCTGGTTCTCGATGGTCCAGCGGACGTCGTAGCTGTTGCTGCGCGGGTAGCGGGCGTGGGTCAGCCGCTTGGCGAGGTCCTCATTCGAGGTCCTCGGGGTGTTGTCGGGCATCGGTGAACGGGCTCCTTGAGTCCGGGGAAGCGGAAAGGGATACGGAGGAGCTCGGTCGGACGCTCAAACAACGCACCTGCTCAGGCCGGCGGCGAGGAGCCGCGGGGACGAGGGACCTGCGGAAGCTAGCAGGCGGCCGTCCGGCCCCGCATCCGGATTTCCCAGCGGGACGCGCTACGCTCGCCCGCCATGAGTGGACGCGGTGATTCCGAGATGCACGACGTCGGAGATCCGGCCGAGGACGCCCGACGGGCCCGCTGGACGGCGGCGGCGACCGGGGCGGTGCTGGCGCTGGCGGGCCTCGCCGCGTCGACGCTCCGCCTGACCGGTTCCGCACCCACGCTGGTCCCGGCCGCCTACGCCTTCGGTGCGGTGGTGTGCGCGCTGGCGTCGGTTCTCGGGTCCCGGGGACGCACCCGGCGGGCCTTGTGGCTGCTGGTCGCCGGTGTGATGGTGATGGCGCTGGGCGACCAGTTCGACTGAGGTGACAGAGTGCCCGTTACTGTCCTGTGATCTGTCTCGCACTCCTGTGAATAAGCCCACGAACGCGTCAAACGATCACTTTCGCCTGCAAGAGTGGTCCTCACATTGCTCATGCGTTCTTTGCGGGCCGTTCACATCATGTAATCCGATGACGTCTTATGGACGACTGTTCCCGGTCAAAGATCCACAAAACAGACCCCGGGAGCACGTTCGTGGCAGCCCTCGCACGCTGGTGTGTCCAACGACGCCTCGTCGTCGTTCTCCTGTGGCTCCTCGCCCTCGGCGGAGTGAGCGCAGCCGCCGCCGTCGCGGGTTCCGCCTACTCGAACGACTACGAGGTCCCCGGCACCGAGTCGGGCCGCGCCACCCAGCTGCTGCGCGACGGCTTCCCGGACCTCGGCGGCGACAGCGACACCGTGGTCTGGCACACCACGTCCGGAACCGTCCGTGCCGCCGGCGTCGAACAGGCCATGAGCCGCGCCCTCGACCGGATCGAGGCCCTGCCCGGCGTGGCCGCCGTGTCCGGCCCCTACGGCGAGCAGGGCGCCGCCCGGATCAGCGCGGACGGACACACGGCGTACGCCACGGTGACCTTCGACGACCCGGCCGAGACCATCGACCCGGGCGAGGCACAGGCCGTCGTCAGCGCCGCCAAGGACGCCGCGACCGACGGGCTCCGGGTGGAGCTGGGCGGCAGCGCGATCGGCCTCACCGAGTCGTCCGGCGGACACCTCGCCGAGGTGGTCGGCGTGGTCGTCGCCGCCGTCGTCCTGTTCCTCGCCTTCGGCTCGCTCGCCGCCTCGCTGCTGCCCATCGCCACCGCGCTGGTCAGCGTGGGCACGGCGTACGCCGGGATCGTGCTGCTCGGGCACGTGATGACCGTCGCCGACTTCGCGCCCATGCTCGGGATGCTGATCGGGCTCGGGGTCGGCATCGACTACGCGCTGTTCATCGTCACCAGACACCGGCGTGGCCTGAAACGCGGGCTGTCCGTGACGGAGGCGGTCACCAACGCCGTCGCCACCACCGGACGGGCGGTCGTCTTCGCGGGTGCCACCGTTTGCATCGCCCTGCTGGGCATGCTGATCCTGCGGCTCGGCTTCCTCAACGGCGTCGCGATCGCCGCCTCGCTGACCGTCGTCCTCACCGTCGCCGCCTCCGTGACCCTGCTGCCCGCCCTGCTGTCCCTCATCGGGATGCGCGCCCTCAGCCGGCGCGAGCGGCGCCACCTCGCCGAACACGGGCCCCAGCCCGAACTGCCGACCGGGCTCGCCGCCCGCTGGTCGGCGTTCGTGGAGCGCCACCCCAAGCTGCTCGGCGCGCTCGCCCTGGCCGTGATCACGGCCCTCGCCCTGCCCACCTTCGGGCTCCACCTGGGCACCTCCGACCAGGGCAACAACCCGCAGGCGTCGACCACACGCCAGGCCTACGACCTCCTCGCCGACGGCTTCGGTCCCGGTGTGAACGGCCCCCTCACCCTCGTCACGCAGGTTCGCGGCGCCGAGGACAAGCTCGCCCTCGACAACCTGGACGCGACGATCCGCACCACCGAGGGCGTCGCGTCGGTGACACCGGTGACGTACGACACCGGCGGCGACACCGCGTACTTCACGATCGTTCCCGAGTCGTCGCCGCAGTCCCAGCGGACCAGCGACCTCGTCGACCGGCTGCGCACCGAGGTGCTCCCGCGCGCCGAGACCGGCACCGGTCTCGACGTACAGGTCGGCGGGGTGACGGCCGGCTACGACGACTTCGCCGACGTCATCGTCGGCAAGCTGCCCGTGTTCGTCGGCGTCGTCATCGGCCTCGGCTGTCTGCTGCTCCTGCTCGCCTTCCGGTCCGTCGGCATCCCCCTGAAGGCCGCCGCGATGAACGTCGCCGCCGTCGCCGCCGCCTTCGGCGTCGTCGTCGCGATCTTCCAGTGGGGCTGGGGGAGCGAACTGCTCGGACTCGGCCGCGCGGGGCCGATCGAACCCTTCCTCCCCGTGATCATGGTGTCCGTCCTCTTCGGGCTCTCCATGGACTACCAGGTCTTCCTGGTCAGCCGGATGTACGAGGAGTGGCTGGAGACCGGCGACAACCGGCGTGCCGTCCGCGTCGGCCTCGCCGAGACCAGCCGGGTGATCAACTCCGCCGCGGTCATCATGATCTCCGTCTTCCTCGCCTTCGTGCTCAGCGGCGACCGCGTGATCGCCATGTTCGGCATCGCGCTCGCCGCCGCCGTCGCCCTCGACGCCTTCGTGGTCCGTACGCTGCTGGTGCCGGCCCTCATGCACCTACTCGGCGGCGCCAACTGGTGGCTGCCGCGCTGGCTGGACCGCCGTATGCCCCGCATCAGCATCGAACCGCCCGAGTGCCGTGCCGCCCATGAAAGGCTGGCCGCCGCGACGGACGCCGAGGTGGCGGACGTACTGGCGAAGGGGCGGGACGACGAGGATGTACGCGATATCGCTGGGTGACGACGGAGCCGAACTGCGTCCCTTGGAGCCGTGGCACGCCGAGGAGTTCCTGGCCCATCTGAACCGGGGCCGGGAGTTCATCGGGCAGTTCATCGCCTTCGGCTCCAGGGAGACGGACGTCGAGTCCACGCGGGCCATGCTCCAGCGGTACGCCGACATGCGCGCCGCCGACACCGGATCCCTGCACGGCCTGTGGCTGAACGGGCAGCTCGTGGGCGGCGTGCTCTTCCTGAACTTCCACGCCGACACCGGCAACTGCGAGGTCGGCTGCTGGCTGGAGCCCGCCGGCACCGGACGCGGCCTGGTCACCCGGGCGATGCGGGTCCTCATCGACTTCGCGATCGAGCAGCGCGGTATCCACCGCGTCGAGTGGATCGCCGCCGCGGGGAACACTCCCAGCCTGAACGTGGCCCGGCGGCTGGGGATGACCCTGGAGGGAGTCCGGCGCGAGACGCACCCCTATCGTGGGGTGCGGCACGACCTCGAGGTGTGGTCCGTTCTCGCGCCCGAGTGGCGGGACGCACGCGCGCGTACCGCACACAGCCAACGTTAAGAAACCTCTCAGACAGGATCCGTACGGTGCCGGACATGGGAACCAAGACAGCTGACGAGACCGGTGCCACGACGGGTGCCGAGACCACGACCGACGAGGAGAAGACGGGCGCCACCGACCTCACCAAGACCGACGAGGTGACGAAGACGGAGGCCGCCGCCGAGGTCGACGCCGACACCGACGACCTGGACGAGGAGCTCGAGCCGGTCGTGGCGGAGGGCCCGACGGGCGTGGGACAGGGTGCCGGTGCCGTCGTCTCCGCCGCGCTCGGCGTCGTCTCTCTCACCGGCGGATGGATCTCCACCGTCGCCGCCGCCCGCGAGACCCTCATCGGCCAACTGGGGACCTCGTCCACCGCGAGCGTCGCCACGCAGGTCAAGGAGGTCTACGGCGACGCCTGGAAGACCACCGCGATGTGGGGCGGACTGTTCGCCCTCACCGCGCTGATCGTCGGTGCCGTGGTCCTCGCCCGGCCCGCCTTCGGCACGCCCGGCAAGCCGCAGGCCGTGTGGATCAAGTCGGTCGCCTGGGGCGGTGTCGCGCTCGGCGTCATCGGCCTGCTCCTGGCCGTCCTGAAGTACACCGACGTCCTGCTGGGACTGCCGTCGGCGAGCTGACACACCACGTGACCCGAGGGGTCTTAGGAATGCCGTGAGCGTCTTACGGTCCTCCTAAGGCCCCTCACGCACGTCTAAGGCCCCGCCCCGCCGCCGAAGATGCGGAACTCTCCCGATGTGGCGGACCCCCCTGGGAGACGAAGGTGGAGACATCGCAGCAAGCGAAGCCGAAACCGGCCTCTCACCAGGGACACAGGGGACACACCATGTACGAGTACGAGATCGCCCAGCTCCGTTCCGCCGAACTGCTCCGCCGGGCCGAGCACGAGCGCCTGGCCCGCGAGGCCGTCCAGGGCCGCCGCGCCGCCCGCCGCGAGGCAGCCGAACGCGCCGCCGAGGGCGAGGTGCATACCGGCCGCCCCCGCAGGCACCGGTCCCCGCGGACGGCATGACCGCCGGGGCGGGGGAGGGCCTCCCCGCGAAAACCGGTGCCGCACTGTCGGACCCGCGTGCGATGCTCGGGCCCGTGGAGACCAGGTCCGTCAGTCCCGTGTTCGTCGGTCGCACCGATGAGCTGGACACGCTGAACGACGCGCTCGCCCGCGCTGCCGCGGGCGAGCCGCAGGCGTTACTGCTCGGGGGCGAGGCCGGCGTCGGCAAGACCCGGCTCGTCGAGGAGTTCGCCACCGCCGCCTGCCGAGGCGGTGCCGTCGTCGCCCTCGGCGGCTGCGTCGAGATCGGCGCCGACGGACTGCCCTTCGCCCCGTTCTCCACCGCCCTGCGCGCCCTGCGCCGCGAACTGCCCGACGAACTGGCCGCCGCGGCCGCCGGCCAGGAGGAGGAACTCGCCCGGCTGCTGCCCGAACTCGGCGAGCTCGCCCCCGGCCGGCACGACGAGGAGGGCATGGCCCGCCTCTTCGAACTCACCGCCCGCCTCCTGGAGCGCGTCGCCGCCGACCGCACGGTCGTCGTCGCCCTGGAGGACCTGCACTGGGCCGACGCCTCCACCCGCCACCTCCTCGCCTACCTCTTCCGCACCCTGCGCACCGGCCGCCTCGTCGTCCTCGCCACCTACCGCGCCGACGACATCCACCGCCGCCACCCGCTGCGCCCCCTGCTCGCCGAACTCGACCGGCTGCGCACCGTCCACCGCATCGAACTCGGACGCTTCAACCGTGCCGAGGTCGGCCGCCAGATCGCCGGCATCCTCGCCCACGAACCGGACCCGGCCCAGGTCGACGACATCTTCGAACGCTCCGACGGCAACGCCTTCTTCGTCGAGGAACTCGCCGTCGCCGCCCACGAGGGCTGCAGCACCGGCCTCACCGACTCCCTGCGCGACCTGCTCCTGGTCCGCGTCGAGAGCCTGCCCGACAGCGCCCAGCGGGTCGCCCGGATCGTCGCCGAGGGCGGCTCCACCGTGGAGTACCGGCTGATCGCCGCCGTCGCCGGGCTCGCCGAGGACGACCTCATCGAGGCGCTCAGGGCCGCCGTCAACGCCAACATCCTGCTCGCCGCCCCCGACGGCGACGGCTACCGCTTCCGCCACTCCCTGGTCCGCGAGGCCGTCGCCGACGACCTGCTGCCCGGCGAACGCTCCCGCCTCAACCGCCGCTACGCACAGGCCCTGGAGGACGACCCCACGCTCGTCCCCGCCGGTGAACGCGTGATGCGCCTGGCCAGCTACTGGTACCACGCCCACGACCCCGCCAAGGCCCTGCCCGCCGTCCTGGAAGCCTCCGTCACCGCCCGCCGCCGGCATGCCTACTCCGAACAACTGCGGCTCCTGGAACGCGCGATGGAGCTGTGGGACTCCACCCCCGGAGAGGTCCGCGCCAGGCTCCGGCCCGCCGACTACACCGAGATCTACCCTCCCTGCGGCTGCGACCCGGCGACCACCCCGCTGCACTACCTCGACCTGATGGCCGAGGCCGCGGTCGCCGGACGGCTGTGCTCGGAACGCGAACGCGCCCTGAAGATCACCAAGCGGGCGCTGCGGCTGCTGGAGGACGAGCAGGACCCGCTGCGCGCCGCCTGGTTCTGGACCCAGCGCTCGCGCCTGATCCAGTCGCTGTCCCGCGGCGACGGCTGGGCCGAACTGGCCACCGCGAAGGAACTCGTACGCGGTCTGCCGCCCTCGGAGGTGCACGCCGAGGTTCTCGCCAACGTGGCCAACTGGTCCATGGTGCACGCCCCGGGACCCGACGCCTTCACGGCCGCCGAACGCGCCGTGGAGTACGCGCGCATGGTCGGCGTCCGCGAGACCGAGATGAACGCCCGTCTCACGCTCGGCGGGCTCATGGTCGAGGCCGGTGACGTCGAGGCGGGTCTCGCCGAGATGCGCGAGGTCCGACGGCAGACCGTCGAGTACGGCATCTCCACCATCGCGGGCCGCGCCTACGTGAACCTGCCCGACGCCCTGGAATCCGTCGGCCGCTCCAAGGAGGCCGTCCCGATTCTGGAGGAAGGCCTCGCCTACTCCCAGAAGTTCGGCCTGCTGGACTCCGAGGCCTGGATCTGGGGGAACTTCGCGGAGACCCTGTACTCCCTGGGCCGCTGGGACCGCGCCGCCGAAGCGGGCACCAAGGCCGAACGCGTCGGCCAGAGCGCGAAGCCCCGCGGCTTCCACGCCACCCTCCGCGCCGAACTCGCCCTGGCCCGCGGAGACCTGGCCGCCGCCGCGCGCCATCTGGCCGCCGCCCGCGGGCACTTCGGCAACCACGACCGGGCGCCTCAGCACGATCTGCCCCCGGTCCGCATCGCGATCGGCATCGCCGCGGGCGAGGGCCGTCTCCTGGACGCCCGCGCCGAACTCGAACGCGCCATGGACGCCGGCTTCCCACCCGCCACCCAGCGCTACGTCTGGCGGATGCTGCTCAGCGCGGCCGCCGCGGAGGCCGACGCCCGCGACCTGCCCGTCGCCGGTCCCGGCCGCCCCGAGATCCTCGAACGCATCCGCGCCACGGCCAAGCCCCTGCCCACCCACGTCCCCGTCTGGCAGGCCTACGAACGCTGGGTCCGCGCCGAACTGCTCCGAGCCGAGGGCGGCGTCTGCGTGGACACCTGGACGGAGACGGTCACCGCCTTCGAGGCCCTGGAACGGCCCTACGACCTCGCCCGGGTCCGCCACCGCCTGGCCGAGGCCCTGCTGCTGTCGGGGGAGAGCGGCGACAACCGCGACCGCGCCACGGAACTCCTCCGCCTCTCCCACGCCGTCGCCTCCCACCTCGGCGCCCGCCCGCTCGCCGACTCAGTCACGCTCCTCGCCCAACGCGCCCGCCTCCCCCTGAACCGGCCCTGCGAGCAGGCGCCCGCCCCCGCCGACCCGGCCGACACCCTGGGCCTCACCGGCAGGGAACGCGACGTCCTGCGCCTGGTCTCCGCGGGCCGTACCAACCGCCAGATAGCCGAGGCGCTCTTCATCTCCCCGAAGACGGCCAGCGTCCACGTGTCGAACATCCTGGCCAAGCTCGGTGTCTCGGGCCGCGGCGAGGCGGCGGCGGTGGCCCATCGGCTGGGGCTGTTCCCGTCCGAAACGCTCACCGTGCGGACGGCGCCCTGAGGCCTACGCTGGAGAGGACACCGGCTGAGGGAGACTCCGTGTTCAACCCCTTCGAGGAACTGTTCGCCCCCGGCCGCAAGCACACCCGCGACGAGCAGAAGCGGCTGGAGCTCACCCGCGAGGACGTCGGCGACGGCGACCCCGGACGAGGGCCGATAGACCTCACGTCCGGGAAGGTCGTCGTACGGCCGCCGCAGCCGGACGAGGAAGACTCCTCCTCGGACGACACAGGCCCCCACAAGCCCTAGCTGACCTGTATCTCCAGGATCCGGTCGTCGCCCTGCCTCGGGTCTCCCCGGCCGTCCGTGTTGCTGGTGACGAGCCACAGCTTGTCGCCGCCCGCCGCGACCACCGTGCGCAGACGGCCGTACTCGCCGTCCAGGAAGGCCTGCGGGTCGGCCGAGGCCTCCGTGCCCTTGAGGGGAACGCGCCACAGGCGCTGACCCTTGAGGCCCGCCATCCACACGGAACCCTCCGCGTAGGCGACACCGCTGGGGGAGGCGTCGTCCGTGCCCCACTGGGCTGTCGGGTTGTGGTACTCGGAGCCGTCCGACCTGCCCTCCGCCTTTGGCCAGCCGTAGTTGTCGCCCGGCTTGATCGCGTTCAGCTCGTCCCAGGTGTCCTGGCCGAACTCCGAGGCGAACAGCCGCTGCTTGTCGTCCCAGGCGAGGCCCTGCACATTGCGATGGCCGTACGAGTACACCGGTGAGTCGGGGAACGGGTTGCCCGGGGCCGGCTCGCCCTCCGGAGTCATGCGCAGGATCTTGCCGCCGAGGGACTCGGTGTCCTGGGACAGACCGGTGTCACCGCTCTCGCCCGTTCCCGCGTACAGCATCCTGTCCGGACCGAAGGCGATCCGGCCGCCGTTGTGGATCACGCCCTTGGGGATGCCCTTGAAGACCGTGTCGGGCGCCCCCAGCTGTTCGCCGGCCGGCTTGCGCTCGTCGTACAGCATGCGGACGATGCGGTTGTCGGAGGCCGAGGTGAAGTACGCGTAGACCATGTGGTCCGAGGCGTAGTCCGGGGAGAGGGCGATGCCCAGCAGGCCGCCCTCGCCGGCCGGGGACACCCCGGGCACCTCGCCCAGCTCGGTCTTCTTGCCCGTCTCCTCGTCGACCCGGGTGAGGGTGGCCTCGTCGCGGGAGGAGACCAGCAGGTCACCGTCCGGGATCGGGGCCAGGCCCCAGGGGGTGCTCAGGCCCTCGGCGACGGTGCGGACGACCTTCACCGAGCCCTTGGCGGGGGGCGTGGGGTCGGCGGCCTGTTCCGTGGGTGACGCCCCGGAGGTCGTCCTGCTGGGTGGGGCGCTGGAACTGCCCTTGGACGATTCACCTCCGCCGTCGGATGAGCAGCCGGCCGTCAGCACGAGCGCGGTCGCGGCCAATACGGCCGACACAGCTCGACGTTGCACGATCATGGTCCCTTCGACGGGGCGGTCTCGCGGCAGGTTCTCCTTGTCATACACCGCTCGCGCCTCACAGGTTCCCGATCACCGCAACCCGATCCACCCGAAGCGCACGCGGTGACCCTCGGTCCCTACTCCCAGGATCCCTGCGCCCGCGGCAGCTCCGCCACCTCGGCCAGGTCCTGGGCCGTCAGGCGCAGGGTCGTCGCCGCCGCGTTCTGCGCCACCCAGCGCTCCTGCTTGGCGCCCGGCACCGGAACCACGTGCGGCCCCTGCGCCAGCACCCAGGCCAGGGCCACCTGGGCGGGCGTGACGTCCTCGCCGTGGCGGCGGGCCACCCGGCGCAGACCGGCCACGATGGGCTGGTTCGCGGCCATCATCTCCGCGGTGAAGCGGGGGTGGCGGGCGCGCACGTCGTCCGGCTCGAAGCCCTCGCCGGGGGTGAGCGTGCCGGTCAGGAAGCCGTTGCCGAGCGGCATCGCCGCCAGGAAGCCGATGCCGCGCGCCTCGCACCACGGCAGCAGCGACTCCCTCGCCTCCGGCGACCACACCGACAACTCGGCCTGCACCGCGCTCACCGGGAAGACCTGCTGGACCCGCCGCAACTGGCGGATCGTCCCGTCGTGCAGCCGGCCCCCGGACCTGCGGCCGCCCCGTGCGCCCATCGCGCACAGCCCCAACGACCGTACTTTTCCGGCCTGGACGAGTTCGGCCATCGCACCCCAGGTCTCCTCGACGGGCACCTCGGGGTCCGCCCGGTGGAGCTGGTAGAGGTCGATGACGTCCGTCTGCAGGCGGCGCAGGGAGGCGTCGCAGGCGCGCTTCACGTAGCCGGGGCGGCCGTTGGCCACGATGTGCTGCTCGCCCACCAGCAAACCGACCTTGGTCGAGACGAAGGCGTCCTGGCGCCGCTCCTTCAGCGCCCGCCCCAGCAGCAGCTCGTTGGTGAACGGGCCGTACATGTCGGCCGTGTCCAGGAGGGTCGAGCCCAGATCCAGCGCCCGGTGCACAGCCCTGAGCGACTCGTCGCCGCGCTGCCGCGAACCGCTGTACGCCCAGCTCATCGGCATGCACCCGAGTCCGACGGCCCCCACCGTGAGCGCCGCCGCGCCGATCGTCCTGCGCTCCACCTGGCCGTGACCCTCCCTCTCCTGGCCCCCCAACCTAACCTCTGCGCCCGGTAGTGCCTGACATAGCCTCCTGACCATGACTGCAGACGTGTGGCTCCCCATTCCGCCGGAAGACATCGAAGGGCTCCCCGAAGGCCCGAACTACCGCTTCTGGGACGGTGATGAGGACTTTCCCGCGGATCCGGCCGACTGCGCGTACTACGTCGTCCCCTACATGAAGCCCGTCGAGGTCGTACTGCGGCCGGTGCCCCGCCTGAGTTCGGTGCAGGTCGTGCAGACGCTGTCGGCCGGAACCGACGCGATCGAACCGGGCCTCAAGTACCTGCCTGCCGGCGTGCGGTTGTGCAACGCGCGCGGAGTGCACGAAGCCAGTACCGCCGAACTCGCACTCACCCTGATCCTCGCCTCGCTGCGCGGTGTCCCCGACTTCGTACGGGCCCAGGACAAGGGGGAGTGGCGTGGCGGGTTCCGGCCCGCGCTCGCCGACCGGAACGTCCTCATCGTGGGATACGGCTCGATCGGATCAGCGATCGAGGACCGGCTCGTTCCCTTCGAGGTCGCGCGGGTGGCGCGCGTCGCGCGCTCCGAGCGCACCTCGGCGCGCGGTCCGGTGCATCCGCTCACCGAACTTCCCGCCCTGCTCCCCGAGGCGGACGTGATCGTCATTGCCACGCCCCTCACCGAGACCACCCGCCACCTGGTGAACGGCGACTTCCTGGCCCGCATGAAGAACGGCGCGCTGCTGGTCAACGTGGCCAGGGGCCAGGTCGTCGACACCAAGGCGCTGCTCGCCGAGCTGGAGGGCGGCCGTATCACCGCCGCCCTCGACGTCACCGACCCCGAACCGCTGCCTCCGGGGCACCCCCTGTGGCAGGCGCCCGGGGTGCTCGTCAGCCCCCACGTCGGAGGCCCCACCTCCGCGTTCCTGCCCCGCGCCAAGCGACTGCTGGTAGACCAGTTGAGCCGATTCGTGAACCGGGAGCCCTTGCGCAACGTGATCCTTACGACAGGCCCAACCGGCGCGTGACGCCCGCGAGGTGAGCGCCGCGCGCACGTCCCGCACGACCGGCGCAACAAGCGGGTCATCCGTTTCCGGTACCCTCCGCAACCTCACGGACGCGGTCCGTGCTCGCATCACCGCTGGTCGTCACGGAGCGTAGAGGAACTATGTCCCTGAGTGACGAGACTGGTGTATCGTCCCGACAGGGGCTGCGCCGCGCACCATTCGGCGCCGGGGATGGACGTTTGAGACTGTGAGGGGGGCGACGGGCGATGCACGGCCTATGGACGAGCGATCCGACGCGGCGGGGCCGTCGGCGGCGACCCTGGCACACGGCCGCGCGCAGACGCGGCCACCACGGGAGCCACGGCGGTCATCACGGTCAGCACGACGCTCCTCAGAGCCATCACCACCACAGTCATCACCACCGCAGGCACAGCAGCCGCAAGAGGCATGCGCACCCAGCGCACCGGGACCCCCGGGACCCTGGAGCGGCGCGGACCGGGAGGGCCCGGTGAGTTCGCCCCCGCCTTCCACGACCACCCTTGACGGGGCGCGGCGGGCACAGCCCGCGCCGGGGGCGAGGCCGACCCGCCCACCGGCCCGCGGCCACGGGTCGAGCACGGTCCGCCAACTCGTCCTGGCCCTGGTCTGCGGGGGATACGCCCTGGGTTCCGCGTTCGGCTGGGGATCACGGCAAGTCGCCCTGATCATGGGTGATTTCGGGCTGAGCGCCGCGGCGGCCACCGCCGCGGTGTCCTGCTTCCTCTACGCCCGCAGGCGCCGTATCCGCTTCCGGCCCGCCTGGCTGCTCTTCGCCCTCTCCTCGGCGATGGCGGCCGTCGGCAACCTCATCTGGGGGTGGTACGAAGTCGTCCTGCGGCGGCCCGTGCCCAGCCCCAGCTCCGCGGATCTCTTCTTCCTGTGCTTCGCGCCGCCCGCGATCGTGGGTCTGCTGGTGCTCGCCAAGCGGCCGGTGACCAAGGCGGGCTGGGTGTGCCTCGGCCTGGACGCCTGGCTGATCGGCGGCTCGCTGCTCACACTGTCCTGGAGCCTGGCCCTCGCGCAGGCGGCGAAGTCCGAGGGGTCGAGCGTGGCGCACACCGCGCTGTCGCTCGCGTATCCGCTGCTCGACATCGCCCTGGTCAGCATGGTGCTCGCGCTGCACTTCCGGCGCTCGGCGGTCAACCGTACGGCGGTCAACACCGCGATCGGGGCGCTCGCCCTGACCGTGATGTGCGACGCGCTGTTCACCTCACCGCTGATGCACCACACCTACCGCTCCGGGCAGCTGCTCGACGCGGGCTGGTTCGCCGGCTCGCTGTTGCTCGCCTACGCCCCCTGGGCCGCCCCGCGGCACAGTCGGCCGGACCCCCTGAGGCAGCGCCCCGACCGGCGCCGGACGGAGGGGCACACGCGCGTGGTGCACGAACACCTGCCAGGACAGCGCACCGGCCCGCACCACCGCCCGCCCGTGCCGGGAGGTGATCACAGCCGGTATCCGGCGGCCCGGCCGATCGCCGGCTCGCTGGCCGCCCTCACGCCCTACCTGGCGGCCGCCGTCTGCACGCTCGGGATCCTCTACAACGTCCTGAGCGGGCGGAGCGTCGACCGTGTGGTGCTCCTCACCGGCGGCACCGTCGTGCTCGCCCTCGTGGTGCGCCAGGGCATCATGCTGCTCGACAACATCACCCTCACCCAGGAGCTGGCGCAGAAGGAGAACCACTTCCGCTCCCTGGTGCAGGGCTCCAGCGACGTCATCATGATCGCCGCACCGAACGGCATCCTGAGGTACGTCTCCCCGGCCGCCGCCGGCGTCTACGGCCGCCCCGCGGAGGAGCTCGTGGGTACGGAACTGGCCGGCCTCATCCACCCGGAGGACCTGGGCTGCGTGGTGCACGAGGTGCGCCGCTTCCTCGCCGCCAGCCCGCAGGAGGAACCCACCACACGCATCGAGTGCCGCTTCCGCTCCGGCGACGGCGGCTGGCTCAACGTCGAGTCCACCGTCAACCGGCACCACGGCGGCCTCATCTTCAACAGCCGGGACGTCACCGAAAGGGTGCGCCTGCAGGCGCAGCTCCAGCACAACGCCGAGCACGACCCGCTGACCGACCTGCCCAACCGCGCCCTGTTCACCCGGCGCGTCCAGCAGGCCTTGTCCGGCCGCCGCTCCACCGACCGCGGCGCGGCCCTGCGCGGCACGGCGGTCCTCTTCATCGACCTCGACGGCTTCAAGGCCGTCAACGACACGATCGGGCACCAGGCCGGGGACGAACTGCTCGTCCAGGCCGCCCGCAGACTCCAGGACGCGGTACGGCACGGGGACACCGCCTCCCGGCTGGGCGGTGACGAGTTCGCGGCCCTGATCGTCGGGGACGGCGCCCGGGACCGCCCCGCCCGGGAGCGGCACATCCTGGACCTCGCCGACCGCCTCAGGATCACGCTCTCCCAGCCCTACCTCATCGACGGCAACGATGTCCGGGTCAACGCCTCCATCGGCGTCGCCTTCGCCGAGCCGGGCCTCGGAGCGGGCGAGATCCTGCGCAACGCCGACCTGGCCATGTACCGCGCCAAGGCGGGCGGCAAGGGCCGCGTCGAGCTGTACGCCCCGCAGATGCAGCAGGACGTCGTACGCAAGGCGGAGCTGGCCACGCGCCTGCGTGCCGCCTTGAACGACGGCGAGTTCACCCTGCTGCATCAGCCGGTGGTGTGCCTGGAGGACGGCCGGATCACGTCGGTCGCCGCCCAGGCGCGCTGGCGCTCCTCGCAGGGCGTGCTGTTCACGCCCGCCGAGTTCCTGCGGGTGGCCGAGGACAGCGAGAAGACCGCCGAGCTGGGCCGGTGGATCCTCGAGGAGGCCGTCGAGCAGGCCGCCGAGCGCGCCACGAACGGGCTGTCCGTGCCGGTGACGGTCCGCATGGGCGCGCGCCGGCTGCTGGACCGCTCGATGCCGCTCGGCTCGATCGAGGCCCTGCTGACCCGGCACGGGCTGCCGTCCGGCTCGCTGGTGATCGAACTGTCCGACACCGACCCCCGGGCCTCGCTGGATGAGCTGGAGCGCCGTCTGGGCGCCCTGCGCAGACTCGGCGTCCGGATCGCCCTCGACGGCTTCGGGAGCGGATACGCGGCCATCACGGCCCTGCGCAGGCTCCCCGTCGACGTACTGAAGCTCGACCGCGGTCTGGTCGAGGGAGTCGTCGAGTCCGCCCGGCTGCACAAGATCACCGGTGGGCTGCTGCGCATCGCCGGTGATCTCGGGCTGCAGTCCGTGGCCGAGGGCGTGGACCTGCCGGAGCAGGTCGTGGCGCTGCGCGCGATGGGATGCACGCACGGCCAGGGCATGGCGTTCTCCGGCCCGCTGGACGAGTACCGGCTGCGCAGAGCGCTCGGAGCCGGCCACTGTCCGGTGCCGCACGGACAGGCGGAGCCCGCGTTCACGGCCGGCGTGAGGGAGCCGCAGGGGCGTCCTGGAGGTGAACGGACCGTGGAAAGGGGCGCGGGGGTGTACACCAGTGGTGTAGCCGCGGTTCTCGGTGGCGGGACGGCCCTGCGCTCACATAATGAGACTCCCGTCCCACCCGCTTGACAGTGAGTGCGCGCCGGGGGGAGGGTCTGTGCCATGCGCACCCGAATTCTCGTACTTGGAAAGCGCGTCGGCTGACGCTGGTGACCTCCGGACGGACCCGGAACTCCCAGCGACCGCACCCGGCGCGCTCCCCTCGCTTGCCTCACGGCACGAGGGGTTTTTTGTTGCATTGGCACCTGTCGTACAAAAGCCGTACACCGCACAAACTTCGCAAAAACCCTCAGCATCGAGAAGAGAATGCCGATGACCGAGCAGGCCACCGGGGCCCATCATCCGCAGCCGCGGCCCCGTTCCGGAGGACACCAGTCCGCGCCCGAGCACGTCACGGGAGCGCAGTCCCTCATCCGCTCTCTCGAGGAGGTCGGCGCCGAGACGGTATTCGGGATCCCCGGCGGTGCGATCCTCCCGGCGTACGACCCGCTGATGGACTCCACCCGCGTGCGCCACGTTCTGGTCCGGCACGAGCAGGGCGCGGGCCACGCGGCCGAGGGCTACGCCCTGGCCACCGGCAAGGTCGGGGTCTGCATGGCGACGTCCGGTCCCGGTGCGACCAACCTCGTCACACCGATCGCCAACGCCCACATGGACTCCGTGCCGATGGTCGCGATCACCGGCCAGGTCGCCTCCGCGTCGATCGGTACGGACGCCTTCCAGGAGGCGGACATCGTCGGCATCACCATGCCGATCACCAAGCACAACTTCCTGGTCACCAAGGCCGAGGACATCCCGCGGGTGATCGCCCAGGCGTTCCACATCGCCTCCACCGGCCGCCCGGGCCCGGTCCTGGTCGACATCGCCAAGGACGCCCTCCAGGCGCGGACGACCTTCGCCTGGCCGCCGGTCATGGACCTGCCCGGCTACCGCCCGGTGACCAAGCCGCACGCCAAGCAGATCCGTGAAGCCGCCAAGCTGATCACCGCCGCCAAGCGGCCCGTGCTGTACGTCGGCGGCGGCGTGCTGAAGGCCAACGCCACCGCCGAACTGAAGGTCCTCGCAGAACTCACCGGAGCGCCCGTCACCACCACCCTGATGGCGCTCGGCGCATTCCCCGACAGCCACCCGCTGCACGTGGGAATGCCGGGCATGCACGGTGCGGTCACCGCCGTCACCGCGCTGCAGAAGGCCGACCTGATCGTCGCCCTCGGAGCCCGCTTCGACGACCGCGTCACCGGCAAGCTGGACAGCTTCGCCCCGTACGCCAAGATCGTCCACGCCGACATCGACCCGGCTGAGATCGGCAAGAACCGCGCGGCCGACGTGCCGATCGTCGGTGACGCCCGCGAGGTCATCGCCGATCTGGTCCAGGCCGTGCAGAAGGAGCACAGCGAGGGTCACCAGGGCGACTACACCGCCTGGTGGAAGGACCTCAACCGCTGGCGCGAGACGTACCCGCTGGGCTACGACCAGCCCGACAACGGCTCGCTGTCACCCCAGCAGGTCATCGAGCGCATCGGACAGCTCGCGCCCGAGGGCACGATCTTCGCCGCGGGCGTGGGCCAGCACCAGATGTGGGCCGCGCACTACGTCCAGTACGAGAAGCCGGCCACCTGGCTGAACTCCGGTGGCGCGGGCACGATGGGCTACGCGGTCCCGGCCGCGATGGGCGCCAAGGCCGGAGCCCCGGACCACACGGTCTGGGCGATCGACGGCGACGGCTGCTTCCAGATGACCAATCAGGAGCTCACCACCTGCGCCCTGAACAACATCCCGATCAAGGTCGCCATCATCAACAACGGCGCCCTCGGGATGGTCCGCCAGTGGCAGACCCTGTTCTACAACCAGCGCTACTCCAACACCGTGCTGCACTCCGGCCCCGACGCCGACGGCAAGCAGCCGAGCGCCGGCACCCGCGTCCCCGACTTCGTGAAGCTGTCGGAGGCCATGGGTTGCTACGCGATCCGCTGCGAGTCCCCGGAGGACCTCGACAAGGTCATCGAAGAGGCCAACTCCATCAACGACCGCCCGGTCGTCGTGGACTTCATCGTCCATGAGGACGCCATGGTGTGGCCGATGGTCGCCGCCGGCACCTCCAACGACGAGATCATGGCCGCTCGGGACGTCCGCCCCGACTTCGGCGACAACGAAGACGACTGAGCGAGGAAGACCAAGAGACATGTCCAAGCACACGCTCTCCGTCCTGGTGGAGAACACGCCCGGCATCCTCGCCCGGATCGCCGCCCTGTTCTCCCGCCGCGGCTTCAACATCGACTCGCTCGCGGTCGGCGTCACCGAGCACCCCGAGATCTCCCGGATCACCATCGTGGTGAACGTGATCGAGGAACTGCCCCTCGAACAGGTCACCAAGCAGCTCAACAAGCTCGTCAACGTGCTGAAGATCGTCGAGCTGGAGGCGGGATCCGCCGTTCAGCGGGAACTCGTTCTGGTGAAGGTGCGCGCCGACAACGAGACGCGCTCCCAGATCGTTGAGATCGTCCAGCTGTTCCGCGCCAAGACCGTCGACGTTTCCCCGGAGGCCGTCACCATCGAGGCCACCGGCAGCGGCGACAAGCTGTCCGCGATGCTGAAGATGCTGGAGCCGTTCGGCATCAAGGAGCTCGTCCAGTCCGGCACGATCGCGATCGGCCGCGGTTCGCGTTCCATCACCGACCGGTCGCTGCGCGCGCTGGACCGATCTGCCTGAGAGTGGGAACGGGCGGTCGGCGACCACCGACCGCCCGTATACCGAGACCCCGAAACTCCACTTCCGCCCGCCGTCATACGGTGGGACGCAACACCTGCACACAAGGAGAGAACCCAAAGTGGCCGAGCTGTTCTACGACGCCGACGCCGACCTGTCCATCATCCAGGGCCGCAAGGTCGCGGTCATCGGTTACGGCAGCCAGGGCCACGCCCACGCGCTGTCGCTCCGTGACTCGGGTGTCGACGTGCGTGTCGGTCTGCACGAGGGCTCCAAGTCCAAGGCGAAGGCCGAGGAGCAGGGCCTGCGCGTGGTGACCCCGGCCGAGGCGGCCGCCGAGGCCGACGTCATCATGATCCTGGTTCCGGACCCGATCCAGGCCCAGGTCTACGAGGAGTCCATCAAGGACAACCTCAAGGACGGCGACGCCCTCTTCTTCGGTCACGGCCTGAACATCCGCTTCGACTTCATCAAGCCCCCGGCGGGCGTCGACGTCTGCATGGTCGCCCCCAAGGGCCCGGGCCACCTGGTGCGCCGCCAGTACGAGGAGGGCCGCGGCGTTCCGTGCATCGCGGCCGTCGAGCAGGACGCCACCGGCAGCGCCTTCGAGCTGGCCCTCTCGTACGCCAAGGGCATCGGCGGCACCCGCGCCGGCGTCATCAAGACGACCTTCACCGAGGAGACCGAGACCGACCTGTTCGGTGAGCAGGTCGTTCTGTGTGGTGGTACGGCCGCGCTGGTCAAGGCCGGTTTCGAGACGCTGACCGAGGCCGGCTACCAGCCGGAGATCGCGTACTTCGAGTGCCTCCACGAGCTGAAGCTGATCGTCGACCTCATGTACGAGGGCGGCCTGGACAAGATGCGCTGGTCCATCTCCGAGACCGCCGAGTGGGGCGACTACGTCACCGGCCCGCGGATCATCACGGACGCCACCAAGGCCGAGATGAAGAAGGTCCTCGCCGAGATCCAGGACGGCACCTTCGCGCGTGAGTGGATGGCCGAGTACCACGGCGGTCTGAAGAAGTACAACGAGTACAAGACCCAGGACGAGAACCACCTCCTGGAGACCACCGGCAAGGAGCTGCGCAAGCTCATGTCGTGGGTGAACGACGAGGCGTGAGCCGCGGGGGCGGGGCCGCAGCGATGCGTTGCGGCCCCCGTTGCCGAACCACCGGTAACGGCTTGTCCACGGCGTCCAGCCACGGACGAGTGATCCTTCCGTGGAGGCGTAAGACGACCTCCGTCGCGGCACTAGACTGCTGCACTACATACGCGTCAGGCCCACAGCGTCGTGCGTCTTCCACGCGGCTAGCAACCCTCCACCGCATGCGGCCGTCGGGACGGCCGTCCGCATTGGACATGTGAGGACTCACGTGAGCTCGAAACCTGTCGTACTCATCGCTGAAGAGCTGTCGCCCGCCACTGTCGACGCGCTTGGCCCCGACTTCGAGATCCGGCACGTCAACGGCGCGGACCGGGCCGAGCTGCTGCCCGCCATCGCCGATGTCGACGCGATCCTGATCCGCTCGGCCACCAAGGTCGACGCCGAGGCCGTCGCCGCCGCGAACAAACTGAAGGTCGTCGCACGAGCCGGCGTCGGCCTGGACAACGTCGACGTCTCCGCCGCCACCAAGGCCGGCGTGATGGTCGTCAACGCGCCCACCTCGAACATCGTGACCGCCGCCGAACTGGCCTGCGGTCTGCTGCTCGCCACCGCGCGCCACATTCCGCAGGCCAACACCGCGCTGAAGAACGGCGAGTGGAAGCGCAGCAAGTACACGGGCGTCGAGCTCGCGGAGAAGACCCTCGGTGTCGTGGGTCTGGGCCGCATCGGCGCGCTCGTCGCCCAGCGGATGTCGGCCTTCGGCATGAAGGTCGTCGCCTACGACCCCTACGTGCAGCCCGCGCGGGCCGCACAGATGGGCGTCAAGGTGCTGTCGCTGGACGAGCTGCTCGAGGTCGCCGACTTCATCACCGTGCACCTGCCCAAGACCCCCGAGACCCTGGGTCTCATCGGCGACGAGGCGCTGCACAAGGTCAAGCCGTCGGTGCGCATCGTGAACGCCGCGCGTGGCGGGATCGTCGACGAGGAGGCGCTGTACTCGGCGCTCAAGGAGGGCCGCGTCGCCGGCGCCGGCCTCGACGTGTACGCCAAGGAGCCCTGCACGGACTCCCCGCTCTTCGAGCTCGACCAGGTCGTGTGCACCCCGCACCTCGGGGCGTCGACCGACGAGGCGCAGGAGAAGGCCGGTATCGCCGTCGCCAAGTCGGTGCGCCTGGCCCTGGCCGGCGAGCTGGTTCCGGACGCGGTCAACGTCCAGGGCGGGGTCATCGCCGAGGACGTCAAGCCGGGTCTGCCGCTCGCGGAGCGCCTCGGCCGGATCTTCACCGCGCTCGCGGGTGAGGTCGCGGTCCGCCTCGACGTCGAGGTGTACGGCGAGATCACCCAGCACGACGTGAAGGTGCTGGAGCTCAGCGCCCTCAAGGGTGTCTTCGAGGACGTCGTCGACGAGACGGTGTCGTACGTCAACGCCCCGCTGTTCGCGCAGGAGCGCGGCGTAGAGGTGCGCCTGACGACCAGCTCCGAGTCGGCCGACCACCGCAACGTGGTGACCGTGCGCGGCACGCTCGGCAACGGCGAGGAGGTGTCGGTGTCCGGCACGCTGGCCGGCCCGAAGCACCTGCAGAAGATCGTCGCCGTCGGCGAGTACGACGTGGATCTCGCGCTCGCCGACCACATGGTCGTCCTCAAGTACGAGGACCGTCCGGGTGTCGTCGGCACCGTCGGCCGTGTCTTCGGCGAGGCCGGCATCAACATCGCCGGCATGCAGGTGTCGCGTGCGGTGGCGGGCGGCGAGGCGCTGGCCGTCCTGACCGTGGACGACACCGTGCCCGCCAATGTGCTGGCGGAGGTCGCGGAGGAGATCGGCGCGACGTCCGCCCGCGCGGTGAATCTCGTCTGAGGCTGCTCTCACACGCCGGACGGGCTGAGGTGACTCGGCTCGTCCGGCGTTTTGCTGTCCGGTCGCACCTTCCGCAGCGTCACCGCCGCCAGCACGGCCGCACCCGCGAGCACCGCGGTCCCCGCGATCGCCGCCCCCTGCATCCCGCTGGTGAACGCCTCCCGGGCGGCCGTGGCCAGCCCGGGGACGTGCTCGGCGACCGCCAGTGCCCCGCCCAGCGTCTCCCTGGCCGCATCGGGCGCCGTGCCCGGCATGTCGTGCCGGTAGATCGCCGTGCCGATGGAGCCGAGCACCGCCATGCCGAGGGCGCCGCCGAACTCCGTGCCGGTCTCCAGCAGTGAAGAGGCGGACCCCGCGCGTTCGACCGGGGCCGTGCCGATCGCCAGGTCCGTCATCTGGGAGATGACCATGACGATTCCGGAGGCGAGGACACCGCAGGCGGCGAGCACCAGCCACAGCGAGTCCGTACCGGCGAGGGCGAGCATGCCGTAGCCGGCGGCGCCGATGACGAAGCCCGCCGTCACGACGTGGGCGCGGGGCACACCCCGCTGGACCAGGGCGGTCGCCAGCGGGGCCATCATGCCGATCGGCACCGACGGGAGCAGCGCCCACAGGGCCGCTTCCAGTGCGCTCTTGTCGAGCACCGACTGCAGGTACTGCGTGGTGAAGAACGTGGATCCCAGCATGCCGAACGCCGAGATCATGTTGAGGACGACGGCGGGGGTGAAGCCCGGTCCGCGGAACAGGGCGGGGGAGATCATCGGCGAGGCCGCCGTGCGCTGGCGGTGGACGAAGAGGGCCGCGAAGAGCAGACCGACGGTGATCGCCAGGACGTACCGGACGTTCCAGCCCTCGGAGGGCAGTTCCTTCAGGCCGTAGACCACGGGGAGCACGGCGGCCATCGACAGGGGGACGCTCGGCCAGTCGAAGCGGCCGGGGGCGGGGTCGCGCGACTCCGGCAGCAGGACCGGGCCGAGGACCAGCAGCAGCGCCATCGCGGGCAGGTTGACCAGGAAGACCGAGCCCCACCAGAAGTACTCGACCAGCACACCGCTCATGACCGAGCCGAGGGCGATGCCCGCCGTCATCACGCCGGACCACATGCCGATCGCCTTGGCGCGCTGGCCGGGGTCGGTGAACATCGTGCGGATCAGGGCCATCGTCGAGGGCATCAGGGTCGCGCCGCCGATGCCGAGGACCGCGCGGGCCGCGATCAGGGTCTCGGCGCTGTTCGCGTACGCGGCGACCAGGGAGGCGGTGCCGAAGGCGGCCGCACCGCCGAGCAGCAGCTTGCGGCGGCCGATGCGGTCGCCGAGGGAGCCCATCGTCATCAGCAGGCCGGCCAGCACGAACGCGTAGATGTCGAAGATCCACAGCTGCTGGGTGCCACTCGGCTCCAGGTCGGCGCTGATCGCCGGGATGGCGAAGTAGAGCACCGAGACGTCCATGGAGACCAGGAGCAGCGGAAGCATCAGCACGGCGAGGGCGGTCCATTCGCGGCGCCCGGCACGGGGGCACGCGGAAGTGCTCGTCGGATTCGTCATGCCGAGGACTGTACGAGCGTCTTAAACGCTTGTCTAGTACGACTGTATGAGTCGTCTGTCTAGGACGACTGTATGGAACCGGGTAGGCTTGCTCGGCATGGGACACCGTGAGGATCTGCTCGAAGGCGCCAAGCGCTGCCTGGTGCAGAAGGGGTTCGCGCGGACGACGGCGCGCGACATCGTGAAGGAGTCGGGCACCAACCTGGCGTCCATCGGCTACCACTACGGATCGAAGGGCGCGTTGCTGGCCCAGGCGTACGTGGCCCTGGTCGAGAGGCTGGGCGACGCCTTCGACGGGGACGGGATCGCCACGAGCGCCACCGAGCCGGGGTCCGTCGAACGGTTCCAGGGGGTGTGGTCGAACATCGTCGGCACCATGCGGGATCCGGGTTCGATCTGGCACCTCAGCATGGAGGTCCTGGTCATGGGCGACGAGATGCCCGAGGTGCGCGATCACCTGGCGCTGGCCCAGCGGGAGGCGGCGCGCGGGCTCATCCCGCTGCTCATGGGCGGCCGGGAGGAGGACGTCTCGGACGAGACCGTGGACACCCTCGGCGCGTTCTACCTGACCCTGATGACCGGCCTCATCGCGCAGTGGACCTTCGACCCGAAGACCGCGCCCAGTGCCGAACAGCTCACCGAGGGCCTGCGCCAGGTGATCGCCGGAATCACGAAGGGCTGACCCGCCCGTCCCGCATTTCCAGCACCCGGTCCGCGAAGTGCCGTACGACCGCCCGGTCGTGGCAGATGAACAGGTAGCCGAGCCCCAGCTCGTCCTGGAGGTCGGCGAGCAGGTTCAGCACGCCGGCCCGGACGGACGGGTCGAGGGCCGACACCGGTTCGTCGAGGACCAGCAGGCGCGGCTCGGAGGCGAGCGCGCGGGCGATGCCGGCACGCTGGCACTGACCGCCGGAGAGTTCGTGCGGATGGCGGTCGCCGTACGACGGGTCGAGGCCGACCCGGTCGAGGAGGCCGGCCACGCGGGCGGGGCCGTCGTCCGCGCTCCAGCGGCCCTGGACCTTCAGCGGTTCGGCGACCGCGTCGCGGATGCGGTGGCGGGGGCTGAGAGAGCCATACGGATCCTGGAAGACGGGCTGCATGCGGGGGCGCAGCGGGCGTAGTTCGCGTTCGGGGAGAGTGGTCAACTCCCGCCCTTCGAAGCGCACTTCGCCGCTGTCCGGGCGTCGCAGCTGCAGTACCGCCAGGGCGGTGGAGGACTTGCCGCAGCCGGAGGGGCCGTTCAGGGCGAGCGTCTCCCCTGGGTGCAGGGCGAAGGAGACGTGGTCCACCGCCGTGACCGGTCCGTGGCGGACGACGAGGTCGCGGACGTCAAGAAGAGGCATACGGCTCCTCCAGGAACAACTCGACGGCGGGGTGCGGCACTTCGGCCCAGCGGTGGCAGGCGACCAGCCGTCCGTCCACCGGGCGCGGCTCCGGTTCCTCGTGGTGGCAGGTGTCCGCCGCGAGCGGGCAGCGCGGGGCGAAGGCGCAGCCCGGCGGCAGCATGCCCGGAGCGGGCGGGGTGCCGGGAAGGGTGGGCAGGCGGCGTCCGGCGGGGGCGAACCCGGGGAGGGACGCCAGCAGACCTGCCGTGTAGGGCGCCGACGGGCGGGTCAATACCTCTTGCGCGGGGCCGAGTTCGGTCAGGCGCCCGGCGTACATGACCAGCGCGCGGTCCGCGTGCTCTCGTACGACGTCCAGATCGTGCGTGACCAGGACGAGCGCCGCCCCGACCGCTTCCCGCTGTTCGCCGAGCAGCCGGAGCACCTGGTCCCGGCGCTCCTCGTCCAGTGCGGTGGTCGGCTCGTCGGCGACGAGGACGGCGGGTTCGTTGATCGTGGCCATCGCGATGACCGCCCGCTGCCGCATGCCCCCGGAGAACTCGTGTGGATACGCGCGCGCCGTGCGGGCCGCGTCCGCGATGCCGACGCGGTCGAGCGCGGCCACCGCCCGGGCGCGGGCCTCCTTGCGGGACACACCGGCCACCGACCGTACGGCGACGGCGAGTTGGTCACCGACCGGGTGCACGGGGGAGAGGGCGGAGAGGGCGTCCTGCGGCACGAGGGCGATGCGGCGGCCGCGCTGGGCGGCGAGATCGGTCTCGCCGAGCAGTCGTATGCTCCCGCTCGTTGTCGCGCCCGGCGGCAGCATGCCCAGCAGGGCACGGGCCGTGAGGGACTTGCCCGCGCCCGACTCGCCGACGACGGCCAGCACTTCGCGCGGGCTGACGTCGAAGGACAGGCCGCGCACGGCCTCGACGCCGTCGAAGGCGATCCGAAGATCGCGTACGGAGAGAAGTGCCTCAGACTCCAACGGGGACCGCCTTCCTGGTGTCGCGGATCACTCGGCGGCCCTGCGCGTACGACGCTCCCGACACCGCCAGCCCCGCCAGCAGGGCCAAAGCCACCGCGGGGGCGAGGGCCGCCCACGGGGCGCGTTCCACGTAGGCGCGGGACTCGTCGAGGAGCAGGCCCCACTCGGGGGCGGGCGGCTGGGCGCCGAGACCCAGGAAGCCCAGGGAGGCCAGGGCGAGGGCGATGCCGGGCAGACGCAGCAGGGCGTGCCGGGCGACGGGTGCGGCCACCGAGGGGAGGACGTGCCGGGTGAGGATCCACCACGGGGTGGCGCCGATGGCGCGTTGGGCGGTGAGGAAGGAGGACGCGCGCACCTCCTGCACCAGTGCCGCCGCGTGCGCGGCCAGGGGCGGCCAGGAGATCAGCGCGACCGCGAGGGCCGCTCCGCCGGTGCCGGGTCCGGACGCCGCGGCGACCAGGATGCCGACGATCACCGGGGGCAGGGCGTTCGCGATGTCCGCCGCGCCGGCCGCGACGCCGGGAAGGAAGCCGAGGGCCAGCGCGAGCAGCAGGCTCAGCAGGCACACGGCCGCCGCCGTGCCGACCGTCGGGGCCGCGCCGTGCCCGAGCCGGGCGAGCACGTCCCGGCCGAGGCCGTCGGTGCCGAGCGGGTGCGACCAGGAGGGTGCGGCCAGCCGGGCGGTGGGGTCGAGTGCGTACGGGTCGCGCAGCAGGCCCCAGCCGATCGCCGTCGCGAGCAGGACGGCGAGGGCCACCGGGATCGCCGGGTGTGCGCGGACCGGCCGCACCGGTGGCAGGGACAGCCCGGCGTCCCGCAGGGCCGGGCCCAGCAGCCGACGCCGTACGAGCGCCGCGACCGCGCCCGTGACCAGGCCGAGCAGCAGCAGCGCCAGGACCGCGCCCTGGAGCAGCGGCAGGTCCTGGGACTTGGCCGCGCCGAGCGCCGTACGGCCGATGCCGGGCACGGCGAACACCGTCTCGACGGCGACCGCGCCACCCGTCAGCCCGACGGCCACCATCCCGAACTGGGGGACCAGCGGCGGCAGTACGCGCTTCAGGGCGGCCGCCGAGACGCTCCCGCGGCCGACTCCGGCTCCGCGCCACAGTTCCACCCACCGCTCGTCCAGCACCGCGGGCAGCGCGTCCGCGACCAGCCGGCCGAGCAGGCCGCCCGCCGGGACGCCGAGGGCGAGCGCGGGCAGGACCATGTACGCGGGGCCCTGCCAGCCGGACGTCGGCAGCCACCCCAGCCACACCCCGCCCACCAGCAACGCGACGGTGGCCAGCAGGAACTCGGGCAGGGCCGCCGGCATCGCGGCCCACGCCCCGGACGATCCCCGCCCCCGTACCAGCACCGGCGCCACCAGCGCGCACGCCAGCAGCACCGCGACCGCGAAGGCCGCCCCCATCAGGGCCAACGACACCTGGAGGCCGGAGATCACGGACGGCAGGACGTCGGTGCCGGAGACCCAGGACGTGCCGAGGTCTGAGCGCAGCAGGTCCGACGCCCAACTCCCCAGCAGGGAAAGGGGACCCGCGTCGAGACCGAGATCCTGGCGGACGGCGTCCAGGGCCTCCTCGGTCGGCTCCTGCTCGGCGGAGCGGGCCCGCAGGACCGTCAGGGCGGGGTCGCGGCCGGAGAGCCAGGGCAGCAGCCCCACGGTGGTCAGGACGGTGAGGAGGCAGAGGGCGCGGGTCACCCCGGCCGCTCGTGGTCGGAGCCTCACCTGACGTGCGTGTCCGCCGTGACCAGCTCCCGCTCGCGGGGGTCGTGGGCGGCGTCGACGACCCCGGCGGCGTCGCCCTGGATCACCCGCTCGTGGAGCATCGGCACGGCCGCGTCGGTGGCGAGCACGGCGGCCTCGGCCTCGATGACGGCCTTGCGGCGGGCGTCGCCGGCCTTGGTGCCGCCCGCCTTGGTCAGCGCCTTGTCCACGGTGGGATTCGCGAGCTGGGCGATGTTGAAGGAGCCGTCGGAGGCGAAGTCGCTGTACAGGTAGGCGGCCGGGTCGCCGGAGTCGAGGACGGTGGCCCTTGACAGCACGAACGCGTCGAACTCGCCCGCCAGTGCGTCGGATTCGATGTTGGCGTACTCGCGGACCTCCAGCTTCACCGTGAAGCCGGCCTTCTGGAGCTGCTGTTGGAGGGTGGCCGCGACCTCGGGAAGTTCGGCGCGGTCCGTGAAGGTGCCGATGGTGATGGTCTTCCCGGACGGGTCGCCCGCCTCGGTGCGGGACACCGGAGCCCGCAGTTCGGCCGCCCACGGCAGCGCTGGCCCCAGCAGTCCTTCGGCGACGTCGGCGCGACCCTCGTACACGCTCTTCACGATCGTCCCGGCGTCGATCGCCTCGCGGGCGGCGGCGCGCAGCGAGGCGTCCTTGAAGACGCCCTTCCCGGTGTTCAGGTACAGGGTGTTGGTGCGCGGCATCGGGACCTCGGTGATCAGGTCCTCGTCGAGCAGCGCGGCCTGGGACACGGGGACCGCCTCGACGATGTCGGCCTCGCCGCTGCGGAGGGCGGCGGCCCGGGCGGTGCCGTCCGGCACGAACCTGACGTCGATGCCGGGGGACTCGGCCTTGTCGCCCCAGTAGGCGTCGTAGCGGTCGAGGGTGGCGGAGGAGGTGCCGTTGACCTTGGTCAGCTCGAAGGGGCCGGTGCCCGCGCCGAGGGGGTTCACCGTCTTCCCGGCGTACGCCTTCGCCGCGAGGACGGACAACTGCGGGGAGCTGAGGCGTTGGGGGACGAGGGGGTCCTCGTCGGCCGTGGTGACGACGACCGTGTCCTCGCCCTCGGCCTTCACCGTCAGGTCGACGCCGTCGAGGATGCGGGGCTTGGGGGCGGCGCCGGCGGCCGCGGTGAGGGAACGGACGACGGCCTCGGCGGTCAGCCGTGTGCCGTCGTGGAAGGTGACCCCGTCTCTGACGGTGAAGGTCCAACTCTTCCCGGACTGGGTCCACTTGGTGGCCAGCGCGGGCTCGGCGTCCCCCTCCTCGTCCAGTCTCACCAGCGTCTCGGCCGTCGACCAGCGGGACAGCTTGAACGCGTCGTCGGACAGGGGGGACAGCCCGGAGCGCGGGGGCTGCATCATCGCGACGCGTATTCGCTTGCCGCCCCCTTCGTCACCCGTGGCCGACTCCGCGCCGGCGAAGCAGCCGGTGAGCAGGGCGGAGGCGGCCGTGAGGGCGGTGGCGGGGAGCAGGCGGCGGGCGGGCAGGCGCACGGGACCCTCCGGGTAAAGGGGTGGTCAAGGGTGAGTGCGGTGACCGTAGCACGATGACAATCGTTTTCAGTAATCCCGCCGCCTGATGCCGACCGATGCCGTCCGGGCGGAAACGGCCTGCTCCAAGCGCTACTCCCGGGTTTCGGCGGGTCGGATCCGCATGCCGGGACGGCGTCGGTGGACGGTCAGGTACGCCATGCCCCGTTCGCCCGCGACGAGTCCCCGGGTGGAGCCGTGGGGCAGCCAGGCGAGGCTGCCTTCGCTCAGGGGGCGCGGTCCGTCGGAGGTGACCAGGGTGCCGTCGCCGGACACCACCAGCAGGAGGACGTCCAGGTCCGTGAGAGGAGGCCCCCCGCTCCCGCGCTCACCTGGTGTACATCGCCTGCGAGTCGCTCAAGTCGGTCACGCTCCTCGCGCTGGGCGTCGCGACCATGGCGGCCTGACCGCCTGACCGCCTGACCGCCTGACCGCCTGACCGCCTGACCGCCTGACCGCCTACAGTCGTGCCCTCTTCAACGCCATGTGCAGCAGCAGCCGGTCCTCCCCGTCGTCCAGGTCCAGCCCCGTGAGCTGTTCGACCCGCGACAACCGGTAGTAGAGGGTCTGGCGGTGGATCCCCAGCTCCGCCGCCGTCCGGCCCGCCTGGCCCGCGCAGTCGAGGTAGACCTCGGCCGTGCGGGCCAGTTCGCGGTGGGCGGGGGAGAGGAGCGTGCGTACGGCGGGGTCGTGGGCCGTCTCCGGAGGCAGCGCGGTCAGCAGGCGGTACGGGCCGATCGACGCCCACTCGGCGACCGGCCCGAGGTGGGGTTCCGCCAGGGCCGCGCGGGCGGCGGCCGAGGCCTCCCGCCAGGCGGTGCCCAGTTCCGCGAGCCCGGCACGGGCCGGCGCGACGCCGGCGGCGGCCGTCGTGCCGTGCCCCCGCTCCAGCAACCGCCCCGCCGCCGACGTGGCCGGTGTCAGGACGTCCGCCGAGCGCAGCCGTACCAGCAGGGCCAGGGAGGTGGCCGTCGTCCCCCACGGCACCGTGCACAGGGCGGTCGCCCCCGGCACCGTACGGACCGAAGGGGCGTCGTCCGGGCCGGCCGCGGGCCAGGGGGCCACGCACACCACCGTGTGCAGGGTGTCGGTGCGCGGCCCGAGGGCGCTGCGGAGTTCGGCGACGGCCTCGTCGCGCTGCCAGTCGCGCTCGGCCGTGAGGACCGCCCTCAGTTCCCGCGAGAGGTCCGCCCCGTGCTGCGCCTCGTCCGCGAGCAGCGCGCCGATGCGGGCGGTCACCTCCATGGCCGCCGTCAGCTGCCGCTCGCTCGGCCCCGGATCGTCGGCCAGCAGCCAGACATAACCGAGGACGACACCCCGATGGCGTACGGGGAGACAGACGCGCCCCCGGTACACGCCCGCCTCCGGAGTCGGCGGGATGCGGACCGGGCCGGTCGCCCGCGTGATGCCGAAGCCCTCGAACCACGTCCGGACCGCGGACGTCGAGCGGCGGGTCAGGATCGAGCGGGTGCGCACCGGGTCCAGGGCGGCGGCGTCGAGCTCGCCCTCACTGTCGTACGCGCCGAATGCGATCAGCTCGAAGTCCCGGCTCTCCAGCGTCGCCGGGGCGCCGAGGATCTCCGAGACCTCGTCGACCAGCTCCTGGTAGTCGCCCTTGTGGTCCTTGTAATCCGACGTCACCCGGGCATTCTCCCGTATTTCCGCAAGCTCTTCATACATCTGTCTGAGATCTGGGGCACGGATGCGTGACAGCTGTCGATGGCAGACGATCGGAGGGATCCTTAGGTTTCACGGTGGTTCTCCGTGCCGTTCCCGGAACGTAGGGAAACGGCCTCGTCTGGGTTGGTATGTGGAGGTTCCCCGTGCTGGGTCCCGTGATTCTCGCCGCGTCGCGCAGCGACCGGATGCGCCGCCTGATCTCGGCCGCCCCGGTGACCCAGCGGGTCGTCGACCGCTTCATCCCGGGCGAGACCGTCGACGAGGTCGTGCCGATCGTCCGGGCGCTGACCGACCGGGGCCTGGAGCTGACGATGGACGTCGTCGGCGAGGACATCACCACCCCCGAGCAGGCCGCCGCCGCGCGGGACGCGTACCTGGAGCTCGTCGACCGGCTGAAGCAGCTGGAGCTGGGCGCCCGCGCCGAGATGTCGGTGAAGCTGTCGATGTTCGGCCAGGCACTCCCCGGTGGACACGAGCTGGCCCTTGCCAACGTCCGGCCCGTCGTCGAGGCCGCGGCCGCCATCGGTACGACCGTCACCCTCGACGCCGAGGACCACACCACCCTCGACTCGATGTTCGCCATCCACGAGGAACTGCGGAAGGACTTCCCGCAGACCGGCTGCGTGATCCAGGCGTACCTCTACCGCACCGAGGCCGACGCCCGCCGCCTCGCCGGGAACGGCAGCCGGGTACGGCTGGTGAAGGGGGCCTACAAGGAGCCCGCCGAGGTCGCCCACCAGGACAGGCACGAGATCGACAGGGCGTACGTCCGGATCCTGAAGGTCCTGATGGCGGGGGAGGGGTATCCGATGATCGGGTCCCACGACCCGCGCCTCATCTCCATCGCCCAGGAACTCGCCCGGCGCTCCGGCCGCAAGCTCGACGAGTACGAGTTCCAGATGCTGTACGGCATCCGGAGCGAGGAGCACCTGCGGCTCGCCGCCGAGGGCCACCGGATGCGCGTCTACACCGCCTACGGCACCGACTGGTACGGCTACTTCATGCGGCGCCTGGCGGAGAAGCCGGCGAACCTCCTCTTCTTCGCCCGATCGGTCCTCACCAAGGACTGAGCCGCACACCGCTCGGAACACCGCTCGATACACCGCTCAGTAAGGAGTTACGGAACTCATGGACGCTGTGACCCAGGTCCCCACCCCCGTCAACGAGCCGGTGCACGGCTATGCCCCCGGCTCGCCCGAGCGCGCCCGGCTGGAGGCCAAGCTGAAGGAACTGGCCGAGAACCCGGTCGACCTGCCGTGCACCATCGGCGGTGTGAAGCGGCTCGGCGGCGGCGAGCGCTTCGACGTCGTGCAGCCGCACAACCACAAGGCCGTCCTCGGTACCTACGGCAACGCCACCCGGCAAGACGCCCAGGACGCCGTCGACGCGGCCCTCGCCGCCGCGCCCGCCTGGCGGGCGATGTCCTTCGACGACCGTGCGGCGATCATCCTGCGCGCTGCGGACCTGCTGGCCGGCCCCTGGCGCGAGACGCTCGCCGCCTCGACCATGCTGGGCCAGTCCAAGACCGCCCAGCAGGCCGAGATCGACACCCCCTGCGAACTCGTCGACTTCTGGCGCTTCAACGTCAAGTACGCCCGTGACCTGCTCGCCGAGCAGCCCCCGGCCAACTCCCCGGGCGTCTGGAACCGCCTCGACCACCGCCCCCTCGAGGGCTTCGTCTACGCGATCACGCCGTTCAACTTCACGGCGATCGCGGGCAACCTGCCGACGGCCCCGGCTCTCCTGGGCAACGTGGTCGTGTGGAAGCCGTCCCCGACCCAGACCCACGCCGCGGTGCTGCTGATGCGCCTCCTGGAGGAGGCCGGGCTGCCCAAGGGCGTCATCAACCTCGTCACCGGTGACGGCATCGAGGTCTCCGAGGTCGCCCTGACCCACCGCGACCTGGCCGGCATCCACTTCACCGGTTCGACCAAGACCTTCCAGTACCTGTGGAAGACGGTGGGCGCCAACATCGAGACGTACCGCTCCTACCCGCGCCTGGTCGGCGAGACCGGCGGCAAGGACTTCGTCGTCGCCCACCCGAGCGCCGACCCCGCGGTCCTGAAGACCGCCCTGACCCGCGGTGCCTTCGAGTACCAGGGCCAGAAGTGTTCGGCGACCTCGCGTGCGTACATCCCGGCGTCGATCTGGAACGGCGGATTCCGCGACGAGTTCGCCGCCGAGGTCGACTACATCACCATGGGTGACGTCACCGACCTGTCCAACTTCATCGGCGCCGTCATCGACGAGCGGGCCTTCGCCAAGAACAAGGCGGCCATCGACCGCGCGAAGTCCGACCCCGCCTGCACGATCGTCGCGGGCGGTTCGTACGACGACTCGACCGGCTACTTCGTCCGGCCGACCGTCATCGAATGCGCCGACCCGGCGAACGAGGTGTTCACCACCGAGTACTTCGGACCGATCCTCGCCGTGCACGTCTACGAGGATGACAAGTACGACGAGATGCTCACCCAGATGGAGTCGGTGTCCGCCTACGCGCTCACGGGCTCGGTCATCTCGACCGACCGCACGGCGACGGCGTACACGATGGACAAGCTGCGCTACGCGGCCGGCAACTTCTACATCAACGACAAGTCGACCGGTGCCGTCGTCGGCCAGCAGCCCTTCGGCGGCGGCCGCGCCTCCGGCACCAACGACAAGGCGGGCGCCCCGCAGAACCTGATGCGCTGGACACTGACCCGCGCCATCAAGGAAACACTGGTCCCGCCGACCGACTACACCTACCCGCACATGGGCTGACCTCCCCCCCACGGGGAAACGGGCCGGGTCGTCGTCGACCCGGCCCGTCCGCGTGTCCGTCCGCGAACAGGGGTGGGCCGCGAGGACTGGATCCCCACCGCGACCGTTCAGGGCGAGGACGACGGAGCCGTGCCGCCCATGGTGGGCAGCGGTCTCGGCATGGCGATCACGCCCGCGCTCTCCCTCCCCGGGGCCGACCGTGCGGGCCCTGGTCCGGGAGCTGCGGGGGCGGGCGAAGCCGCAGTTCAGCGCGGTGTGAGCCGGTAGGGCGACGGTGCACCGCCAGTGTGCCGTCTCAGATAGTAGGAAGTCCGAGTAATTGTGGAGACAGACGCGCGCTCCTCCCTTAGCTTTGTAGGAGCCGAACGTCTCGCTCGACCAAGCGAATGGCGGTCGTGAGCCGGGCCCCGCGCAGGCAACCCCTGCGGCCCGCTCCCCGCCTCTTCCGGCGTCTCGCAACCCCTTTGTTGCACTCCAGGAAACTCGAAGGAGTCGATTTCCCATGGCCGAGACGACCGCCCGCCGCCGAGTCCGTCGTATCTCCCGTACGAGCGAGTCCGACCGCAAGAACGCGGCCGCCGCCCTCCAGCGCGCCCTCGACCGCCGCGACAACGGCGGCTCGACCGGCCACTGAGGCCGGGCCCCGTACCCATGTGATCCGGGAGCCGCACCCGCGAGGTGCGGCGCGGTCTCAGTGGCCGCGCCGCACCTCGAAATGGTCGACGCGTTCCCCGCTCTGCGCCAGCGCCGACACCGTCAGGCGCGGCCGCGCCCCGCTCTCCGCCTCCACCGAGAGGAAGGAGAAGCCCCGGTAGCGCACCCGCGACCACTCCACGGTCTCCTTCTCGGACTCCTGCGACTTCGTCCACCGGAAGGTCTCGACCGGCTCGCGGCCCGTGACATGCCCTTCGTAGCTCTCCTTGACGCCCGTCGGAAAGCCGTACAGGTCCTTGCCGCCGCCGCCCGCCGTGACGTACACCGTCCCGTCCCGCGTGGGGTCCGTGGACGCGCCGATCGGGACCGGCCTGCCGACCTCGCCGTCCTTGATCGCGTCGGTGCGCTCGTAGACGTGGTTGTGCCCGTTGATCACCAGGTCCACCTGGTGCCTGGCGAACAGCGGCAGCCACTCGTCACGCACCCCGCCGTCGGAGGCGTGCGTGGAGGTCGAGTACGCGCAGTGGTGGAAGAAGACGACGACGAAGTCCACCGAGGCGTCCGCCCGCAGCTCGCCCAGCTTCCGGTCCAGCCAGGCCGTCTGCTTGCCTTCGGTGTAGCCGAAGTTGGCGGGGATCTCGTAGGACACGTCGTTCGCGTCCAGGGCCACGAAGCCGACGTTGCCGTACGTGAACGCGTACACGCCCGGGGCCGCGCGCGGGTCGAAGCCGCTGTCCGGGAGGGACCAGCGGGCCAGCTGGCCGCCGTAGCCGTCCGGCGAGTACCAGGCCTCCATGTCGTGGTTGCCGGTCGTCACCATCCACGGCACGGACCTGGTGACCGGCTCGTTCTGCCGGAGGAACAGGTCCCAGAAGGCGGGGTCGTAGCCGTCGGCCTTCTCGCCCCGGCCGTTGACGTCGGCGTAGCAGATGTCGCCGGCGTGGAGGTGGAAGGCGGGGTCCTGGCGCAGCAGCACGTGGTCGTTGGCGGCCGCGGCCTTGCCCACCCCCTGGTCGCCGAACGCGGTGAACACGAACCGCTCGGGGCTCGCCGGGGCGGTACGGAAGGTGCCGATCGTTCTGGCGCGCTCGGGAGACGCCGGGTCGAAGCCGTCGTGGCCGACGCCGTAGTAGTACGTCGTGCCGGGGATCAGGCCGTCCAGGGCCGCGTGCAGGTAGTACTGGTCGAGCGCCGAGCGCACGCCGGTCAACCCGGGCGTGTGCAGGTCGCGCACCTCGGCCTCGATCCTGCGGTCGAGGCCGTCGGGCCGGGTCCCGATCCGGAGATACGGCTTGCGCACCGCGAGCGGCACCTGCCAGGAGACCCGCATCTGGGTCTTCGGGTCGGCGCCGAAGGCGAGGTGGCGGCCGAAGGGGGTGACGACGGAGCCGTGCACCCGGGAACCGGTCGTCGCGGCCGTCGCGCCGGCGGTGGCACTCGGCGATCCGCCGCCCGAACAGCCGGTCAGCAGCCCGCCCGCCACCGCGCCCGCCGTCACCAGCGTGCGGCGCCGGGACAGCTTGATGCGCAGGTACTCGTGCTGTTCCGCCATGCTCATCCGGCGGGCGAGCGCGGGCGGGATGCCGAAGTCGGGAGTCTCCATGGTGGTGAACTTCCCAGCGCAGCCCAACACCCGTCATACGTACGGGTGAACGCCATCCGACAGGATGACGTTGTCCGCCGACCGCGTGTCCGTATCGCGGACGGCGCGTGTCATCCCATGGGACGAGGGAGTACGGTGCCGACATGTCTCGCAGCATCAATCTCGCAGTGATCCCCGGTGACGGCATCGGCCAGGAAGTCGTGGCCGAAGGCCTGAAGGTCCTCTCCGCCGTCCTCCCGCAGGATGTGAAGCTGGAGACCAAGGAGTACGACTTCGGCGCCCAGCGGTACCACGCCACCGGTGAGACCCTCACCGACGCGGACGCCGAGGCGCTCAAGCGGCACGACGCCATCCTGCTCGGCGCGATCGGCGACCCGTCGGTCCCGTCCGGTGTCCTGGAGCGCGGTTTCCTGCTGAAGCTCCGTTTCCTCTTCGACCACCACGTCAACCTGCGTCCGTCGAAGCTCCTCCCGGGTGTGGCCACCCCGCTGGCCGGCGAGCCCGAGATCGACTTCGTCGTGGTCCGTGAGGGCACCGAGGGGCCGTACACCGGCAACGGCGGCACCATCAGGAAGGGCACCCCGCACGAGGTCGCCACCGAGGTCTCCGTCAACACGGCCTTCGGTGTCGAGCGCGTGGTCCGTGACGCCTTCGCCCGCGCCCAGGCCCGCCCGCGCAAGAAGCTCGCGCTGATCCACAAGAACAACGTGCTGACCTTCGCGGGTCACCTGTGGACCAACATCTTCAACAAGGTGGCGGCGGAGTTCCCCGACGTCACCACCGAGTACATGCACGTGGACGCGGCGACCATCTACCTGGTCACGCAGCCCGAGCGCTTCGACGTGATCGTCACCGACAACCTCTTCGGCGACATCATCACCGACCTCGCCGCGGCCGTCTCCGGCGGCATCGGCGTCGCCGCCTCCGGCAACATCAACCCGAGCGGCGAGTTCCCGTCCATGTTCGAGCCGGTCCATGGCTCGGCCCCGGACATCGCAGGCCAGGGCAAGGCCGACCCCACCGCCACGGTCCTGTCCGTCGCCCTCCTGCTGCGTCACCTCGGCTACGAGTCCGAGGCCGCCCGCATCGAGGACGCCGTCTCCACCGACCTCGCGGAGCGCACCGGCAAGCCCGCCCGTTCCACCTCCGAGATCGGCGACGCGCTCGCCGTACGAGTAGCCGGCTGACCCGCCGCGCTTGAGCGAACTCTCGAAGCCGCCGGGTCACTCACCACCCGGCGGCTTTCGCATGTCCCCGCCGGGGTGCCACCATCATCCCCTGGGTCGCATTCACGCTGTTGTTCGTCCACGGCCTCCGTCGCGAGATAATCGAACGCAGAGCCGCGGATTGAGGGAATGCCCGGACGTCCTAGCACTGGCCACTGGCAGTACGGGCGTGAGCGCGGCCCGTCACTATCCGACCGGTGCTGCAATTTCCGGGGGACAAACCCCCGGACCCCCGGCCGAAAGGCCGGACGCTGCCCAGACGTTCGCCAGGATGCGAAGGACACCTACTCATGACGACGCCCACGATCGAGCTCAAGCCCTCGGCCTCGCCACTCTCCGACGCGGAGCGCGACGCGATTCTGGCCAACCCCGGGTTCGGCCGCCACTTCACCGACCACATGGTGATCATCAAGTGGACGGAGGGCCGCGGCTGGCACGATGGCCAGCTCGTTCCGTACGCGCCGATCTCCCTCGACCCGGCGACCATGGTCCTGCACTACGCGCAGGAGATCTTCGAGGGGCTCAAGGCCTACCGCCAGCCCGACGGTTCCGTCGCCAGCTTCCGCCCCGAGAAGAACGCCAGGCGCTTCCAGTCCTCGGCCCGCCGCCTCGGCATGCCGGAGCTGCCGGTCGAGACGTTCATCGAGGCGTGCGACGCGCTCGTCCGCCAGGACCAGGCATGGGTCCCGGCGCACGGCGGCGAGGAGTCCCTCTATCTGCGCCCGTTCATGATCGCGACCGAGGTCGGCCTGGGTGTGAAGCCCGCCAACGAGTACCTGTTCCTGGTCATCGCGTCCCCCGCGGGCGCCTACTTCCCCGGTGGCGTCAAGCCGGTCTCCATCTGGCTCTCCGAGGACCGGGTCCGTGCCGTCCCCGGCGGCATGGGCGACGCGAAGACGGGCGGCAACTACGCGGCCTCCCTGCTCGCCCAGGCCGAAGCGGCGACCAAGGGCTGCGACCAGGTCTGCTACCTCGACGCGGTCGAGCACACATGGGTCGAGGAACTCGGCGGCATGAACCTGTACTTCGTGTACGGCGACAAGATCGTCACGCCCGCCCTCACCGGCTCCATCCTGGAGGGCGTCACCCGCGACTCCCTGCTCACCGTCGCCCGCGACCTCGGTTACGAGTCCGAGGAGGGCCGCGTCTCCGTCGACCAGTGGCAGCGCGACGCCGAGGCCGGCACCCTCACCGAGGTCTTCGCCTGCGGCACGGCGGCCGTGATCACCCCCGTCGGCACCGTCAAGCGCGCCACCGCCGAGTGGCAGCAGGCGGGCGGCGAGCCCGGCGAGGTCACGTTGCGGCTGCGCCAGGCCCTGCTGGACATCCAGCGCGGGACGGCGGAGGACAGGCACGGATGGATGCACAAGCTGGGTTAGGCGTGGGCCGGGCGCCGGTGGTCGCCCGCAGGGCCGTCGTGGACTTCGTGTCCGCGGCGGCCCTCACGCGTTCCAGACCTGTCGCCGCCAGGTGCGCCGGCCCGGCCAGTGCCCCCGACGACAGGAAGCCAGGATCAGCGGCCGACGAACACGCGCTCCGTCACCGGGAGACGATTCTCGGCCACGGTCGGGACTTCCCGGACGAAAGCCTCCTCGCGGACGCGTGACCCACCGCCCGGGTTGTACGCAATAAGGCCGATTGACCCGGTGGCCGATGGTGCGTTTGCCTCGAACGGAGCCCTTGGCGCGGGGCCGGGGGTGAAGCGTCCACGGGGACCACAGGGGGGAACATGTCCAGAGCCGTACATGTGTCCAGAGGCTCGTTAGGCACGGTGCTGTTGCTGGTGCTCGCCGGAGCCGCCGTTCCGAGCGCCACCGCAGCACCGCAGGCACCACACGCACGGGCACCACACGCACAGGCACCACAAGCACCGCATGCATCACACGCACCGCACGTCGAACGGGTCAGCACCGCCGCCGACGGAACTCAGGCCGACGGGCCGTCCGGCGGTGCCGCGATCAGCGCCGACGGGCGACATGTCTCGTTCACGTCCGACGCGCCGAGCTTCGGCTGCGCGCACAGCCTGCCGTGCCTGCTTGTGAAGGACCTGGCCACCGGCGAGGTCAGCAAGATCGACCTCGGCAGCGGCTACACGTACGGCTCGCCGATGCCGAGCGCTGACGGGGACCGTATCGCCTACTCCGCGGGCACCCGGTTCCTGGCCCCGTACCTGTACGACCGCGCCACCGGCCGCTCGCAGCGGCTGTGGCCCGAGAACCCGCCCGGTTCCCACGAGTTGGGCCGCGTCCAGTCGATCAGCCCGGACGGCACGCACGTCGCGTACACCATCGGCAACCGCAACGGCGACGAGAACTTCCGGCTGTTGTACGTCCGCGACACGGCCACCGGCACCGACGAGCTGATCTCACCGGCCGAGGAGGGCGACAAGGCCGGGGCCTCGGTGAGCGGCGACGGCAAGCAGGTGGCGTACGGTGTCCGCGTCGACTCCGAGACGGACCCGGTCGACGTGTTCGTCAAGAACCGGGCGACGGGCGAGCGGACCCAGGTCGACAAGGGCCTCGGCGTGGCCTACCTGGTCCGCATCACCGCAGACGGCCGCCGCGTCCTCCTCGACGCCGAGAGCGGCCTGTACGTCCACGACCTGAGCACGGGCGAGTCGCGGCGCGTGGCCGAGGGGCGGCCTCTCTCGGCCACGGCGGACGGCCGGTACGCCGTCGTCGGCGGCGAGGACGGCGTGCGGGTGCGCGACCTGCGCACGGGCCGGCGCGGGGCGGCTCTGCCGGCGGATGCCCAGCTGGGCTCGGAGATGCTGGCCGCCAAGGGGCGGGCGGTCGCGTTCGGTTCGCGGGCGTCCCACCTGGTGGCGGGCGACACCAACGGGGAGTCGGACGTGTTCGTCTTCTCGGGCGAACTCCGGGAGAACCCGGACCCGATGCCCTCCGTCACCGAACGGATCAGCATGACCTCGGACGGGCAGGAACGCCCCGGGGCGTCCTACGACCCGATGATGGGGGAGGGCAGGGTCGTCGCCTTCACCTCGCAAGGGACCGACGACCCGAGGAACACGAACGTGTTCGTCAACGCGGCCGGCGGCATCTCCCAGGTCGACTCCGGTGCCCAGGGCCCCTCGCGCGAGGGCACGCCCTGCTACAGCGGACGCATGGTCGGCTACGTGGCCCCGCTCGCCTCCGACGGCGGCCCGGGCGTCCACATCCGCAACCGCGCGGTCGGCAAACTGACCAGCCTGGGCTCCTACCAGGGTGTGCGCTTCACCTGGATGGGACAGCCCGGCGTGGACCCCACCTGCCAGTGGATCACCTACGCCGCCACCCTGCCGGCCACCGACGCCGACCCGCACCCTCAGCCCCGCGTCTACCGCTTCAAGTTCAACGGCGGCACCACGGACCTGGTCAGCGAGCCCTCGGGCAAGTCGGCGGGCAACCCGTCGATCAACTACGACGGCCGGTACATCGCCTTCGAACAGGACGGTGACATCCACGTCCGCGACCTCGACACCGGCGCCCTGGAGAAGGCAGTCGGCGGCTCCTCGGCCCCCTCCCTCAGCGCGGACGGACGCAAGATCGCCTTCCAGCAGGGCCGGGACGTCCTCGTCCGCGACCTCGACACCCGGACCACGACCCGGATCAGGGGCGCGCAGCCCTCGCTCTCCGGTGACGGCACGCGTGTCGCGTACACCTCGGGCCGTTCCGTGTACCTGCTCGAACTCGCCACCGGGAAGCGGCAATTGATCAGTGTCGACCGCTGGGGCGGCCGCAACGACCTCCCGGCGGGGCACCCCTCGGTCAACGCCGACGGCACGGCCGTCGCGTTCGAATCGGCGTCACCCGATCTGGTGGAGCACGACACCAACGGGGTCTCGGACGTCTTCCTGCGGACAGTGCGATGACAACGAACGACCACGGGGGAATGACCATGCACAGCGACAACGGGGGAACGACCATGCGCACGAAGAGGCACCGCGCCGCCCTGGCGGCCGTCGTCGTCGCGGCCACCGCCGCCCTGACGTTCACCGGCTCCGCGGTGAGCGCCGCGCCCAGCGCTCCGCACACCGAGCCGATCAGCGTCACGCCCGACCGGAAGGCGGGCAACGGCACCTCGTCGGATGCCGTGACCAGCCGCGACGGCCGGTACGTCGCCTTCTCCTCGGGCGCGTCCGACCTGCTGCCCGGCGCCCCGGAAGGCGGCGTCTTCGTACGCGACCTGCGCACCGGGAAGCTCCGCCACGTCGCCGACGGCGGCAGCCCCTCGCTCAGCGCCGACGGCCGCCACCTCGCCTACACCACCGGCACCGAGGTCCGACTGCGCGACCTGCGCACCGGCCGGACCGAGCGCCTCGACACCGGGATCCCGGCGAGCTACGGCACCGGCCGCGCCGACGTCGCCCTCAGCGGCAACGCGCGCTACGCGGTCTTCACCGCCGGCAGCCAGTACGACGGCGAGGAGGGCGGCTCCGTCGTCTTCCTGCACGACCGCGTGACCGGTACCACCGAGCGCGTCAGCCACCCGAAGCCCACCTGGGAGCCGCGCAGTGCCGGGGCCCCGACGGTCAGCGACGACGGCAACCGCGTCGTCTACGACCACCGCTACACCAACGGCCCGCGCGGCGACGACTGGGGAGACGTCTGGCTGCTCGACCGCGGCACGGGCGCCCGCACCCAGATCGACCGCTCCCACGACGGCTCGCAGACCCAGCGGGAGTCCCTGCTGCCGTCGATCAGCGGCGACGGCCGTACGGTCGTCTTCGAGTCGGCCGACACCCACCTGGTGCCGGACGACACCGACGCCAGCTGGAACGTGTTCGTGCACGACGTGGCGTCCGGTGCCAACCAGCGCATCCACGCCACCCATGGCGGACCCGCCACCGCGTACACCCGTGCGCCCGCGGTGAGCGCCGACGGCCGCTACGTCACCTTCTCCTCCCGGGTCGACGAACCGGGCAGCCGGTGGGGCACCGAGAACCCGGTCTACCTGCGCGACCTGAAGACCGGCACCACCGTCCTGGTCACCCCGGACACCACCAGCGGCACGGCCACGGCCGACGTCCGACCGGGCGGCGTCGCGGACGGCGCCCGCCGCATCGCCTTCACCTCGTCCGACGCGACACTCGTCGACGCCGGAGACGCCAACGACGGCTACGACGTCTTCGTCCGCCACCTGCGGTGATCAACCGAGTGCTCGCATCCTGAGACGGACGGTGAGCACGGGGGCGGTCTGTGCCAGACTGCCCCCGTGCTCTCGTTCGCCACGATTATTGGCAGCAGGCGCGCCGGTCCGCAGTGACCGCCACGTACGACCAGGTACGGGCGGACACCGTCGTCTTCGACCCGCGCGCAGACCTCTCGCACCCGCGAGAGGTTTTTCGCTTTTCTGGCCCACCCGCAGCCGGAGGCGAGAGCGCGAGGGACCATGTGAGGACGGTGGAGCCGGTCATTCCGGTACAGACCGAGATCCGACACAGGAGCCTTGACACCATGACCGAAACCAGCGAGCTCGACGATTCGTTCCACGTCTTCGACACCACCCTGCGCGACGGCGCGCAGCGGGAGGGCATCAACCTCACCGTCGCGGACAAGCTGGCCATCGCACGGCACCTGGACGACTTCGGCGTGGGCTTCATCGAGGGCGGCTGGCCCGGCGCCAACCCACGCGACACCGAGTTCTTCGCCCGCGCCCAGAAGGAGATCGACTTCAAGCACGCCCAGCTGGTCGCCTTCGGCGCCACCCGCCGGGCCGGCGCCAAGGCCGCCGAGGACCCCCAGGTCAAGGCACTCCTCGACTCGGGCGCCGACGTCATCACCCTGGTGGCCAAGTCCCACGACCGGCACGTGGAACTCGCCCTGCGCACCACGCTGGACGAGAACCTGGCGATGGTCCGCGACACGGTGTCCTTCCTGAAGGGCCAGGGCCGCCGCGTCTTCGTCGACTGCGAGCACTTCTTCGACGGCTACCGCCAGAACCCGGAGTACGCCAAGGCGGTCGTACGCTCGGCGTCCGAGGCCGGCGCCGACGTGGTCATCCTCTGCGACACCAACGGCGGCATGCTCCCCGCGCAGGTCCAGGCGGTCGTCGCGACGGTCCTCGCCGACACCGGCGCCCGCCTCGGCATCCACGCCCAGGACGACACCGGCTGCGCGGTCGCCAACACCCTCGCCGCGGTGGACGCGGGCGCGACCCACGTCCAGTGCACGGCCAACGGCTACGGCGAGCGGGTCGGCAACGCCAACCTGTTCCCGGTCGTGGCCGCCCTGGAACTGAAGTACGGCAAGAAGGTGCTGCCCGACGGCAAGCTGCGCGAGATGACCCGCATCTCGCACGCGATCGCGGAGGTCGTGAACCTCACCCCCTCCACGCACCAGCCGTACGTCGGTGTCTCCGCCTTCGCCCACAAGGCGGGCCTGCACGCCTCCGCCATCAAGGTCGACCCCGACCTGTACCAGCACATCGACCCCGAGCAGGTCGGCAACACCATGCGGATGCTGGTCTCCGACATGGCGGGCCGCGCGTCGATCGAGCTCAAGGGCAAGGAACTCGGCGTCGACCTCGGCGGCGACCGCGCGCTGGTCCAGCGGGTGGTCGACCGGGTCAAGGAGCGCGAGCTCAAGGGCTACACGTACGAGGCGGCCGACGCGTCCTTCGAACTCCTCCTGCGTGCCGAGGTGGAGGGCAAGCCCCTCAAGTACTTCGAGGTCGAGTCCTGGCGCGCGATCGTCGAGGACCGCCCCGACGGCATCCACGCCAACGAGGCCACGGTCAAGCTCTTCGCCAAGGGCGAGCGCATCGTCGCCACGGCCGAGGGCAACGGACCGGTCAACGCCCTGGACCGCACCCTGCGCGTCGCCCTGGAACAGATCTACCCCCAGCTCGCCAAGCTCGACCTCGTCGACTACAAGGTCCGCATCCTCGAGGGCGTCCACGGCACCCAGTCCACGACCCGCGTCCTGATCTCCACGTCCGACGGCGCGGGCGAGTGGTCCACGGTAGGCGTGGCGGAGAACGTGATCGCCGCGTCCTGGCAGGCCCTGGAGGACGCTTACACGTACGGCCTGCTGCGGGCGGGGGTCGAGCCGGCCGAGTAACCGACCGCTCGACAGGAGTCCTCGGCGAGCTCTTGGGACTCGCCGAGGCCGGCGGCTGGACCGTCACCTGGCAGGGCTCCTCCGGCGACGTCACCCCCGGCACGACCATCCTGGAAGGGATGCGCGCGGCAGGCGGTGACGTCACCTGCTCCAAGGACGCCTCGGCACCGACGGGCGGCCACGACGTCGGGGTGGTCGTCGTCGGCGAGACCCCGTACGCCGAGGGCGTGGGCGACGTCGGCAACGGCCACGACCTGGAGCTGTCCGCCGCCGACCAGGCAGCCGTCGACACGGTGTGCGCCGCGATGAGATGCGCGGTGCTGATCGTCTCCGGGCGCCCCAACTGGTCGGGGACCGGCTCGGCGACATCGACGCCCTGGTCGCCTCCTGGCTTCCGGGCACGGAGGGCGGGGGCGTGGCCGACGTGCTGTACGGCAGGCGGCCCTTCACGGGCAGCTCCCGGTGACCTGGCCGAAGTCCCCGGCACAGCTGCCGGTCGACGTCGGCGACACGGCGTACGACCCGCAGTTCCCCTACGGCCGGGGACTGACGACCCTGAGCCGGGTCCCGGAGGGCGGCGCGACGGCCCTGAAGGGGCTCGGCGTCGCGGCGGGCGTGGCCGAACGTACCGGTGCCCACGAGGCCGGTCGCGCGCTCGTCACCAGGGCCCGGCTGATCGTCCAGGAGAAGGCCGGCCAGGACATCACGGCGGCGGTCGCGAAACCCTTCGCCGACGCGGACCATCCGCCCCTGACCCGGCGGTACGGACAGGCGGTGGAGAAGCTGACGGCGGCCTATCGGGCGGCGGCCTGAGCGACCGGGTTCCCGCCGGTCTGAATAGACCTTTTTTTTTTGGCTTTCGGGTAGCTTCGAAGTATGAAGGTCGCCCTATCGGCCCGAAGCCTTGCCGGACTGCTCGCCGCACTGGCGCTCGCCGTCCTGACGGCCCTGACCGTCCTGACGGCGGGCGCCTCGCGCGCCTCCGCGGCCACCGACGTCTCGACGATCGCCGAGGCCCTGCGCGAGGATCCGGTCTACGTCGCCCCGGCCGCCTCCGACCAGCTCTCCTCCGCCGACGCCGACGCGCTGTCCGAGCAGATCAAGGACGCCGACAAGCCGCTCTTCGTCGCCGTCCTGCCCGCCGACCAGCCGACCGGGAAGCTCTTCACCGACCTGCGCACCGCCACCGGTATCACCGGCCTGTACGCGATCCGCGTCGGCGACGAGTTCGACGCCCGCGCCGACTCCTCGGTCCTGTCGCCCACGGCCGTCCAGAACCTCGTCGGCAGCGTCGCGACGGAGAAGGACGCCGAGACCCAGCTCGACGACTTCACCGACCGCGCCCTGACGAACATGGGCGGCTCGGCCCCGGCCGGCTGGGACGCCTCCGACGGCGGCGACGGCGCGTCCACCGCCGGGCTGATCACCGCCGGCGCGGTGGTCGTGGCGGGCGGCACAGGTGCGTACGCGCTCGTACGGCGCAGGCGGCGCCGGCACGAGGAGGCGCAGCGGGCCGCGCTGGAGAGGCTGCGGGTCGTGGTCGACGAGGACATCACCGCCTTCGGTGAGGAGCTGGACCGTCTCGACTTCCACCCCGGGGAACCGGGAGCGGACGACGCCATGCGCGCGGACTACGAGCGTGCGCTGGACGCCTACGAGAAGGCGAAGACGTACATGGCCGAGGCCGCGAAGCCCGAGGACGTCCGGCCCGTCACCCAGACCCTGGCGGACGGCCGCTTCGCCCTCGCCCAGCTCACCGCCCGCCGCGAGGGCCGGCCGCTGCCCGAACGCCGCCCACCCTGCTTCTTCGACCCGCGCCACGGCCCCTCGGTCGCCGACGCGACCTGGACACCGGTCGGCGGTGCCTCGCGCGAGGTCCCGGTCTGCGCGGCCGACCGGACCCGTCTGGCGGACGGCCGCGATCCTGTGATCCGCGAGGTCGACACCGACCAGGGCCGCCGCCCCTACTGGGACGCGGGCCCCGCCTACGGCCCCTGGGCGGGCGGCTACTTCGGCGGCGGTATCCTGCCCGGCCTGCTCATCGGCACGATGCTCGGCAGCATGATGGCCACCCCGGCCTACGCCGCCGACTACGGCTCCGGTTACGGCGACTTCGGCGCCGGCGGCTACGAGGGCGGCGACGTCTCCGGCGCCGACTTCGACACCGGCGACTTCGGCGGCGGCTTCGGCGGCGGGGACTTCGGCGGGGGCGGCGGCTTCGGAGGGGGCGGCGGGGACTTCGGCGGCGGGTTCTGACGTACACCCCCGCCTCGGGCACGGGCACGGGCCCGGCGCAGACGCGCGCCGGGCCCGTGCAGCTCCATGCAGTTCGTATGCGGGCCGTGCGAGGTCAGGTGCGCGTCAGAGCGTGGACGCGGCCGAGGCGATGGCGGAGGCGAAGGTGGAGACCTCGGTGTAGACGCCGGGGGCGTTGGCCCGGGCGCAGCCTATGCCCCAGCTGACGATGCCGACCTGGATCCAGGCGTTGGCGCTGTCACGGCGGAACATCGGGCCGCCGGAGTCGCCCTGGCAGGTGTCGACGCCGCCGGCCGCGTAGCCGGCGCAGATCTCCTCGGCGGCGACGAGGCCGCTGTAGCCGCTGTAGGAGCGACAGGTGGCGTCGCTGACGAACGGCACGTTGGCCTTGAGCATGTACCGCTGCTGGGCGCCGCCCTCGGAGGCCGAGCCCCATCCGGCGACGGTGAAGGTGCCGGTGTTGTACTGCGTGGTCGTGGCGATCTTCAGCGTCGGCAGGTTGATGGGCGCGGCGAGCTTGATGAGCGCCCAGTCCTTGCCGGTGCCGTTGTAGCCGGGGGCCCGGTACACCTTGGTGGACTTGACCTGGACCCGGCCGGTGGTGGACTGGAGGTCCACGACGCCGGCGGTGGCGGTGATGCTGGTGTTGTTGCCGGTCGCGCCCACGCAGTGCGCGGCGGTCAGCACGATCTGCTGGGTGTACAGCGCGCCGCCACAGCCCATCGAGAGCCGGACCATGAACGGGAACTCGCCCTGCGCGGCACGGGTGCCGCCGACGACGGGGGCGGGGGCGGCGTTGGCGGCCGAGACGGGCTGAAGACTGGCGATCGCGAGAGCGGCGGCACCGACGGCCGCGCATCTCTTGAGTGCCGTGAGGAGTCTCTTCAACGTGATGCCTTCCGTGGGGGGTTGACCTTGGGGACGTGCGACGAAACGCAGAATTGACGAGAACATGTCATGACGGGCAACAAAGAACTGCCCAGAGGCTGGCATGGGCAGGTCAAATCTGTTGCTGGATTATGAGAACGCCGTGAGTGCCCGCACAAGGGGTGTGATTCGGCCATGCGCACAACCCGCACAGCGACGCGTGCAGCGCTCACCGGCCGCGTGTGCCCGCCGCGACCAAGCCGAGCCGCAACGAGGACAGCTCCTGACCTATTTCCCGCCTACGGTGTCTCCATGCCCGCCCCCGAGGACCCGCAGCCCCGAGCCTTCGACACCACGAGCGCCCTCGACGGCTGGCTCGCCGCCCACCTGGCCCCCCACCCGGGCCTCTGGGTCAAGGTCGCCAAGAAGTCCTCGGGCCTGCCCTCCGTGACAGCTTCCGACGTCAACGACGTGGCCCTCTGTCACGGCTGGATCACGGGTCGGCGCAAGGGGCTCGACGCCACCCACTACCTGCAACGGATCACCCCGCGTCGCCCCGGCAGTCTCTGGTCGATGGTCAACGTGCGGCGCGTGGAGGAACTGACGGCGGACGGCCGTATGCGCCCCGCCGGACTCGCCGAGGTGGAGTCCGCGAAGGCCGACGGCAGATGGGCCGCCGCGTACGAGTCGCAACGCGAGGCCACCGTCCCCGACGACCTCGCCGCGGCACTGGAACACAACCCCCGCGCCAAGGCCGCCTTCGAGCGCCTCGGCAAGACGGACCGGTACCTCGCCATGCTCCCCGTCCTGCGGGCCCGTACGCCGAAGAGCCGCGAGGCCCAACTGGCGGCGGCCGTCGGCAGACTGGCGAGGGGGTGACAGCCGAGCGCCCGCCCTTCCGGTCCGTGGGGACCGGGGGGCGGGCGCGCTCAGTGCTTCCGTGTCTCGACGACGTACCGGGGGCGACTCACCGGGTCGGCCGCCGGCAGGCTCACGCGTTCTTGATCGCGGAGATGTCGAAGTTCAGCTTGATCTTGTCGGAGACCAGGACGCCGCCCGTCTCCAGCGCCGCGTTCCAGGTCAGGCCCCACTCGGAGCGGAGGATCTCCGCCTTGCCCTCGAAGCCGACGCGCTCGTTGCCGAAGGGGTCCTTCGCGGCGCCGTTGAACTCGAGGTCGATGGTGATCGGCTTGGTGACGCCGAGGACGCTGAGGTCGCCGGTGATGCGGTAGTCGTCGCCGCCCAGGGCCTGAGCCGAGGTCGAGCGGAAGGTCATCGTCGGGAACTCGTCCGTCTTGAAGAAGTCCGAGCCCTTGAGGTGGCCGTCGCGGTCCGCGGAACCCGTGTCGATGCTGTCCATCTTGACGTCGATGGACGCCGTGGACGCGGACGGGTCGCTGCCGTCGAGGTGCAGCGAGCCGCTGAAGTCGAGGAACTTGCCCTTGACGTTGGTGACCATGGCGTGCCGGGCGACGAAGCCGAGCGTGGTGTGGGACGGGTCGATGGTGTAGTCGCCGGTCAGCGCGGCGAGGTCGGGGTTCACGGCGGCGGGCGCCGCGGTGGTCGTGTCGGCGGTGTCCTTGCGGCCGAAGATGCCCATGAGGTGCTCCTAGCGAGATCGACGGAGTGATGTTGAATGTTCAACCAGGTCAACAGGGACGACCGTAGTCCTATTCCGGTGACACTTCAACCATCCCGGCGGATTGTTGGTCCGAGGGCACGGAGGTGGTAGACGAAACGGTCATGGATCCCCAGCGCCGAGCCCGTGCCTTACCCGCCCCCACCCGCCGGGCCCTCCTGCTCACGATCGCCTTGATGGCCACGGCCACCGCCGCCACCCCCGGGCGCCCCGTGGACGCGGCCGCCGACCCCTACGACACCCTCCGCCGGCGCTGGCTCGACCTCACCCTCGGCACCGGCTACGACCCCGCCACCGAGCCGTACGCCTCCCGCCTCGCCGAAACCGGCGACCTCGCCCGCGGGTTCCGCGCCACCATGACCCCCACCCCCACCTCCCTGTGGCCCGACCGCCCCTACGACCCGCCCGCCGGCATCACCCAGAGCTACGGCCGCCTGTGGACCATGGCCCAGGCGTACGTCCGGCAGGGCACCGGTTCCACCGGCGACCCCGCCCTCCTCGCGGACCTACTCCGCGGTCTCGACCACCTCTCCGCCACCGTCTACAACCCCACCACCACCCGCTACGGCAACTGGTGGGAATGGCAGATCGGCAGCCCCCGCCTGCTCATGGACCTCACGGCCGCCCTCCACGACCACCTCACCGACGCCCGGCGCGAAGCCGCCTGCGCGGCCGTCGACCACTTCATCCCGGACGCGATGCTGACCGACTACTCCGGCACCTCCACCGGCGCCAACCGTGTCGACCTGTGCCGCTCCGTCGCCCTGCGCGGCATCCTGGGCCGGGCCCCCGACCGGATCGCCCTCGCCCGGGACGCCCTCTCGCCGGTCTTCCCGTACGTGACCGAGGGGGACGGGCTCCACGCCGACGGCTCGTTCGTGCAGCACACCTGGGTCGCCTACTCGGGGACGTACGGCCAGGTCATGCTCGACGGCCTAGGACGCCTGTTCGCACTGCTCGCCGGCTCCGCGTGGGAGGTCACCGACCCGAACCGGCAGATCATCCTCGACAGCGTCGACCACGCCTACGCGCCCCTGATCCACGACGGGCTGGTCGTGGACGGCGTCAACGGCCGTGCCATCAGCCGGGGTCACCTCACGATCGACGACCGTCCCGTCCTGCGCGGAGACCATTTCCACGGGCAGCAGATCATCGCCGCCATCGCCCTGCTGGCCGAAGGGGCGAGCGCTGCGGAGCGGCAGCGCTGGTACGGGCGCGTCAAGGGCTGGATCGAACGGGACACCGTGGCCCCGGTCCTGACGGCGCCCCAGTTCGACGTGGCCGACCTGGCCCGACTGCACGCCGTCGCCGCCTCCCCGGTCGCCCCCGCCCCCGAGCCCGTCGGCCACCGCCTCTTCCCGGCCATGGACCGGGCCGTCCACCGCCGCCCCGCCTTCACCGCGAGCCTCGCCATGGCGAGCGACCGCATCGCGCACTACGAGTGCGGCAACGGTGAGAACCCGCGCGGCTGGCACACCGGCGCCGGGATGCTCTCGTGGTGGCCGAGAGGCCGCGGTGACCAGTACACCGACTGGTACTGGCCGACCGTCGACTGGTACCGGCTCCCCGGCACCACCGTCTCGACCAAGCGCCTCCCCGACGGTGCGGGCGGCGAATGGGGCCGGCCCAAGCCGGACGTGCGGTGGGTCGGTGGCACGACCGACGGCGAGTACGCGGCGATCGGCCAGCATCTGAAGGGGCTGGGCTCGACCCTCGAGGCCCGCAAGTCGTGGTTCTGCGTCGCCGACGCGATCGTCTGCCTCGGCGCCGGCATCACCTGCGCCGACGGCGTCCCCGTCGAGACGGTCGTCGACAACCGCAACCTGGGGGAGAACGGCATCCAGGCCTTCGTGCGCGGCCCCGGCTGGGCCCACCTGGAGGACCACGGTGGCTGGCTCGTCCCGGCAGGCGACCTGCGCACCCTGCGCGAGGACCGCACCGGCGCCTGGTCGGACATCAACACCGGCAGCACGACCGAGCGCCGCTCCCGCCGCTGGCAGACCCTGTGGCTGGACCACGGCACCGACCCGGTGAACGCCTCGTACGTCTACGTCCTCATGCCCGGAGCAGCCCGCCGTACGGTCGCCGCCCGCGCCGCCGACCGCCACTGGCTGTCGGTCCTCGCCAACGACACCGTCCGCCAGGCCGTCCACGTCCCCTCCCTGGGCCTGACGGCCGCCACCTTCTGGCAGGTCGGCACGGTGGGCGGACTCACCGCGTCCGCCGGTGCGAGCGTGCTGGTCCGCCGCCACGGCCGCACCGCTACCCTCTGCGTGAGCGAGCCGCCCCGCACCGGCGAGCCCCTGGAGCTCACCTGGGACCGGCCGGTGAGCGGGGTGATCCGCGCGGACGACTCGGTCGAGGTGCTCTCCACAGGCCGCCGATTGCGCCTCCGTGTCACTCCGGGGAGGGCATGTGCCACCCAGGAATGTGAGGTGACTCTCACCGGATGAGTTTGTACGACCTCTACAAGCGCGAAGCCCTCTGAGCAGTCAGAAGGGCTGCATGCCGCCCTGGTTCTGTTCAGGGGTACCAAGGAAACGGTCCGGAGACTGTACGGAGTCGACGGCGAGCTTTCCTTGGTGGTGTTCGTAAGGTCGCTACATGACCGTTTTGGATGAGGCGCCGGGTGAGTCGACCGACGAGGCGACGGGTGAGCCGACGGGTGAGCCGACGGACGCGCGCGGGCGGGTCGCGGAGCTGCACGAGATCCGTGCGCAGGCGCTGGCCGGCCCCGGCGAGAAGGCGACCGCGGCGCAGCACGCCAAGGGCAAGCTGACCGCACGGGAGCGCATCGAGCTGCTCCTGGACCCGGATTCCTTCCGGGAGGTCGAACAGCTGCGGCGACACCGGGCGACCGGCTTCGGCCTGGAGGCGAAGAGGCCCTACACGGACGGTGTCATCACCGGCTGGGGCACCGTGGAGGGCCGTACGGTCTTCGTCTACGCCCACGACTTCCGCATCTTCGGCGGCGCGCTGGGCGAGGCCCACGCCACGAAGATCCACAAGATCATGGACATGGCCATCGCGGCCGGGGCGCCCCTGGTCTCCCTGAACGACGGCGCCGGCGCCCGTATCCAGGAGGGCGTCTCGGCCCTCGCGGGCTACGGCGGCATCTTCCAGCGCAACACCAAGGCCTCCGGGGTCATCCCGCAGATCTCGGTGATGCTCGGCCCGTGCGCGGGCGGCGCGGCCTACAGCCCCGCCCTCACCGACTTCGTGTTCATGGTCCGCGAGACCTCGCAGATGTTCATCACCGGCCCGGACGTCGTCAAGGCCGTCACCGGTGAGGAGATCACCCAGAACGGCCTCGGCGGCGCCGACGTGCACGCCGAGACGTCCGGCGTCTGTCACTTCGCCTACGACGACGAGGAGACGTGCCTCGCCGAGGTGCGCTACCTGCTGTCGATGCTCCCGCAGAACAACCGCGAGAACCCGCCCCGGGTGGAGCCGAGCGACGAGACGGACCGCCGCAGCGAGGTCCTGCTCGACCTGGTCCCGGCCGACGGCAACCGGCCGTACGACATGACCAAGGTCATCGAGGAGATCGTCGACGACGGCGACTACCTGGAGGTCCATGAGCGCTGGGCCCGCAACATCATCTGCGCCCTGGCTCGTCTCGACGGCCAGGTGGTGGGCATCGTGGCCAACCAGCCGCAGTCCCTGGCCGGGGTCCTGGACATCGAGGCTTCGGAAAAAGCTGCACGCTTTGTCCAGATGTGCGACGCTTTTAACATCCCGATCATCACTTTCCTGGACGTCCCCGGGTTCCTCCCGGGCGTCGACCAGGAGCACGGCGGGATCATCCGGCACGGAGCGAAGCTGCTCTACGCCTACTGCAACGCGACCGTGCCGAGGATCTCCCTGATCCTGCGCAAGGCATACGGAGGTGCGTACATCGTCATGGACAGCCAGTCCATCGGTGCGGACCTCACCTACGCCTGGCCGACCAACGAGATCGCCGTCATGGGCGCGGAAGGCGCGGCCAACGTGATCTTCCGTCGCCAGATCGCCGACGCCGAGGACCCCGAGGCCATGCGGGCCCGCATGGTCAAGGAGTACAAGTCCGAGCTCATGCACCCGTACTACGCGGCGGAGCGCGGCCTGGTCGACGACGTCATCGACCCCGCGGAGACCCGCGAGGTCCTGATCAAGTCCCTGGCGATGCTGCACACCAAGCACGCCGACCTGCCCTCCCGCAAGCACGGCAACCCCCCGCAGTAACCCTGCGGAACCTCCGCGGTTCCCCCGCGGAAACCTCTCTCACGGAGACTGACACCCATGACCACGCATGACATTCGTGTCGAGAAGGGCCACGCCGAGCCCGAGGAAGTCGCCGCCATCACGGCCATCCTCCTGGCCCGCGCGGCGGCCGCCCCTGCCGCCCCGACCCACCGAGTCCGCCCGAAGGCGGGCTGGCGCCGCCTGGAGCGCGAGCCCGGCTTCCGCGCCCCGCACAGCTGGCGCTGACCTCGAACGAAACGGAAGGGCCCCTCTCCGAGAGAGGGGCCC
>NZ_JBXEJE010000030.1:0-8332 GCF_056820935.1 Streptomyces sp. Q2 | reverse complement strand
ACCTTGTGGGGCCCCCTTCCGCATACCCAGGGGCGCGGGGAACCGCGCGACCGGCCACTGACTGCCCGCAGACGGCTCATCACCATCCGAGGCAGCCCAGTGGCCGCACGAACGGCTACCGCAACCGTGCCATCAACGCATGCTCGACGAGCGTGATGAGCGCACTCTTCGCGTCAGCGCGATGACGGGCGTCCGTCGTGATGATCGGGGTGTCGGGGCCGATCTGCAGAGCCTCGCGAACCTCGTCCGGGTTGTACGGCTGGTTGCCGTCGAAGCCGTTGAGGGCGATCACGAAGGGCAGGCCGCTGTTCTCGAAGTAGTCGACCGCGGGGAAGCAGTCGGCGAGGCGGCGGGTGTCGACCAGGACGATCGCTCCGATCGCGCCGCGCACCAGGTCGTCCCACATGAACCAGAAGCGGTCCTGGCCGGGCGTACCGAAGAGGTACAGGATCAGGTCCTGGTCGAGGGTGATACGGCCGAAGTCCATGGCCACGGTGGTCGTGGTCTTGTCTCCGGTGTGGGTGAGGTCGTCGATGCCCGCCGAAGCTGACGTCATCACGGCCTCGGTGCGCAGCGGGTTGATCTCCGAGACGGCGCCGACGAACGTGGTCTTGCCCACGCCGAAGCCGCCAGCCACCACGATCTTCGCGGACGTGGTGGAGCGGGAAGGCCCTCCGCTAGAGCTTGCGAAGTCCACTGAGCACCCTTTCGAGCAGTGTCACGTCTGGCTGGCCGCCGGCGTTCTCGTCGCCGCCGGGCTGATGGATGGCGACCAGGCCCGCCTCCGCCAAGTCGGCGACGAGGATCCTGGCCACGCCGAGAGGGATCGTCAGGAGGGCCGAGATCTCGGCCACCGACTTGATCTCCCGGCAGAGGTTGCAGATCCGCTGATGCTCGGGCAGTTGCCCCTGCATCTGGTGCGGAGCCGCGGTGGTGTGCACCAGCGCCTCGATGGCGAGCTGGTACCGCGGCCTGGTGCGGCCGCCCGTCATGGCGTAGGGGCGCACCAGGGGGTTGTTCGCCGCCCCGGCGGGCGCGGGCTCAGGGGCACGTCGCTGCGGCTGCACGGGCTGGATGCGCGGCGCCGGCGGCTGGTCGTACGGCGAGGGGCCGGGGCCCTGGGGCGCGTACGGCTGCTGACGCCGCTGGCTCGGAGCGGAGGGGAAGTTGTAACGGTTGGGGTTCTGGGAACCGTCGCCCTGGCCCTGGCCAGGGCCGTACGACCAGTTACCCGAAGGTGAACCGCCTGGGGGTGTTGCCACTTTCTCTCCTCCTCCGACTGCCTGGCACCCATCACTGTGGAGCCGCGTCCCGAAACCTTATGGCCTCGGGACGCCAAAACGCACCGTGTGTCTGTTAGTTGAGCAGGCTCCCTTGGAGCTCCGCACGCAGATCGGGTGTCAGGACCGTACCGGCGCGGTCCACCAGGAGCGCCATCTCGTATCCGACGAGGCCGATGTCCGCCTCCGGATGTGCGAGAACCGCGAGCGACGAACCGTCGGAGATGGACATGATGAAGAGGAATCCCCGTTCCATCTCCACAACCGTCTGGTTCACGCTGCCGCCCTCGAAGATACGGGAGGCGCCTGCCGTCAGAGACGTCAGACCGGAGGCGACGGCCGCGAGCTGGTCGGCACGGTCGCGCGGAAAGCCTTCGGACATCGCCAGAAGGAGTCCGTCGGCGGAGACCACCACGGTGTGGGACACCCCGGGGGTGTTGTCCACGAAGTTGGTGATCAACCAGTTCAGGTTCTGCGCCGCCTGGCTCATCGGGCTCACACTAACGCTCCTGGTTGTAGGTGCTGTCAGAACCGAAGCCCTGACCGTTCGTTTCGCTTCCTGCGCTGCGGCCCCGCTCGACACCGCGACGCAGGTTGCTCAACCTGCCCCGGACGTCCTCGGGAGCGCGGGAGACCTGTGGGCCTCCCTGGGGGGTGGTCTCGGCGGCTCCCTCGACCAGGTTGGCCTTGGGCACCCGCCGCGGCAGACCGGAGGAGGTGACCCCGCCCGCCTTGGGCTTGCGGAGCTGCGAGGCCTGCTGCCAGCGCGCGTCGTTCGCCGAACGCCAGTCGGGGTCGCCGTTGCTTTCGGCGGGGGCCGACGGCTCCTGGTTCACGTGCCGCGCGCCGCCCGAGCCGTTCGCGCCGCTCGGGGTTGATCCGCGGCGCGGGAGACCGGCGTCGGTCAGGTCGTGGCTGGAGGAGGAGGTCGGTCCCGGTCGTTCGAAGCCTACGCGGTCCAGCTCACTCACGTCAGCGGCCTGCACGGACTCCGCTTGCGGAGCGTACTGGTCCTGGTATCCGTTGCGGTAGCCGTCCTGCTGCGGCCAGTCGTCCTGGTAGGACGGCTCTTCGAAGCCCGAGAACGTCTCCGGGGCGGCGGCATGGGCCCGCGCGGGCTCCTCGCGGACCGGCTCCGGATAGGCCGGCTCCGGGTAGCCGCCGTTGGAGGAGAAGCCGTCGTTCAGCGGCAGGCCGCCGTTCGGCGCGTAGTACCCCTCGTCGTACGACGGTCGCTGCGGGTCCTCGTACGCGGTCCGCTGCGGGTCCTCGTAAGCCGTCTGCTGCTGCTCCTCGTAGGAGGGCTGCCGCGGCTCCTCGTAGGCCGTCTGGCGGTCGTACGACGCCTGCTGCGGCTCCTGGTAGCCGCCCGGGCCGTCGAAGGCCTCGACGTACCCGGTGGAGTCGGGGGACTGCTGGTCGGACGGCTGGCCGTGGGGACCCTGGGACTCCAGGGCCGCGCGGCGCTCCTCGCGCATCAGCGAGCGGCCCACCGGGTCCAGCTCCCGGATGTCGTCCGGGACCTCGGTGTAGCGGCTGTCGTCGAAGCCCAGCTCCGCGGCCGTGCGCATGGGCAGGCCGTTGTTGAAGTTCTCGCCCTGGAAGTTCTGCTGCTCCGGGATGATCTGCGAGACCGTGAACTCGTCGCGCTGCTGCTCGCCGCCGCTGCCGCCGTGCGTGATCGCGTCGGGCAGCATGACCAGCGAGGTCGTGCCGGCCTGCTCGCCGGAGGGGCGCAGCTGGACGCGGATGCCGTGGCGGTCGGACAGCCGGCCGACCACGAACAGGCCCATGCGCTGGGAGATCGCGGCATCCACGGTCGGCGGGTTGGCCAGCTTGTGGTTGATGTCCGCGAAGTCCTCGGCGGTGAGGCCGATGCCCTTGTCGTGGATCTCGATCATGATGCGGCCGTCGGGCAGCCGGGTCGCGGTGACGCGGACCTTGGTCTGCGGCGAGGAGAACGTGGTGGCGTTCTCCAGCAGCTCGGCGAGCAGGTGCACGAGGTCGGTGACCGCGCGGCCGTGGATCTCGGCCTCCGGGACGCCGGACAGCTCGATGCGCTCGTACTGCTCCACCTCGGAGGAGGCGGCGCGCAGCACGTCGACCAGCGGGACCGGCTGGTCCCAGCGGCGGCCGGGCTCCTCGCCGGCGAGGACCAGGAGGTTCTCGCCGTTGCGGCGCATACGGGTGGCCAGGTGGTCCAGCTTGAAGAGGTTCTCCAGCTGGTCCGGGTCGGCCTCGTTGTTCTCCAGGTCCGTGATCAGGGTCAGCTGGCCCTCGATCAGCGACTGGTTGCGGCGCGAGAGGTTGGTGAAGATCGCGTTGATGTTGCCCCGCAGCAGGGCCTGCTCGGCGGCGAGCCGGACGGCCTCGCGGTGGACCTGGTCGAAGGCCCGGGCGACCTCGCCGATCTCGTCCCGGGTGGTGATCGGGATCGGCTGCACACGGGTGTCGACGCGGCCGGGGTCGGTGCGCGAGAGCTGGTCGACCAGCATCGGCAGGCGCTGCTCGGCGATGCCGAAGGCGGCGTTGCGCAGCTGGCGCATCGCACGGCTCATCTGGCGGGCCACCATGCCGGCCAGGATGAACGCGGCGAGCAGGGCGACCACGACGGCGGCACCGGTGATGAGCGCGTCACGCTTGGCGCTGTCGGCGATGTCGGAGGCCTCGCTCACCGCGGTGTCGGCAAGGTCCTTCTCGATGGCGTTGTACGCGTTGAACTTGAGCGTGGTGACCGCCCACCAGTTCTCCGCGGTGATGCCCTCCTGGGCCAGGGCGGCACGCTCGCTCGTGTCCGTGGAGGACAGCGAGGCGAGCTTCGTGACCATGGTGGTGGGGTTGGACGGCGGCGGAACGTAGTCCGGGTCCTTGGCCTTGGCCTCCGCGGCCATCTTCGCGCCGTCGGCCTTGATCTGGGTCTCGGCCGTCGTGAGCTTGGTGATGTCCCCTTCGGTGCCGCCGCTCGTGTACTCCTGGATGGCGATGCCCTCCAGGTACGCGTACGAGGTGAGGGCGACCCGCTGCTTGGCCAGGTCCGCGGTCTTGGGACCGGGCTTGATCAGCATGTGCATGCCGATGGAGCGGTCCAGGGAGAGCGCGCCCTTGGTCAGGGAGATGGCGTAGACCGTACGGCCGTAGCTGGTGATGTTGCCGGTACCCAGGCCGAGCTCGTTGGCGAACTCCAGCAGCCGGTGCTCGGTGTCGACGTAGCCCTCTTCCGTCTGCACGCCGGAGAGCTGGTCGGTATAGGCGGCCTTGCGAAGCTGGGTCAGCTTCGGCTCCACCTCGCGGAAGCGCTCAAGACGCCGCACCAGGTTGGGCCGGTCCGGCATGCTCTGGACGGCCTCGTCGAAGGCGTCGGCGGCCCGGTCGGTGTTCGCGCGGGCCTGGACGACCGTCTTGTCCTTCTCGCCCTTGCCCTGCAGCAGGGGCGCGGCGGTCACGTCGCGCTCGACGAGCAGTTCGTTGCCGTAGGCCAGCGCGGCCCGCACCAGACGCGCGGTGTTCTCCGCGTCCTCGGCCTCCTGCCAGGTGTCGATCGAGCTCTTCACCTGGAAGCCGCCCATGACGAGGCCGACCACCACGGGTATGAGCAGGATCGCGTTCAGCCGGGTCGGCACCCGCCAGTTGCGCGGGGAGAAGCGGCCGCCGCTGGAAGCTGGCGCGGCCGTCGGCTCCGAACCTGGCACATGGGCGGACGCCGCTCCGCGCGGCGGCGGGGTGAAGTTGCCCCGGGCCGACGGCTCGGGACCGTTCTTGCTTCGCCTCACTCGACCAACAACCTTCCGGCGGTCGGCACCTAACGTTGTGCCGCTGTGTCTCAGAGCCCGTTGTGCCATCGACTGGGGAGTACGTCTTTGACTATTGGGCAGTTCAGGCATTCCAGCACGTGGCCCTGCGCAGTTCCAAACAGTGGAGGCCGGGGATCCGGAGTGATGTAAGCCCCAGATAAAACGGTCATAAAGAACGAGCCCCGTCAAAAGACGGGGCCTTTGTGCGCGCAGCGACACCGCCTGACCGCGACGAGTGGCCGTACCACCCGATTCCTCTGCCGAAACGTTATGAACACCGGGGCCGACCGTGTCAAAAGACACAGCCGGCTCCGGAGGTTCTACGACAACTTCCGTACGACACTGCCGATTTCGTGCTAGCGCAACCGTGCCATCAGAGCGTGCTCCACCAGCGTGATCAGCGCACTCTTCGCATCGGAACGATGTCGGGCGTCCGTCGTGATGATCGGGGTGTCCGGACCGATCTGGAGCGCCTCGCGCACCTCCTCGGGAGCATATGGCTGGTGCCCCTCGAAGCCGTTCAGCGCGACGACGAAGGGCAGGCCGCTGTTCTCGAAGTAGTCGACCGCGGGGAAGCAGTCGGCAAGGCGGCGGGTGTCGACCAGAACGATCGCGCCGATCGCGCCGCGCACCAGGTCGTCCCACATGAACCAGAAGCGGTCCTGGCCCGGCGTACCGAACAGGTACAGGATCAGGTCCTGGTCCAGCGTGATGCGGCCGAAGTCCATGGCCACCGTGGTGGTGGTCTTGCCTCCGGTGTGGGTGAGGTCGTCGATGCCCGCGCTCGCGGACGTCATCACGGCCTCGGTGCGCAGCGGGTTGATCTCGGAGACGGCGCCGACGAACGTGGTCTTGCCCACGCCGAAGCCACCCGCCACCACGATCTTCGCGGAGGTGGTCGCCCGGCCTCCGTCAGAGCTTGCGAAGTCCACTGAGCACCCTTTCGAGCAGTGTCACGTCCGGAGCGCCGGTGCTGTCGTCGCCACCCGGCTGATGAATGGCGACGAGCCCGGCCTCCGCGAGGTCCGCGACGAGAATGCGGGCCACGCCCAACGGCATGGCCAGGAGCGCCGAGACCTCGGCGACCGACTTGACCTCGCGGCACAGGTGGCAGATCCGCTGGTGCTCCGGGAGCAGTCCCATGAGCGCCGCCGGGTCGGCCGTGGTGCTGATCAGGGCCTCGATGGCGAGCTGGTAGCGCGGCCGGGTCCGGCCGCCGGTCATCGCGTACGGACGTACCAGCGGCTGGTCGCCCTCATCCTCGTACGGCTCCGCGTACGGATCATGAGAGGCGGTGGGCGGGGTCATGAATCCTCCGGGCGGGACAGCAAGTCGGTCAGCTAGCCGTCGGACAGGGGCCGGTGGGGGGATTGTGGCGGCCGGACGGTGATTTGGTGAGGCGGGTGGATCCTGTGACGGTCAGTGGAGCAGACTGCCTTGGAGTTCGGCGCGCAGGTCGGGCGTGAGCACCGCGCCCGCGCGGTCGACCAGGAGCGCCATCTCGTAGCCGACGAGGCCGATGTCGCAGTCGGGGTGGGCGAGAACGGCCAGTGACGAGCCGTCCGAGACGGACATCAGGAAGAGAAATCCCCGTTCCATCTCGACGACCGTCTGTGCCACGCTGCCGCCCTCGAAGATCCGGGAGGCCCCGGCCGTCAAGGACGTCAGACCGGAGGCGACTGCGGCCAACTGGTCGGCGCGGTCGCGCGGAAAACCTTCGGACATTGCCAGAAGGAGGCCGTCGGCGGACACGACGACGGTGTGGGACACCCCTGGGGTGTTGTCCACGAAGTTGGTGATCAACCAGTTCAGGTTCTGTGCCGCCTGGCTCATCGGACTCAACTAACGCTCCTGCTGGTGAGTGGGGCTCGGGAAGCTTCCGGTCTGGCCGGTACCGGCCTGTCGACCTTGCGCAATGCCCCGACGGAGATTGGTCAGCCGGCCGCGTACGTCGTCAGGCGCACGCGAGACCTGCGGACCGGTTTGGTGCTGTTGCTGCTGCGCCGTGCCCGGAACGAGGTTCGCCCGGGGCACCCGGCGCGGCAGCCCGGAGGTGGTGACGCCGCCCGCGGCCGGCTGCCGTACGCGCTCTGCCTGCCGGACGAGATCGTCGTTCGGAGAGCTGCGCCAGGAGCTGGCTACGGGACGTTGAGGGGCGGCGGGAGCCTGCGGCTGCTGCTGCGGGGCCGCCGGGGTGGGAGCGGGGCCGTTGCCCTGCTGCCCGTTCTGCTGCCCGTGGAACCAGTTGGTCTCGAGCGTGTCGTACAGCGGCGTACGGCCGTCACCGGGACCCGCCGGCGGCAACGCCTCGGGCTCCTGACGGCCGGGCCGCTGCTGCGGACGCTGCGGGACCGGCGGACGGGGAGCGCCGAAGTCGGCGCCGCCCTGCGTGCCGTTCGGCTGCGGGCGCTCGTACTGGCCGGTCGAGCCGTTGTCGTAGCCCGACGCGGGGAACTGGCCGGTGGAGCCGCTGTCGTAGGTCTGCGGCACCGGGAACTGGCCGGTGGCCGACGGGTTCGACGACGCCGACGGCATGTTCGGCGGGGCCTGGGTGCCGAAGACGTCAGGGCGGACGAAGTGGCCCGAGTTCTGCACACCGTTCGTGCCGGGGCGGGGGAACTGGCCCGTGTCCTGAGGCCCGCCGTTCCCGCCGGAGGCCGGTGCGCCGGGGCCCTGACGGCCCTCGCCGCGCGGGATCGCCGGCATCTCCGCGGTCGCGCCCGGGCCCTGCCGGTCGTCGAGCCGCGGCATCCGGGAGGTCTGCGAGGAGTCCTGCTCGTCATGGCCGCGCGGGGTGTCGAGCGAGGCCCGCGGGACCGACGGCTGGGCGTTCTCGTCGCTCCAGCTGGGCACGCGGGGCTGCTGGTTGTCGCCACCGGGCAGCTCGGCCCGCGGACCGCCACGGCCCGGCAGCTGCGGCCGACGACGCCGGCCCTGGCCCTGGCCCTGCTCGTTGCCCGGGCTCGACGGCTGCTGGGACGGCGGCGACTGCGGCGGTACGGGGACACGGCTGCCCCCGAAGGCGTCCTGGCCCTGCGAGGCGTTGGTGCCCGCGGCCTGCAGGCCCTGCGGGGCGCCCGGCGCCTGACCGCCGAAACCGGCACCGGCCGGAGCGGGGCGGCCCTGCGGCGGCGTACCCGGACCCTGAGGTCCGCGTGCTCCGCCCGGCGCCCCACCGGGACGACCGCCACTGTCACGCCCGGGCAGCGCGGCGCGCGGTCCCTGACCGGCGTTGAGCCGGCCGCCCGTGGGCGCACCGGC
>NZ_JBXEJE010000029.1:0-146401 GCF_056820935.1 Streptomyces sp. Q2 | reverse complement strand
CCGCTGCCCCGGCTCCGGCCGCTCCGGCTCCCGCGCCGGCCGCTCCGGCTCCGGCTCCGGCCGCGCAGGCTCCCGCCGCCCCCTCCGGTGACGACGGCGCCTACGTGACGCCGCTGGTGCGCAAGCTCGCCGCCGAGAACGGCGTCGACCTGGCCACCGTCAAGGGCACCGGCGTGGGCGGTCGTATCCGCAAGCAGGACGTCACCGCCGCCGCCGAGGCCGCGAAGGCCGCCGCCGCTGCTCCGGCTCCGGCCGCCGCCGCCCCGGCCGCCGCCGCGAAGAAGGCCCCCGTCCTGGAGGCCTCCCCGCTGCGTGGCCAGACCGTCAAGATGCCGCGCATCCGCAAGGTCATCGGCGACAACATGGTCAAGGCCCTGCACGAGCAGGCCCAGCTGTCCTCGGTCGTCGAGGTCGACGTCACCCGTCTGATGAAGCTGCGCGGCCGGGCCAAGGACGCGTTCGCGGCCCGTGAGGGCGTCAAGCTCTCCCCGATGCCGTTCTTCGTCAAGGCGGCGGCCCAGGCGCTGAAGGCGCACGCGCCGATCAACGCCAAGATCAACGAGGCCGAGGGCACGATCACCTACTTCGACACCGAGAGCATCGGTATCGCGGTGGACTCCGAGAAGGGCCTGATGACCCCGGTCATCAAGCACGCCGGTGACCTCAACATCGCCGGCATCGCCAAGGCCACCGCGGAGCTCGCGGGCAAGGTGCGCGCCAACAAGATCACCCCGGACGAGCTGTCCGGTGCGACCTTCACCATCAGCAACACCGGTTCGCGCGGCGCGCTCTTCGACACGATCATCGTGCCGCCGGGCCAGGTCGCGATCCTCGGTATCGGTGCCACGGTCAAGCGTCCGGCCGTCATCGAGACGGAGGAGGGCACGGTCATCGGTATCCGTGACATGACGTACCTGACCCTGTCCTACGACCACCGTCTGGTGGACGGCGCCGACGCGGCCCGTTACCTGACCGCGGTCAAGGCGATCCTGGAGGCGGGCGAGTTCGAGGTCGAGCTCGGCCTGTAGTCCGGCTTCCCGCTTGTACGGTGCCCCCGTCCGGAGCTTTCCGGGCGGGGGCACCGGCGTCTCACCGAGGTGTCGCCTTCTCGCCCACGAGGAAGCCCCACTCGGCGACGACGAGGATCATCGACCGGGCCGCCGGCACGTCGGCCGTCGTGGACGAGGTGCAGCGGTGCCGGCTGTACGGATGCTCCGACCTGCCCGGCTGGTTCGCGTCCCGGGACATCTCGCAGAGCATGCGCGCGTACGTCCCCTGCGCGTGCCAGGCGCCGATGGCGCCGCCCGGCAGGGTGTACAGCCTGCCGGGCGGGTTCTCGACCGCGCCGTACACCCAGCGGTCGGTACCGGTGACGCGCGGGCCCCAGCCGACGTGGCCGAACCTGTGCGCTCCGTCCGGCTTGACGAGGACGCAGGCGCCGCCGCGGCCGCCGCCCCGGGCCGCACCCGCCATGCCCGTGATCTCTTCCCTGGCCGGGCCGGCCGGTTCCCTCTCCGCGTGGGTGGGCATCTGCCGGCAGCCCGTCCCGCCCAGGAGCGCGCCGATCACGGCCGCCGCGGCCGTCCAGTACAGCGGTCCCCGTCGTCCCCCGATGTCCATGCCGTCCCCCGTCGTGCCGAGGGGTGCCCCGGTCGGGAACCCCTCTGCCGACCGCGACACCGAACGAGGCTCCGGGGTTCCGTGTCTTGACAGAAGTCGTCGAGCTGAGAGCGTGTAAGCCTCGTCTCACCTGCGCGAAAGCGCCCCCGTGCGCCCCTCCCCGAAGGGCCTGCGGCCTTATTGTCTAAACGTCAAACGCCCCCGGGGCCGATGGGCGGCCCCTCCCTAAGGAGCCCTCATGACCGCGCCCGTCGTCCACTCGCTGCGCGAGCAGATCCGCGAGCACATCGTGGAGGGGATCGTCAGCGGGCGCTGGAAGCCGGGCGAGCGGATCGTGGAGCGCCGTATCGCCACCGAGCTGGAGGTCAGTCAGACCCCGGTGCGGGAGGCGCTGCGCGAGCTGGAGTCGCTGCGACTGATCGAGTCGGCGCCGAACAAGGGCGTGCGGGTGCGGAACCTGACCGCGGCGGACCTGGAGGAGAGCTACCCGGTCCGGGCCGGCCTGGAGGCGATCGCGGCGGAGCTGGCGGCGGCGCGGCTGGCGGAGGACTGCTCGGCCCTGGAGCCGCATGTCGCCGCGCTGTACGAGGCGGACCGGGACGCGGACGGGACGGGGCAGGTACGGCACACGGTGGGCTTCCACCGGGAGCTGGTCCGGGCCGCCGGGAACTCGGTGCTGCTGCACACCTGGGAGGGGCTCGGCATCGAGGTCTTCACCGCCCTGTCGATCCGCTGGCTGGGCACGGTGCAGCAGTCGTACGCCGAGGAGCACGAGGAACTGGTGGCCGCGTTCCGCCGCCGCGATCCCCGTATCGCCGACATCGTGAAGGCCCATGTGCTGGGGTGCGCGCCGCGGGCGTGAGAAGCGCGGGCTTGCTGAGCAACGACCCCCGGGAGCCCGAAACACCGGAGCAGGTCCCCGCTCAAACGCCGCCCGACCTGCGAAAATCCCCGCCAAGGGCGACACCGGGTGCCGCTGCCAGAGGCACCGCGTGCCTATTTTCTCGTGATCAAGAGGTTTTGCCTCTCAACCCTTTGATCGATCATCGATCAGGGAGTTAGAGTCGCCGACGGGCTTCCACCGAGGCCCCACGCCCTGTCCTGCCAAAGACAAAGGGCACCCCTGAAACCCTCATTGGGAACCCCCTTCGACTGAGGAAGGCGGCGACATGACCGACCCCAACGCCATCCAGCCGAGCGCGCTCGACCAGCTCCCGGACCGGGACCCGGAGGAGACCGCCGAATGGCAGGCCTCACTGGACGCGGTCGCCAAGGCGGCCGGGCCGCACCGCGCGGCGTACCTGATGCGTCGCACGCTGGAGCGGGCCGAGGGCACCGGCATCGCGCTGCCCAAGCTCCTCGAGACCGACTACGTCAACACCATCCCGACCGCCGCCGAGCCGTCCGCGCCCGGTGACGAGGCGATGGAAGCCCGGATCACCGCCTGGAACCGCTGGAACGCGGCGGCGATGGTCAGCCGGGGCAGCAAGTACGGCGTCGGCGGCCACATCGCCACCTTCGCCTCCGCGGCCTGGCTGTACGAGACGGGCTTCAACCACTTCTTCAAGGGCAAGGAGGCCGACGGTTCGGGCGACCAGCTCTACATCCAGGGCCACGCCTCCCCCGGTATCTACGCCCGCGCCTTCCTCGACGGCCGGCTCAACGAGGACCACCTCGACAACTTCCGCCGCGAGTCCGCGGGCGGCGGTCTGCCGTCGTATCCGCACCCCCGCCGCCTGCCCTGGCTGTGGGAGTTCCCGACGGTGTCGATGGGCCTCGGCCCGCTGTCGGCGATCTACCAGGCGCGCTTCAACCGCTATCTGACCAACCGCGGCATCAAGGACGTCTCCTCGTCCCACGTCTGGGCCTTCCTGGGCGACGGCGAGATGGACGAGCCGGAGTCGACGGCCGCCCTCGGGCTGGCCTCCCGCGAGGGTCTGGACAACCTGACCTTCGTCATCAACTGCAACCTGCAGCGCCTCGACGGCCCGGTCCGCGCGAACTTCAAGATCGTGCAGGAGCTGGAGGCCCAGTTCAGAGGGGCCGGCTGGAACGTCATCAAGACCCTGTGGGGCTCCGCCTGGGACGAGCTGTTCCAGCTCGACACCACGGGCGCGCTGGTACGCCGCCTGCGTCAGGTACCCGACGCCCAGGTGCAGACGTACCAGACGCGCGGCGCCGCCTACATCCGCGAGGACTTCTTCGGCAAGGACCCGGCGCTCGTCGAGATGGCGAAGCTGCTGAGCGACGACAAGATCCTCGAGTGTTTCCACCTCTCCCGCGGTGGCCACGAGGCGCGCAAGGTGTACGCGGCCTACAAGGCGGCCGTGGAGTTCGAGGGCGCCCCGACGGTCATCCTGGCCCAGACGGTCAAGGGCCACACCCTCGGCGAGGGTTTCGCGTCGAAGAACGCCAACCACCAGATGAAGAAGCTCTCGGTGGACGAGTTCAAGACGATGCGCGACCTGCTGGAGCTGCCGATCTCGGACAGCCAGTTCGTCGACGGGGTCGTGCCCTACGGCCACCCCGGCGCCGACTCCCCCGAGGTCCGCTACCTCCAGGAGCGCCGCGCGGCCCTTGGCGGCCCGGCCCCGGCCCGCCGTACGCAGCCGCTGGCCCCCCTGCCGGCCCCGGCGGAGAAGACGTTCGCCTCCTTCGACAAGGGTTCCGGCACGCAGAACGTGGCCACCACCATGGCCTTCGTCCGGCTCATCAAGGACCTGGTCCGCGACAAGGAGTCCGGCAAGCGCTGGGTGCCGATCGTCCCCGACGAGGCGCGCACCTTCGGCATGGAGAGCCTGTTCCCCTCCCTGGGCATCTACTCGCCCAAGGGCCAGACGTACGAGCCGGTCGACCGCGACCAGCTGATGTACTACAAGGAGGCCGAGAACGGCCAGATCCTCAACGAGGGGATCACCGAGGCCGGTTCGATGGCCGACTTCATCGCCGCGTCCACCGCGTACTCCACGCACGGCGAAGCGATGATCCCGTTCTACATCTTCTACTCGATGTTCGGCTGGCAGCGCACGGCCGACCAGATGTGGCAGCTCGGCGACCAGCTCGGCCGAGGCTTCCTCGTCGGCGCCACGGCCGGCCGTACGACCCTGACGGGCGAGGGCCTCCAGCACGCCGACGGCCACTCGCCGGTCATCGCGGCGACCAACCCCGCAGCGCTGACGTACGACCCGGCGTTCGCGTACGAGGTCGCGGCGATCGTCAAGGACGGTCTGCGCCGGATGTACGGCGAGGCGGCCCCCGGTGAGGACCCGAACGTCTTCTACTACCTCACCGTCTACAACGAGCCGCTGCCGCAGCCCGCGAAGCCGTCGGGCCTCGGCGTCGACGAGGGCATCGTCAAGGGCCTGTACCGGTTCAGCACGGCGGAGTCGGCGGGGCTGTCCCCGGTGGCCAACGCGCCGCGCATCCAGCTCCTGGGCTCCGGCACGGCGATCCACTGGGCGATCAAGGCGCAGAAGCTGCTCGCCGAGGAGTGGGGTGTGGCCGCCGACGTGTGGTCCGCGACCTCCTGGACCGAGCTGCGCCGGGACGCGCTGGAGGCCGACGCGGCCCTCCTGGAGGGCGAGGAGCGGGTGCCGTACCTCCGTCAGGCGCTGAACGGCGCCGAGGGCCCGGTGCTCGCGGTCTCCGACTACATGCGCCAGGTCCCCGACCAGATCGCGCAGTGGGTCGAGCAGGACTACTCCTCGCTGGGCGCCGACGGCTTCGGCCTCTCGGACACCCGTGAGGCGGCCCGCCGCCACTTCGGTGTCGACGCCGAGTCGATCGTCGTCGCGGCCCTGGCCCAGCTCGCGAAGCGGGGCGAGGTCAAGGCGACCTCGGTGAAGGAAGCACGGGAGAAGTACGGTCTGTAGGACCTGAGGTCCGAGGACGGCGATGAAGGGGTACGGCCGCTGCCGTGCCCCTTCGTTGTCGGTGGGGCCCGGCATCATGGCCGTATGCGCGCTGCCCGTCTGATCAAAATGGTGCTGCTGCTCCAGTCCCGGCCGTCGATGACCGCCGCCGAGCTGGCGCGGGAGCTGGAGGTGTCCGAGCGGACCGTCACGCGGGACGCGCAGGCGCTGTCGGAGGCGGGGGTGCCGGTGTACGCGGACCGGGGGCGGGCCGGCGGCTACCGCCTGATCGGCGGGTACCGCACGCGGCTGACCGGGCTGGCCCGCGGGGAGGCCGAGGCGCTGTTCCTGTCGGGGGTGCCGGGGGCGCTGCGGGAGATGGGCCTGGAGGACGCGGCGTCGGCGGCGCGGCTGAAGGTGTCGGCGGCCCTGCTGCCGTCCCTGAGCGACGCCTCTCGTACGGCGGCGCAGCGGTTCCATCTGGACGCGCCGAGCTGGTTCAAGGAGCCGAAGACGCCTGAGCTGCTGCCCGCCGTCGCGGACGCGGTGTGGGACGACCGGCGGATCATCGCGCGCTACCGGAGCCGGGAGGCCGAGGTGGAGCGCGATCTGGAGCCGTACGGGCTCGTGCTGAAGGCGGGCGTCTGGTACCTGTGCGCGCGGGTGGCGGGCGGTCACGGGTCGTACCGGGTGTACCGGATCGACCGGTTCACCGAGGTGACGGCCGGAGAGGAGCGGTTCGCGCGGGACGAGGAGTTCGATCTGCCGGGTTTCTGGGACGAACGGGCGGAGCAGTTCGCGCGTTCGCTGCTGCGGGCGGAAGTGGTGGTGCGGCTGTCCGGGGACGGGGTGCGCAGACTGCCGCACGCCGTTGATCCCCTGTCGGCCCGGGAGGCGCTGGCAGCGGCCGGCGCCGAGGACGGCGACGGGTGGGTGACGGTGACCCTGCCGGTGGAGTCCGAGGAGGTCGCGCACACGCAGCTCGCGGTGCTCGGGCCGGAGGTGGAGGTGCTGGCGCCGGAGGGTTTGCGGGCGCGTTTCGTCAAGGACGCGACCAGACTGGCGGAGCTGTACGGGACATAACAATCCGCCGCACTCCACGTGCGCCCCACCCTTCCAGGGCCGATGCTGGACCCGTGATGGACGAGACGGAGTTCTGGGAGCTGGTGGACGCCACCCGCGAGGCCGCCGAGGGCGACCCCGAGGAGCAGGCGGACCTGCTCGTGGACCGGCTTCTGCGGCTGGACCCGGACATGGTCCTCGACTTCGCCCGTCACTTCGAGGCCCGCTACAACCGCGCGTACAGCTGGGACCTGTGGGGCGCCGCCTGGGTTCTGCTGGACGGCGCGAGCGACGACGCCTTCGACTTCTTCCGGTGCTGGCTGATCGGCCAGGGCCGCGAGGTGTACGAGGGCGCGGTGCACGACCCCGACTCGCTCGCCGACCTCCTGGACGACTTCGACGAGGAGATGGACGGCGACGGTGAGGAACTCGGCTACGCGGCGGACGAGGCGTACGAGCAGCTCACCGGTACCGTCGCCCCCGACCTGGGCATCGCGCCCGCCCCCTCGGAGCCACAGGGCAGGCCGCTCGACTTCGAGGACGAGTCGGTGCTGGCCGGGCGGTATCCGAAGCTGTGGGAGCGGTTCCGGGGCTGAGGCCTAGGCGGCCGTGCGGCGGCGGGTCGGGTCCGTCGGGAGGTAGGCGTGCGTCCGGTCCGCCGTCACGGCGTGGTGCAGGGGCGCCGCGTTGGCCTGTTCGAGGGCGGACGCGGTGCCGGCGGCGGGGCCCAGGACGACGGCCGCGACCGCGCAGGCGACCGCCCAGGGGCCGCGGGCGGTCCTGGCCCGGCCGTCCGCCTGCTGCGTGGTCTTGTCGGCGTCGGCGTCGATGTGACGGCTGTTCATGATCCCCACCTCCGGTCAGTGCGTGTCCCTGACGCTATGGCGGCCGCCTCTGGGGGATCCGTGAGCCGGCTGGGAGAAACCTGTGAGCCGCGCACGGTCACGTCCTGCCCTGCAGGCGGGCGGCCAGGTCCCTGATCTCCGGGAGGCGGGCGCTCAGGGCCGCGCCCGGGCAGCTCGTCCGGTAGCCGTCCTTGTGGCCGGCCAGGACGGGGAGGGTCGCGGGGGTGCCGTCGGCGTAGCGGCTGAGGCCGTTGCTGGAGACCAGGCGGACCTTCCCGCGGGGGTCGATGCCGGCGAGTCCCAGCTTCCAGGCGGCGAGGTGGGCGATCGCGTCGGTCATCACCTTCGGGACCGGCACTCCGGCGGTGAAGGTGCCGAGGGCGGCGATGCCCGTGGTGCGGTGGTTGAAGCCCTGGGTGTGGGCGCCGGTGACGGGGCGGTCGGTACCGCCCGCACGGCCCTCGTAGATGGTGCCGCAGCGGTCGACGAGGAAGTTGTAGCCGATGTCGTCCCAGTCGCGGGCGTCGGTCATGCCCTGGGCGAGGTAGCGGATGATGCGGGGTGCCTCGGCGCAGTCGTAGGCGTTGGGCGAGTCGGTGTGGTGGACGAACACCGCCACGACCTTGTCGTCGTAGCGCGGCGGCGGCCGGGTGCGGTCGCTGTCCCGCGCCGCCCAGACCGACCTCGGCACGATGTGCGGTCGGGTCACGGTGTGGGCCACCGCGGGGCGGCCCTCGACCGAGCGGGCGTCGTCTGACCCGATGCCGTCGATTCCGTGCGCGCACAGCACCAGTGCCACGAAGGCCGCGACGCCGGGCAGACAGCCGAGCAGCACGAGCGCGGTCTTCGGTATGCGCACCGCGCGTGATCTCCGGGAGCCCGTCAATCTTCGGACACGCATGCTTCCCACTGTCCGACGGATCCGGTCCGCCCGCGATGTGTGCTGTGCCACCCGGTGGAACCATCGTCCTGTTCCGCGACGTTTTCCGGGGTACACGCACGCGTGGCGGGTTCCGGACGCCACGCGCGCGTGGCTGATCACTGGGCGCATCCCGTGCGTACTAAGGGGTCCTGGAGAAAGGCGGCTCAGTGGACCTGCTCGACATCCTGTTGTTGCTGGTGATCCTCGCCTACGCGGCATCCGGCTACCGGCGCGGACTGGTCGCCGGCTGCGTCTCGCTCGCCGGCTTCGTGGGCGGTGCGGCCATCGGCGTGTGGGTGCTGCCGTGGGTGATGGACCTGGCCACGCCGGGCACGACCGCGGCGACGGTGACCGCGGTGCTGACGGTCCTCGTTCCGGCGGTGGTGGGGCACGAGCTGGCGGGGCGGCTGGCTCTGCGGCTGCGCCGGGAGCTGGACCGGGGGCCGCTGAGGGTGGCCGACGGGGTCGGCGGGGCCGCGGCCAACTCGGTGGCCGTGCTGCTCGTGGCCTGGGTGGCCGCGAGCGTGCTCGGCGCGTCCTCGTCGCCGCTGGTCACGACCGCGATCCGGGACTCGACCCTGCTCGGTGCCGTGCAGAACACCATGCCGGACGCGACCCCCGGCTGGTTCTCGCGGGCCACCTCCGCGCTCACCGAGGCGGGCTTCCCGCAGGTCTTCAACCCGTTCGAGAACGAGTCGACGGCCGAGGTGGCCAAGCCCACCGGCGACAGCGTCACCGCCAGCGCCACCAGCGCGGCCAAGCTCAGCACGGTCAAGATCGAGGGCGTCTCGGGCACCCAGGGCCGCGAGGGCAGCGGGTTCGTGTACGCGCGCGAGCATGTGATGACCAACGCCCACGTGGTGGCCGGCATCGACGAGCCGACCGTGCGGATCGGCGGGGTCGGACGGTCGTACGAGGCCCGGGTGGTGCTCTTCGACCCGGACAAGGACGTGGCCGTGCTGTATGTGCCCGATCTGAACGCCCCCGTCCTGCGCTTCGACGACAGCGCGACGCGCGGCGACTCGGCGGTGGTCGCGGGCTATCCGCAGGACGGCGACCTGAATTTGCAGGCGGCCACCGTCGCGAACCGGGTGGAGGCGAACGGGCAGAACATCTACAACGACGCGACCGTCACCCGCGAGATCTACTCGATCCGCTCCACCGTCCGCCCGGGCAACTCCGGCGGCCCCCTCCTCACCACCGACGGCAAGGTCTACGGCGTCGTCTTCGCCCGCTCCACCTCGGACGCCGAGACGGGATACGTCCTGACGTCGGACGAGGTCGCTCCCGACGCCGAGCGGGCGGCGGACGCGACGGCGGCGGTGGACACGGGCGAGCTGGTGACCTCGTGAGCGGACCCACGGGGTAGGTCCGCTCCCCCGGCAGGCGGACCGCTCGCGCCGCCCTCGTACGGCTCAATCCGCTGTGCCCGAGCGGTCCCGGGCGTACCTCTGAGCCATGTCACGCGCTCTCGTCACCCTCGTCACCCTCGTCGGGGCCTTGCTCGCCCTCACCGCCGCGGCTCCGCCGCCGGACTCCGGCGGCAAGGGCTGGGTGCTCGCCGGTTTCGCCACGGCGGCGGCGGTGGCGGGGGTGCCGCTGTATCTCGTGGCGCGCAGGCGCCGCATGACCGCCTCGGCGGACCAGGTCAGAGACTGCGGCCCATGAGCACGTCGTCGACGTACCGGCCGTCCAGGAAGAACTCCTCGGGCAGCACGCCCTCCACGACGAAGCCCTCGGACGCGTAGAGCTCGCGGGCCGGCGTGTTGTGGCCGAGCACCCGCAGGGTGATCCGGCGCGCCCCCTGCCGCCGGGCCTCGTCCTGCGCGGCGCGCAGCAGCGCCCTGCCGACTCCCGCACCGCGCGCCTCCTCGGCGACGGCGAGACCCTGGATCTGACGGACGTGGGCGTTGCAGGCGAGCGAGGTCGGATAGGCCAGCCGGACGTAGCCGACGATCCTGCCGCCGAGCTCGGCGACCAGATGGTCAAGCGGGCCGAACCGCTCGTTGAAGAAGGGCTCGTACGGCGGCTGTGGGCGGGGCTGGACGGAGTGCAGCGGGGACCAGGAGTCGCGGTCGAGACGGCCCAGCGCCTCCTCGTCGTCGGGGCTGGCGTGACGTATGTACGGAACCGGCATGCCGGTCACCCTACGACGGTGTTCGCGGGGCCCCCTCGGGGTCTGTCGCGGCCACTGAGCAAGGATGGTGCTCATGGAACGTTCGCGAATCGCGGTGGCCGGCGCGTCCGGTCTCATCGGCGGGGCCCTGGCACGGTCCCTGACGGCCGACGGACACGAGGTGGTGCGTCTGGTGCGCCGGCCGCCCAGAGCGCGGGACGAGGTGCGCTGGGACCCCGAGCGGAAGTACGTCGACGCGGCCGGGCTCGACGGATGCGACGCCGTGGTCAACCTGGCCGGGGCGAACGTGGGGTCGCGCCGCTGGACGGACGCCTACAAGGAGCGGATCCGCTCCAGCCGGGTGCTGGGCACGGCGGCCCTCGCCGAGGCCGTCGCCTCCCTGGACCGGCCGCCGCGGGTCTTCGTCAACGGCAGCGCGATGGGCATCTACGGCGAGACCGGCGACCGGCCCGTCGACGAGGACGCCCCGCCCGGGAAGGGCTTCCTGCCCGAACTGTGCGTGGAGTGGGAAGGGGCAGCGGCGCCGGCCCAGGAGGCGGGCGTACGGACGGTGTTCACCCGCACGGGCCTGGTGGTGTCCCGCGAGGGCGGGGCGTGGGGGCGGCTGTTCCCGCTGTTCCTGGCGGGGCTCGGCGGGCGGATGGGCGACGGGCGGCAGTACTGGTCGTTCGTCTCGCTGCACGACGAGGTGGCCGCGATCCGCCATCTCATCGACACCGAGGGTCTGTCGGGGCCGTTCAACGTGACCGCCCCGCATCCGCTGACGAACCGTGAGATCACCGCCGCGATGGGACGCGTGCTGGGCCGGCCCACGCTGTTCGCGGTGCCCGCACCGGTGCTGCGGGCCGCGCTCGGCGAGATGGCCGGGGACGTGCTGGGCAGTCAGCGGGTGTTGCCGATGCGGCTGTTGGAGTCGGGGTTCACCTTCGCGTTCCCGGAGATCGAGGAGGCGATCCGGGCGGCGAGGTGACGTCTGTGATCGCATGCGACCGTCGTGCGACCGTGCCCTGTCGATGCGCGACTGTCCCTGATCGGTCACGGGCCTACCCTCGACCCGAACTCGGGTATTCCCGGAGGCAGTTGGGGGCATGACGTCTCCACCGGCCGCGCAACCTCGAGGAGGGGCACGTGCTTGAGCCCGCGTACCAGGCGGACGTCGTGATCGTGGGAGCCGGTGTCGCCGGGCTGTCCGCGGCGCATCGGCTGACCAGCGCAGGAGTGACGACGGCGGTGCTGGAGGCCGCCCCGGGTGTGGGCGGCCGGATGACGACCGAGAAGGTCGACGGCTTCCGGCTCGACCGCATCGGACAGCTGCTGTCCACGGCGTATCCCGAACTACGGCTGACACCGGGGCTGGACGGGCTCGTGCTGCGGCCCTTCGCACCGGGCGTCCTGCTGCACAGCGACGGCCGCCATCACCGCGCCACCCCGCCCCAGAACGCGGGGGGCGCACGGGGCGCACTCCATGCGGTGCGCGCCCTGGCAAGCGCCCCCGCCAAGGGGCGTACGGCCCCCCGGCCGACCTCGGTGCCGAAGGCCGGGGCGACCGTCCCGCTCGGCACCGCCGTCGACCAGGCGCGGCTCGGTGCCGCGCTGTCCCGGATCGCGAACACCCCCGTCGACCGGCTGCTGGCCCGCCCCGAACTCCCCGCCGGGCAGGCCCTCGCCGCCCGCGGAGTACCGGCCCGCACGATCGACGGCTTCCTGCGTCCGCTGCTCGCCGCCCTGCTGTGCGACCCGGAGCTGACCACGTCGAGCCGGTGCGCGGACCTCGCGCTGCGGGCGTTCGCGGGCGGGCGGCTGTGTGTGCCGGAGGGCGGCGCCGAGGTACTGCCCGAGTTGCTCGCGCAGACGCTGCCGCCGGGCACCGTACACACCGGCGTCCGGGTCACCTCGATCTCCACGACCTCGGTGACGACCGCCGAGCACGGTGAGATCCGCTGCCGGGCCGTGCTCGTCGCGACCGACGCCCGGGCCGCCGCCGAGCTCCTGCCGGGGCTGCGGGTACCGGACTTCCACCCGGTGACGGTGGTCCACCACACGACGGACGAGCCGCCGACGACGGGCGCGTCCCTGCTGCTCGACGCGGACCGGGGCGGCCCGGTCGCGCACACGGCGGTGGTCAGCCGCGTCGACCCGGCCCGCGCACCCGCGGGTCGCACCCTCGTCTCCTCGACGGTCCTCGGCCCACCGCCGTCCGACCTGGAGACCGCCGTCCGCATGCAGCTGTCCCGCCTCTACGGCACCTCCACCCGCCGCTGGGAGACCCTCGCCGTCCACCACACCGCCGAGGCGGTCCCGGCGATGCGCCCGCCACACGATCTGCGCCGCCCGGTACGGCTGCTGGCGGGCCTGTATGTGTGCGGCGACCACCGGGACACGAGCACGGTGCAGGGGGCGCTGCACTCGGCCCACCGTGCCGCGTCGGCGCTGCTGGCGGACCTGGGCGCGACCGGGTCGATGCACCGGGCGGAGCCGATGTCCACACCGCGGGCCGCCTGAAACGCCCTAGGGGCGCGGGAACCGCGCGACCGGCCACGACGCGGTCGCGCAGCGCCCACCACCGTCAAGGTCACGGCGATCGCCTCACCCCAGGGCCGCGACCTTGTCGCGGTACCCCCGCACCGGTGCCGCGTCCTTGTACGGCTCCAACCTCCGCTCGAAGTCCCGTACGTACTCCACGGCCCGCACCGACCGCATCTCCGCCGCCTGGCCGGCCGCCTCGGCGCCCAGCGCGCAGGCCTGGTCGAGTTCGCCGAGGCCGAGGCGGGCGGAGGCGAGGACGACTCGGCAGAAGAGGCGGCTGCGGGCGTAGGAGGGCGCGCGCAGGTGCAGGGAGCGCTCGGCGTGCTGGACGGCCGAGCGGAACTGCTGGAGGTCCCGGTGGCAGTGGCCGAACTCGTCGGCGAGCTGCGCCTCGTCGAAGAACCGCGCCCAGTACGGGACGTCGTCACCGGGCCGGGCGGCCTCCAGGGCGCGCTCGGCACGTACCAGCGAGGCGGTGCACAGGCGTACCTCGCCGAGCACCCCGTGCCCGCGGGCCTCGACGGCGTGCAGCAGCGCCTGCACGACCGGCGGGGCGTTGGTCCCCACGCCCTGCTGCGCCACCCGCGCGAGCTGCACGGCCTCGCGCCCGTGCCCGAGATAGACGGCCTGCCGGCTCATGGTGATCAGCACGTAGGAGCCGTACGCCCGGTCCCCGGCCGCCTGCGCCAGCCTGAGCGCCTGCACGAAGTAACGCTGGGCGAGGCCGTGAGCCGCGATGTCGTACGACGTCCAGCCCGCGAGCCTGGTGAGGTCGGCGGCGGCGGCGAACAGGCGACGGCCGGTCTGCTCGCCGTAGGTGCCGCGCAGCATCGGCTCGCACTCGTGTTCCAGGTAGCGCACGAGGGCCTGGCGCGCGTGGCCGCCGCCGTACATGTCGTCGAGGGAGCGGAACAGCTCGCCGACCGAGCGGAGGGCGGCGATGTCGCCGCCGGTGACCTTCTGGCCGGGGCCGCGTTCGGCCGCGCCGCGCTGCCGGGGCACGCCGGGGCGGCCTTGCGAGGGCACCCGCGGGGGCGCTTCGCCGCGGGCCACCCGGTCGTCGGGGCGGCCGATCAGCCAGTCCCGGCTGGGAACGACCAGGCCGGCCGGGGTGAAGGCGATCTTGCGGAGTTCGGCGTGGCTGCCGGAGTCCTTGCGCCACAGCCCGCTGACGATGTCGACGGCCTCTTCGGGACCGGCGGCGAACTCGAGGCCCGCGTAGACCGGGGCGCAGGCGTCGAGCCCGAGATCCTGGGCGGTGAGCCGGCGGCCTAGCCGGCGGGTGAAGACCTCGGCGATCAGGGCGGGAGTGGTGCCGCGGGGCTGCTGCCCGCGCAGCCACCGGGTCACGGAGGTCTTGTCGTATCTCAGGTCCAGCCCGTGTTCGAGTCCGAGCTGGTCCACGCGACGGGCGAGACCCGCGTTGGAGAACCCCGCTTCTGCGATGAGCGCGGCGAGCTGTCGGTTGGGAGTGCGCTGCGCGGGTCGTTCCGTCATCTGCGGTGCGGTCTCCTGCCTTCGGGCCGCCGCGCGGCCTCATCGGACGCGTGGTGCCCGGATTGCCTGTGAGCAGCCCTTATGGCCTCTGTGAACGGCGTGAATGTAGCGGAGAGTGAGCAGGTGATCGCACACTTCGACGTTCGTTCATCCGATCGTGTGAGGATTGGCCGCACGGCTGACGCACGGCGCTCGGTCGTACAGTGGCGTGGGCACGCTTCGTGCCTTACGACCCCGCCAGGGCTTCAAGGGAGGCGCTTGCCGTGAGTGAGTTGCGGTTCGTCCGGATGGGATTCGGTGCGGACGCCGTCGAGTACCAGGAGGCGTGGGACGAGCAGCGCCGGGTGCACGCGGCCCGGTTCGCCGACGAGATCCCCGACACCGTGCTGCTCCTGGAGCACCCCGCGGTCTACACGGCAGGCCGGCGTACGGCGGACAGCGAGCGACCGCTCGACGGCACCCCCGTCATCGACGTCGACCGCGGCGGCAAGATCACCTGGCACGGCCCGGGCCAGCTGGTCGGCTACCCGATCCAGAAGCTTCCGCGTCCGGTGGACGTCGTGGCGCACGTACGGCGGCTGGAGGAGGCCCTGATCCGCACCTGCGCGGAGTTCGGCCTCGAGACCAGCCGGGTCGAGGGCCGCAGCGGCGTGTGGGTGCTCGGCGACCCGGTCGGTCAGCGCCCCTCGCTCGGCGGACTGTCCCTGGACTTCGACCCCCGTCTGCACGACGAGGAGTTCGACCCGCGCATGAACGGCCCGGAGTACGCCCCCTCCAACGCCGGCCAGCGCCGCGAGGACCGCAAGATCGCCGCGATCGGCATCCGCGTGGCCAAGGGCGTCACGATGCACGGCTTCGCGCTGAACGTGAACCCGGACAACCGGTGGTTCGACCGGATCATCCCGTGCGGGATCCGGGACGCGGGGGTCGCCTCGCTCGCCGGTGAACTCGGCCGGGACGTCACGATCGACGAGGTGCTGCCGATCGTGGAGCGACACCTGAAGGACGTCCTGGAGAACGCGGACCTCAAGCCGCGGGAGATCGAGCGGACCTCCGCCTGACGGGAAGGCACCCGACGCCTCATCGGACCGCACCCGCCTGACGGGAATGCACCCCGGGAGTCTCGGGTTGGCCTCGAAGGCAGGGCCCGATTACCACGGGCGTACCCTGGTGTGCGCCGAAGAATCGAAGATTACCCGAAGCAATCAGCAGGGAGCCGACGTGTCCGCAGTCGCACCCGACGGACGCAAGATGCTGCGCCTGGAGGTCCGCAACAGCCAGACCCCCATCGAGCGCAAGCCCGAGTGGATCAAGACTCGGGCGAAAATGGGTCCCGAATACACCAAGATGCAGAACCTCGTGAAGAGCGAGGGGCTGCACACCGTCTGCCAGGAAGCCGGCTGCCCCAACATCTACGAGTGCTGGGAAGACCGTGAGGCCACCTTCCTCATCGGCGGCGACCAGTGCACCCGGCGCTGTGACTTCTGCCAGATCGACACCGGCAAGCCCGAGGCGCTCGACCGGGACGAGCCCCGGCGCGTGGGCGAGTCCGTGGTCACCATGGACCTGAACTACGCCACGATCACCGGCGTCGCCCGCGACGACCTGGAGGACGGCGGCGCCTGGCTGTACGCCGAGACGGTCCGCCAGATCCACGAGCAGACCGCCTCCCGCGAGGCCGGCCGCACCAAGGTTGAGCTCCTGGCCCCGGACTTCAACGCCGTACCGGAGCTGCTGGCGGAGGTCTTCGCCTCCCGCCCCGAGGTCTTCGCGCACAACGTCGAGACGGTCCCGCGCATCTTCAAGCGCATCCGCCCCGGCTTCCGCTACGAGCGCTCGCTGAAGGTCATCACCGACGCCCGCGACTACGGCCTGGTCACCAAGTCGAACCTGATCCTCGGCATGGGCGAGACGCGCGAGGAAGTCAGCGAGGCGCTCCGGCAGCTGCACGACGCCGGCTGCGAGCTGGTGACCATCACGCAGTACCTGCGCCCGTCCGTGCGCCACCACCCCGTGGAGCGCTGGGTCAAGCCGCACGAGTTCGTGGAGCTGAAGGACGAGGCCGAGCAGATCGGTTTCTCCGGCGTGATGTCCGGTCCGCTGGTGCGTTCCTCGTACCGCGCCGGCCGGCTCTACCAGATGGCGATCGAGAAGCGGGGCTCCTACGTCGCCTCGCAGGCCGTCTGACCGGCTCACCGCCTGACAGACCGTCACCCGCCTTGCCCCGTCCCTGCGGAGGCAAGCGTGTGAATTCACGCACAAGAAACTACCCGCCGGTAGTGACCGATATGACGCGGTCCTGACCGTCCTCGCTGATGAGGGCATATGTCAGGGCCGCGTCGGCGTTCGGGGGCCCGGCACCGAGGCTTCATGGGTGTTTGACCGGTCGGTCATGCCCTGGTAACACCAATCAGTGACCCTGGACTCACACCACGTACACCCACTACCCGCACGCGGGTATCGAGGGGGGACCCCCATCATGCAGGCCGCGCCCGTCCGCGCCACAGCGATTCCGACCTTCACCGACGCGCTCCGCGCCGTCGAGTCCCTGCTCATGAGCAGTGGCCAGCGCACCGCCCGCCGCAACGCCTGGACGTCCGTCCTGGAGGACCGCCGCCGCGCCAAGGACCGGGTCGAGGCGCAGCGCGTCCTGGAGCAGACGTTCACCTTGAGTCCCTGAGGCGCCTTTACCCCTCTCCCGCGGGCACTGCCGTCGTCGGCGCTTCCGGGGGCACGTAGACTTCGTGCCATGGCGAGGAAGGACACGGCAGCGGACGCTGCGAATCCCGGGCGACTCAAGCAGATCGCTCTGACCTACAAGATGACTCGCAAGGCCGACAAGAAGATCGGTCTTGTACTCGCGGCTGTCGGAATCGTCACCATCGGTGTCTTCCTCGCGATCGGTTTCTTGATCGGTCATCCCATCTATCTCGGCATTCTCGGCCTCCTGTTCGCCTTCCTCGCGTCGGCGATCGTGTTCGGGCGCCGGGCCGAGCGAGCGGCCTTTGGGCAGATGGAGGGCCAGCCGGGCGCGGCCGCGGCGGTACTCGACAATGTCGGCCGGGGCTGGACGACCACCCCCGCGGTGGCGATGAACCGCAGCCAGGACGTGGTGCACCGGGCGGTCGGCAAGGCCGGCATCGTCCTGGTCGCCGAGGGCAACCCGAACCGGGTCAAGAGCCTGCTGGCCGCCGAGAAGCGGAAGATGAACCGCATCGTCGCGGACGTGCCGGTGCACGACCTGATGGTGGGCACGGGCGAAGGCCAGGTCCCGCTGAAGAAGCTGCGCACGACCATGCTGAAGCTGCCGCGCGTGCTGGCCGGTCCGCAGGTGACGGCCACCAACGACCGGCTGCGCGCCATGGGCGACCTGATGAGCAACATGCCACTGCCCAAGGGGCCGATGCCGAAGGGCATGAAGCTCCCGAAGGGCGGGCCGAAGGCTCGCTGACTCCCTTGTACGACGAAGGGGGCGCCCGGATCACTCCGGGCGCCCCCTTCGTCGTACGGGCTCCTCACACGGATGCTAGATGCGCACTTCCACGGTGCGGGCCAGCCGGTCGTGCAGGCCACGGCCGTCGCGGTCCCAGATCAGGGCGGGGATGGCGAGGCACAGCAGGGCCGTGCGGAGCAGGGCGCGGGCGGGGCTGACGCGGCCGGTGTCGGCGGCGACCACACGCAGGCCGAAGAGGCGCTTACCCGGAGTGAAACCGAGGGTGCCGACGGTCAGAATGCCGAGCAGGAAGAAGAGGAGGAGCGCCCAGTTGCTGGTCGCCTGGTCGTAACCGTCCGTGATGAGACCGTATGCGATCAAGAGGCACAGACCCCAGTCGACGGCGATGGCGCCGAGGCGCCGGCCGGGTCGGGCGATCGAGCCCGGCCCCTCCTCCGGCAGACCGAGCTGCTCGCCGCGGTATCCGAAGTCGACACCGGCTTCTTCCGCGGCCGCGCGCGGTCCGGAAAGCCACGATCCGATTGCATGCCTGTTGTCCACCCGTCCACGGTACTGTGCCCGTTTCGCGATACGGACAGGTGGGGTGGGCACCGCGATGTCCGGTTAACTTGTGCGAAACAAATGGGTCACGCCTGAGAAATCACCCGTCCCTAGGGTCGACGACAGCGTGTGCCACCGCACTGGCCGCACGAACGAACTACCACCCCGGCTCGACCGTCGGGAGTAGGAGGAGCTGGATGTTCCAGAACGCCGACGAGGTTAAGAAGTTCATCGCGGACGAAAGCGTCAAGTTCGTCGACGTCCGCTTCTGCGACCTGCCGGGTGTGATGCAGCACTTCACGCTGCCCGTCGAGGCGTTCGACCCGGACGAGGAGCTCGCCTTCGACGGCTCGTCGATCCGTGGTTTCCAGGCCATTCACGAGTCCGACATGGCGCTGCGCGCGGACCTGTCGACCGCCCGGGTCGACCCCTTCCGCCGTGACAAGACGCTGAACATCAACTTCTTCATCCACGACCCGATCACCGGCGAGCAGTACAGCCGTGACCCGCGCAACGTGGCGAAGAAGGCCGAGGCCTACCTGGCGTCGACCGGTATCGCGGACACCGCGTACTTCGGCCCCGAGGCCGAGTTCTACGTCTTCGACTCCGTCCGCTTCGCGACCAGCGCGAACGAGTCCTTCTACCACATCGACTCCGAGGCGGGCGCCTGGAACACCGGCGCCCTCGAGGACAACCGTGGTTACAAGGTCCGCTACAAGGGCGGCTACTTCCCGACGCCGCCGGTCGACCACTTCGCCGACCTGCGTGCGGAGATCTCCCTGGAACTGGCCGCCTCCGGCCTCCAGGTCGAGCGCCAGCACCACGAGGTGGGCACCGCCGGCCAGGCCGAGATCAACTACAAGTTCAACACGCTGCTCGCCGCGGCCGACGACCTCCAGCTCTTCAAGTACATCGTGAAGAACGTGGCCTGGCGCAACGGCAAGACCGCGACCTTCATGCCGAAGCCGATCTTCGGCGACAACGGCTCGGGCATGCACGTCCACCAGTCGCTGTGGACCAACGGCTCCCCGCTGTTCTACGACGAGGCCGGTTACGCGGGCCTGTCGGACACCGCCCGCTTCTACATCGGCGGCATCCTCAAGCACGCCCCGTCGCTGCTCGCCTTCACCAACCCGACGGTGAACTCGTACCACCGTCTGGTGCCGGGCTTCGAGGCGCCGATCAACCTCGTGTACTCGCAGCGCAACCGCTCCGCGGCCATGCGTATCCCGATCACGGGCTCCAACCCGAAGGCCAAGCGTGTGGAGTTCCGCGCGCCCGACTCCTCCGGCAACCCGTACCTCGCCTTCTCGGCCCTGCTCCTCGCGGGCCTGGACGGCATCAAGAACAAGATCGAGCCGGCCGAGCCGATCGACAAGGACCTGTACGAGCTGGCTCCCGAGGAGCACGCGAGCGTGGCGCAGGTCCCGACCTCCCTCCCGGCCGTCCTCGACCGCCTCGAGGCCGACCACGAGTTCCTCCTCCAGGGCGACGTCTTCACGCCGGACCTGATCGAGACGTGGATCGACTTCAAGCGCGCCAACGAGATCGCGCCGCTGCAGCTGCGTCCGCACCCGCACGAGTTCGAGCTCTACTTCGACGTGTGATCGGCCCGTAGGTCCTTCGACCGCGCCCCCGCTCCTGGATTTCTCAGGGCGGGGGCGTCGTCGTATGGTGTCCGGCACAAATGTTCGAAACGGAGACGACGGGGGTTACGGGGATGCCCGAACAGGACGACGCGGAGCGGGAGTTCGACCTCAAGTGGGCCGACAACGCCGAGCACAAGGAGCCCTCCGCGCGGGCCCGGATGCTGGCCGCGCGCTGGAGGGAGAACCCGCCCGAGCCGCAGCCGTTCCGCGCCGACCCCGACCCGGCGGGGCCGCGCCGTTCGTCGTGGGTGTCGACGGTCGTCGTGCTCGGGAGTGTGGCGGCGATCATCCTGCTGTTGGGGTACGCGAACTTCCGGGCGCCGTACTAGATGCGCGAGGACATCAGGGGCGGCGGGGTGGCGGCGCGGCGGCTGGCCGAGGGGGCGGCGCTGCGGGACGTGCTCGATACCGCCGACCCGACGGCCTGGCTCGCGCTGGACGCGGGGACGCGTTCGTGGTTGGCGCCCGGCCTGCTGCCGACGCGGGTGGAGGTCGAGGGCCGACGCACGTGGCTCTGCGCGCTCCGGGGCCCCGAGGCCCTCGCCGAGCCCCGGCTCGCGCTGGCCCTGTGCCACCACGACGGCCGGGTGCGTGAGGCGGCTCTCGGTCCGGCGGCGCACCGCCCCGCCCTGTTGCCGCTGGTCGTCGTCCGTACCGCCGACTGGGCCGCCCCCGTGCGCGAGCGGGCCCAGGAGGTGCTGCGCGCCGCCCTCGGTCCGGACACCGCACTCCCGCTCGCGCCGCTGATCCTGCTCGTCGGCCGGCGCGACCGGGGTGCCTTCGGTGTCGGTCTGCTCGACGAGGTCCTGCGCCGGGCGCCCCGCGAACGCCTCGCGCCCCTGTGCACCCACCCCGACCGTGCCGTACGCCGTTTCGCGTACCGCCTCGCCGTCGACGAGGGGCACCTGTCCCCCGCCGAGCTGGCCCGTGCCGCCGCCCGTGACACCGACCCGGTCGTCCAGGACCTGTGCGCCGAGGCCGCCCTGGCCGCCGTACCGGAGGCCGGGGTGCCGGGCGACGTGCTCGAACCGCTGCTCGCCGCGCGCGGGCCGCGGGTGCGGTCGGCCGGGGTGACCGCGTTGCGGCGGGCCGGGCGGGCGGATCGGGCGGAGGGTTTTCTCGCCGACCGGTCGGGGCTGGTGCGGGCCTGCGCGCGGTATGCCGTACGGCAGTCGGGAGGCGATCCGCCGGCCTGGTACCGGCGCCGGTGTGCCGAGCCGGGCGACCCTTCGCTGCCGCCCGGGGCGGTCGCCGGGCTGGCGGAGTGCGGGGAGCGGGCGGACGCCGGGTTGTTGTGGGCGCTGCTCGGCCATCCCGCACCCGGGGTGCGGGCGCGGGCGGTGGCCGCGTTGCGGGTAATGGACGTGACGGACGTACGGCGGCTGCGGGCGCTGCTCGACGATGCGGAGCCCGGGGTCGTGCGGGAGGCGACGGCGGCACTGTTGCCCTTCGCGCGGTCGCTGGACGACGAGTGGCTGACGGGGCGGCTGGCGGCGGGGCGGCCCCGGCATGTGCGGGTGGCCGCGTTCCGGCTGCTGGACGCGTGCGGCGGTCTGGTGCGGCTGCGGGCGGCGGTCGCCCTGCTCGACGATCCGGATGTCAGGCTGCGGCGCTGGGCCGGGCAGTCCGTGCAGGGCTGGCAGGTGACGGCGGACGTGCCGCCCGGGTCGGTGGAGGTGGGCGACCTCCTCGACCGGGGGCGGCATCTGTTCAGCGAGTACGTGCTGAAGCGGAGGAAGTGGGAGGCCGGGATCGGGGCCTGAGCCTTTGCTGGCCCTAGGGCTGATCACGACCGCTTCATGGGCCGGGCCGGGTGCACACTGGGCTGTGGGGCGAGTGCCTGACTGCGGAGTGTGATGCGAGATGCAGAGCCGCTTCCGGAGCGACCGGCGGTTGACCGTGCGGATGACGGTCACGATGTTTCTTCTCGGGCTGCTGTACGTGGCCTTTGTCGCGGCGCTGGTCGTGCTGTTGAGGTCGTGGGTGCTGGTCGTGGTGGTCGCGGCGGGGATGCTCGGCGCGCAGTACTGGTTCTCCGACCGGATCGCGCTGTTCGCGATGCGCGGGCGGGTCGTGCAGCGGGAGGAGTATCCCGAGCTGCACGCCGTGATCGACCGGCTGTGTGCCCTCGCGGACATGCCCAAGCCGGTGGTCGCCGTGTCGCAGATGGACATGCCGAACGCGTTCGCGACCGGGCGGAACCCCGACAACGCCGTCGTCTGCGTGACCACCGGGCTGCTGCGGCGGCTGGAGCCGGCGGAGTTGGAGGGCGTCCTCGCGCACGAGTTGTCGCACGTGGCGCACAAGGACGTCGCCGTGATCACCATCGCGTCCTTCCTCGGGGTGATCGCGGGCCTGATCGTGCGGTTCGCCTTCTACTCGCAGCTGTTCGGCGGCGGGCGCAGGGACCAGAACACCGCCGTCGTCTTCGCCGCCGTGATGGGTGTGTCGGCGGCCGTGTACGCGATCAGCTTCCTGCTGATCAGGGCGCTGTCCCGGTACCGGGAGCTGGCGGCGGACCGGGCGGCGGCGCTGCTCACCGGCCGGCCCTCAGAGCTGGCTTCCGCGCTCACCAAGGTCACCGGCGACATCGCCCGGATTCCCTCCAAGGACCTGCGCACCGCCCAGGCTTTCAACGCCTTCTACTTCACTCCCGCGCTGGGCGCCGAGCCGGGTGTGGCGCGGATGTTCTCCACCCACCCGAGCCTGGAGCAGCGGCTGGAGCAGCTGGGGCGGATCTCCGGTGAGCTGGGCGAGGCGGCGACACCGGGGAGGGCGGGCTGAGGATGGGGCTGCTGGACATCCTGCTCGGCCGTACGAAGCCGGTCGTGCCCGATCTCGACCAGCTCTTCGCCCTGCCGTCGGCGGCGGTGTCGCTGGAGGCGGCCGCCTCCTTCACGCCGACCGGGCGGGGTGCGGTGTGCTTCGCCACGGTGGAGGGCGCGGCCTTCGAGCAGACGCATCGGGAGGTGCAGGCCCTGCTCGACGCGGACACCGACCGGGACGGGCCGCCCGTGGAGCTGCGGCGGGACCGTTACGGGTATTCGTGGCTGGTGTCGGAACGTACTCCCGACCAGCTGTCGCTCCTGGTCAACGACCTGCACGCGGTGAACAGTTCGATGGAGGTCAACGGTTTTGGGCCGCAACTGCTGTGCTCGCTGGCCGGGTTCCGGGATCCGGAGGGCCGGTCGCTGGCGATGGTCTACCTCTACAAGCGCGGCACCTTCTTCCCGTTCGCGCCGCTGCCCGGCGAGGGGCAGCGGCGCGACAACGCGCTGGAGCTGCGGGTGAAGGCGGCACTGGCACACGACCTGCGGATCGAGCCCGACCTGAGCCGCTGGTTCCCGGTGTGGGGTGCCCCCGGTCTGTGACGACGACCGAGGGCCACCGGGATCACCAGCGGTCCCACTGCGCTCACTTGCTCTTCTCGCGCTCCTGACGGCGGGACTCGAAGGGGCGCTCGCGGCGGTAGCGGCGCTCCCACCTGGCCTGCTTGTCACGGCGGTCGCGGTAGGCGCGGTAGCTCGCGGGCGTGGGTCCCGCCGAGGATCCCCCCGTCGGCGAGGACGGCGAGGACGCGCCTCGTCCGTACTGCGCGTACAGGAAGAGGACGACGACGGCGGCGAGCCACCAGATGTGGTTTCCGAATCCCAGAACGACCAGGACGACGGTCCCGGATATGACGATGGTGCCCATGACGGGCCTCCGTGGGCGTGGGTTGGTACGAGCGGTGATCCGTGCCCCGACGGGGCGCCAGGGGTGGGCGGCCGTCCGTCGGTGCGTAGAGAGTAGCCCCGAGTCCGCGGGGTGATACCTGTCCTGCGGAACGCGGTGGTGGGCAACTCCTCGACGCGTGTCCAGCGTAGGGAAGCGGTCACTCCGCGTGCATCTCCTTTTCCCGCGGGCGGGGGGCCGTGAGTGAATGGGGGCATGAGCGAGCTCTCCCCTTTCACGTACGACTACGCCGGTGAACGGCTCAGTGGTGTGTATGGCGGTGACGACGGTGGTCCGGACCGGGCCACCGTCGTTCTGTTGCACGGCGCGGGCAACGGCGGCAAGGAGCGGCTGCTCCCGTGGCTGTCGGAGTTCGTCGCGCACGGCTGCAGGGGCCTCGCGTTCGACTTCTCGGGGCACGGCGAAAGCACGGGCACCCTGCCGGAGTTGAGTCTGCGCCGCCGCTTCGAGCAGGCGGTGTCGGTCGTCGACGCGTTCGTCCCGGCGGACGGGCCGCTGGTCCTGGTCGGGTTCAGTATGAGCGGCCAGACGGTCGCCGACCTCGCCGCGCACTACGGCGACCGGGTCACGGCGCTGGGGCTGTGCGCGCCCGCCGTGTACGCGGCCGAGGCGTGGGACGTGCCGTTCGGGACGGGCGACGGCCGGTTCAGCACGCTCATCCGCACCCCCGACAGCTGGCGAACGTCACCCGCGCTCGACGTGCTGCGGGCTTACGAGGGGCGGGCGGTTCTCGCCGTGCCGGGGACGGACGCGGTGATCCCGCCGGAGGTGACGGAGGCCGTGCAGGACGCGCTCTGCGCCCGCGCGCAGTACACACGCTTCGAACTGCCCTCTGCCGACCACCAGTTGGGGACATGGTTCCGCGATCATCCCGAGGACCGGCGCGCGTTCGTGTCGGCCGTGCTCACTCCGGGGTGGATGGCGACCCGGTCGTGGCTGGCCAAGCAGCTCCCGCAGGGGCGGACGGTCCGTGACAGCCGTTCGCTGTCCGGTGGCTGGAGCTCCCAGATGCGCCGCCTCACCCTCGACGACGGCACCGGGCTGGTGCTGCGGACCTTCGTCAAGCCCTTCTTCCGCCGGCACGCCCCGGGGCTGCTGACCCGCGAGGTGTCCGTCCTCGCGCTCCTCGACGGGCAGGAGGGCGTTCCCGCCGCACGACCGGTCGCCGTCGACGCCTCCGCCGAACTCTGCGACCACCCCTCGCTGTTGATGTCACTGCTCCCGGGGCGGGTGCGGGTCGACGAGGACGACACCGCCGGGCTGGAGCGGCGCCTGGACCTGCTGGCGGCGCAACTCGTCCGGATCCACGAGGTCGTACCGGACGAGCGCCCGCGCCCCTACCAGGCGTGGACGTCGCCGGAGCGGGCGGTCACCCCGCCGGGGCCGCTGTGGGAGCGGGCGGTGGACGTGATCCGCCGCGAACCCCCGCCCTACGAGGGCTGTTTCCTGCACCGGGACTACCACCCGGGGAACGTCCTGTTCGAGGGGAGCGGCGACGGGCTGCGGATCAGCGGAGTCGTCGACTGGGTCGAGACCTCGTGGGGCCCCGCCGACCTGGACGTCGCCCACTGCTCGACAACCCTGGCGCTGCTGCACGGCCCCGAGTACGGACTCGGCTTCCGCGCCCGCTACGAGGCGCACGGCGGCCGTCGCCTCGCCGACGGACCGGACCACCTGTACTGGCGGCTGCTGGACGCCCTCGGCTACTCCCCCGACGCGGCGAAGCTCGCGGGTCCCTGGCGGGAGCTGGGCCGGACGGATCTGACGGCCGAGGTGCTGGGCGGGCGGCTGGAGGCGTACGTGGCGGGCCTGTTGGAGACGTACGCCTGACCGGATCCCCGGACGTCCGCGTCTCAGACCCCGGGTTCCGCGGTCACCACGCCGGCGGCGACGGCCGCGCCGAGCGTCGCGTGGTCGTGGACGGTCCGGTCGGCGTAGCGGAGCGCGAAGTCGGCGACGGCCCGTTCGAAGGTGTCCGCGCCGCCCAGGTAGGCGGCGATCGCGATGCGGTCACCGGAACGGGCGTGCGCGCGGGCCAGCGCGGTGCCGCACAGCCGGGTGTAGGCCACGAGTTCGGCCGGGCTCATCCCGGCGACGTCCGCGGAGCCCAACGGGTCGCGCAGCTGCCGCCAGTAGAACGCCCGCCCCTGCGGTCCGCTCATCCACCCCAGGAAGTGGTCACCGGCGGCCTGCAGGAGCCGCTGCCCGGCGACGACCCGGTGCCCCTGATGGTCGTACGGCCCGTTCGGCAGATGCTCCTCCAGTACGGACTTCTGCGCTTCCTTGAGCTGCAGGAACAGCGGGTCGTCCAGGTCGCGGCCGGTGAGCAGCACGATGAAGCAGCGGGTGCCGACGCTGCCCACGCCGACGACCTTGCGGGCGGCGTCGACGAAGCGGTACCGGTCCAGGAGCAGGCGGCGGTCCTCGGCGAGGGTGGAGCGGTAGTCGCTGAAGATCTTGCGCAGGGCGGCCATGTCGGGGGCACCGGCGGGTTCGAGCAGCGGTGGGTCGTGGACGAGGCGCCGGTGTCCGTCGACGACGTCCGTGAGCTTGTCCAGAGGCTGGAGGCTGGTGCGGCGGCGGGCGCGGGTGAGGCTGGAGGCGGCGCGGCGGCGCCGGCCTGCGGAGCGGACGAGGGGCCGCAGGCTGTCGGCGTCGAGGCGCTCGTACCAGACGTCGAGTTCGCCCTTCCGGGCCAGGCGGCGCATGGTCAGACGGTAGGCGGCGACCGCCTCCAGGGCCGCGCGGTGGGCCCTGGCGTCGCTGTGTCCGCTCTCCCGGGCGGCGACGGCGACGCTGGCGGCGAGGCGTTTGACGTCCCATTCGAAAGGGCCGGGGAACGTCTCGTCGAAGTTGTGGAGGTCGAAGAGCGGAGCCCGTTCCGGGGAGGCGTAGAGGCCGAAGTTGAGCAGGTGAGCGTCGCCGCAGAGCTGCACGGTGAGGCCCGTGTGCGGCTGGGCCGCGAGATCGGCGGCCATCACGGCGGCCGCGCCGCGCAGGAAGGCGAAGGGGGAGGCGGTCATGCGGCCGTAGCGGACCGGGAGCAGTTCGGGCAGGCGGTCGCGGCCCTGCCGTTCGAGTACGCCGACGGGGTCGGGGCGGCCCACGGAGGGGATCCAGCCCGCGTGCGCGGAGCGGGGGACGCGCTTGCGGGCGGCTTTGCCGCAGGCGGCGCGGGTGGCGGGGTCGGTGCGGTGGGCCGGGTGAACCGGGTGGACCGGGTGGACCGGGTCGGCGGGGCCGGTCATCTGCGTTGTCTCCGCATCGCGCCTCCCTGGTGCCCTGGTTTCCGTCACCGCCTGATCGCAGTGAAGGCCCGACGCGGGGGCGTACGCATGCCGAATACGGCAATCGGGTGACGGCACCCGGCCCTCGGCGGGGGCCGATTGTCAGTGGCGTCCGGGAGGATGCCGGTATGGGTGACGAGGAGCGGTACATCGGCGTGGCGGAGCGGCGGGCGAGGCTCGCGCTGCGGCACCGACTGGCCGGGGCGGCACGGGCGGGGAGTCCGGAGGAGGTCGCCGCCTCCCTGGTCGCGCTGCACGGATCGGACCCGGCGACGGTGTACCTGGCGGTGGGCGCGCGGCTCGCGGACCCGGCCAAGGCCGTGCCGGAGGTTGGCCGGGCGCTGTACGAGGACCGTGCGCTGGTCCGTATGCACGGCATGCGGCACACGGTCTTCGTGTTCCCGACGGAGCTGACCGCGGTGGTGCACGCCTCCACCGGTCTCACGGTCGCCGCGCGGGAGCGGGCCACGCTGCTGAAGGACATGGCGGCGGCCGGGGCGCCGGACGCGGCCTGGCTGGAGGAGGTCGAGGAGTCGGCGCTGGCAGCGTTGGCGCGGCGCGGACAGGCGACGGCGACGGAACTCGCCGAGGACGAGCCTCGCCTGCGGGAGCAGTTCGTGTACGCGGCCGGGAAGAGCTACCAGGGCGTCCACACCGTCTCGACCCGTCTGCTGAGGGTGCTGGGCGTCGAGGGCAAGGTGGTGCGGGGCCGGCCGCTCGGCTCCTGGACGTCCAGCCAGTTCCGCTGGGCGGTGGCCCCCGCCCACCCCGAACTGGACGCGTCCCAGGCCCAGGCGGCGCTGCTCGGGCGCTGGCTCGCCGCGTGCGGCCCGGCCACGGAGGCCGACCTGAAGTGGTGGACGGGGTGGAAAGTGACGGACGTCCGCCGGGCGTTGGCGGCGATCGGTGCACGGCCGGTGTCCCTGGACGAGGGCGTGGGGTACGTGGTCGACGGCGACGTCGGCCCGGTGGCGGGGCCCGGCGAACCCTGGGCCGCGCTGCTGCCGGCACTCGATCCGACGGCGATGGGCTGGCAGCGGCGGGACTGGTACCTGGCCCCGGAGTTGCGCCCCGCGCTGTTCGACTACAGCGGCAACGTGGGGCCGACGGTCTGGTGGAACGGCCGGGTGGTGGGCGGGTGGGCCCAGCGGGCCGACGGGGAGATCGTGTGGCGGTTGCTGGACACGGACGGGGTGGGGAGCGACGCGGAGGCGGCGATCGCCGCGGAGGCGGAGCGGTTGCGGGGGTGGGTGGGTGCGGTGAGGGTGACACCGCGGTTCCGGACGCCGGTGGAGAGGGAGTTGTCGGCGTAGAGGTGCGTGGTCTGGCTCCGGGGGTTTTCGCCCCCGCCGCCCTTACCCGTCCCATGAAAAGCGGCGCCGCCCCTTCGACCCCGACCGGGGGCTCCGCCCCCAGACCCCCGGCCTATGCCCACCCGCCACCCGTCTCGGTTGGCTGAGAGGCGAGGGTCGGGTACTTCTCGTCCGACCGAGTCGGGTGGTGGGTGGGCGAAGGCCCGGGGGTCTGAGGGCGGAGCCCTCGGCGGGCGTGCGCACCGGCGCCGGGTGACCGTACGGACTCAGGGCACCCGGCGCCGGACGCTCACCGCGAGTAACGCATCAGCGCCCGCACCATGTGGCACGTCGTGTCCGACGGCGGGTGGACGCCGATCGTCTCCGCGGCGCTTCGTATCGTCTCGTTGCGGGCCTGGTTGGGTACGAACACGCCCGAGTCGAGCAGGGCGATCGCCAGGCGCATGGCCTTGAGCCGGCGGTTGTGACTGACGTACCACTCGCGCGGCCGCCCCGGCGGCAGCGGGCGCTTCTCCACGGGCGCGTACGGCAGGTCGAGCAGCACGGGACGCTTCGCGGTGGACTGGGTGGGCAACGGCTTCGGCTTCAGTGCGGCAGCGGGCACAGGCATCCTCCTGTCGCGGTCAGGGCGTCTCCCCCGGAGATCTCGACACCCCGGTGACACCCTCGAACACTGCTTCTATTCTACTGCCCGGCACTGACAAAAGCCCCTGGCCAAAGGGCTGCAGGGGGCGCTGTGACACAGGTGGAAGACGGGTTTTCGCGTACCGTGGCGCGCATGGAGATCTGGATCAACCCGGCCTGTTCGAAGTGCCGCAGCGCGCTCACGCTGCTCGACGCGGAGGGCGCGGAGTACACCGTGCGCCGCTATCTGGAGGACGTGCCGAGCGAGGACGAGATCCGTGGCGTCCTCGACCGCCTCGGCCTCGAACCCTGGGACATCACCCGCACCCAGGAGGCCGCCGCGAAGGAGCTCGGCCTCAAGGAGTGGCCGCGCGACGACAGTTCGCGCGACCGCTGGATCGCCGCCCTCGCCGGGCATCCCAAGCTGATCCAGCGCCCGATCATCACCGCGGACGACGGTACGGCGGTGGTGGCCCGCACCGACGAGGCCGTACGCGACGCCTTGTCCCGGTAGTCCCGGTGGTCCCGGTGGTCCCGGTAGTCAATGGTTTGTCGGGCGACGGGAGTTCGGAGGGCTCGCGCTGTTACCCTCCGCCGCCATGACCTTCGGTGATCAAGGAATGCCGCACACCTCCGACCCGTACGCCTCATGGGTGGCGGAACAGGAGCACATACGCAGAAGACGCCGCACCCGGCGCGCGGCCGCCGCCGGCACGGGCGTCGTCCTCGTGGCCGCGATCGTCGTGGGCGCGGTGATGTACGCGGGCGGTCGCGACGGCGAGAGGGCCACGGCCACTCCCCTGACGTCGGCGACCACGGACACCGGCACTCTCGTCCCGTCCGTCACCGGATCCCTCCCCGCCGACGCCCCGACCGCGCTGCCCTCCCTGCTCGCGCGGCCGGTCATCCGGCCCGAGCAGGCCTTCCCGGAGCAGAACGTGCGCCTGAAGGACGGGTCCCGGCACCACCGCGTCGACCTCGCCACCACCACCGACTGCGCCCGCGGCATGTCACCGGAGCTGGCCGCGCTGCTCGAACAGGGCAAGGGATGCGTCCGGTTGACGGCGGCACTGTTCACGGACACCGCACAGCGTTCGCAGGTGACGGTCAGCGTGCTGAGTTTCCGGCGTGTGGAGGACGCCTCGGCGGTGTTCGCGATGGCCTCGATGGACCCGGTGACGTATCAGGTGGTCTCCCTCGACCCGCCGCCCGGGGCGGGGCTGCCGACCGTGCCGCCCGGTTCGGCGGGGGTCTTCCGACGGCTGATGACCGTGCGCTCGGTGGTGTTCGCGAACGGGCAGTGGGGCGACGGGGCACAGACGGGGGAGGCCGAACTCACGGGCCTGACCGAGGGGTTGCTCCAGCACGTCAACGACACGGTGGTGGCGTACGAGCAGGGCGACAGCTGACACCAGGTGTGACGCGCACCACTTTGGTGACTCCTGTCAACGCTGAGTCACGACGTTCGGTATCTCGTACATAGCGGCGTACGCTTCCCTACCTCTCAGGAGCCGCGCATGTCGCGTAGGAGAACGCTCGGCACGAAGAAGAAGCTCGCGCTGCTGGTGAGTGCCGCGACGGTGGCGGGAGGCGGCGTCTTCGTCATGGCGGCCACCTCGAACGCCGCGCAGTCCCCGCAGACGGCCGCCGAGTCGACCGTCTGCCAGGGCCTCGCCACCGCCCTCGGCAACAACCAGCGGTTCATCGACGGCCAGCGGGCCGCCCCGGACGCGCAGTCCGAGGCCCGGATCGCCAACCGCGAGGCCGTCGTCGCCCAGATCAAGGTGCAGCAGGAGGCGTCCGGGTGTGTCGTCGGGGAGTCGGCTCAGGACTCCCAGGCGAAGCAGCCGGAACAGCCGGCTCAGACCACGCCCCCCGCGCAGAACACGGCGCCCGCATCCACAGCGCCTCCCGCGCAGACCACGCCGCCCGCGCAGGCCGCTTCCGGTCAGCAGGTGTGCAACGGCTCGACCGTCACCCTGTCCGGCGAGGCCGGCGCCCCGGCCGCGTCCAGCAACCAGTTCCCGGCCGGGACGAAGCTGAAGGTCACCAACCTGGACAACAACAAGTCCACGACGGTGGAGGTCACCTCGGTCTCGGGCAGCTGTGCGCTGCTCAACAACGCGGCCTTCGAACAGGTACGGGAGCCCGGCAAGTTCCTGATCCGCCGGGCACTGATCGAGAAGGTGGGGTGATGCGAGGACGCCGGTAGCCGTACGTGTCACCGGTCCCGCCGCCCCCGGCCAGGGGCGGCGGGACCGGCATGTCCTGATCTTGCATGCCCCCGCACCCCGCCCCCAACCTCATCGCATACGAGCCGCCCCCGCGCTCCTTTTCGTCCGTGTTTCGCGTCCCTCCGCGCCCCATCCCCCCGCCGCGAGGACCCTCACAGCGTGAGTCGCGACACAGCACCACCAGGTAACACGGGGTTCACATTCGAGCAATGACCGGGAAATCGCCTGTTGACAGGCTGCGTGGCATCGAAAGCGGTGCCCCAGTGCCGCAGCGCCGCAGCACCCGCAAGTGCGTCTAGACACACCCCCGAAGGAAGTGGCCCGTGACCTTCAAGGCTGAGTACATCTGGATCGACGGCACCCAGCCGACGGCGAAGCTCCGTTCCAAGACGAAGATACTGGCCGACGACGCCAAGGGTGCCGAGCTGGGGATCTGGGGCTTCGACGGGTCTTCCACGAACCAGGCCGAGGGCCACGCCTCGGACCGTGTCCTCAAGCCGGTCTTCTCCTGCCCGGATCCGATCCGCGGCGGCGACGACATCCTCGTCATGTGCGAGGTCCTCAACATCGACATGACGCCGCACGAGTCCAACACCCGTGCCGCGCTGGTCGAGGTCGCCGAGAAGTTCGCCTCCCAGGAGCCGATCTTCGGCATCGAGCAGGAGTACACGTTCTTCAAGGACGGCTACCCCCTCGGCTTCCCCAAGGGCGGTTTCCCGGCCCCGCAGGGCGGCTACTACTGCGGTGTCGGCGCCGACGAGATCTTCGGCCGTGACATCGTCGAGGCGCACCTGGAGAACTGCCTCAAGGCGGGCCTCGCGATCTCCGGCATCAACGCCGAGGTCATGCCCGGCCAGTGGGAGTTCCAGGTCGGCCCGGTCTCCCCGCTGGAGGTCTCCGACCACCTGTGGATCGCCCGCTGGCTGCTCTACCGCACCGCCGAGGACTTCGGCGTCGCCGCGACGCTGGACCCGAAGCCGGTGAAGGGCGACTGGAACGGCGCCGGTGCGCACACCAACTTCTCCACCAAGGCGATGCGCGAGGGCTACGACGCGATCATCACCGCGTGCGAGTCGCTCGGTGAGGGCTCCAAGCCGCTCGACCACGTCAAGCACTACGGCGCCGGCATCGACGACCGCCTGACCGGTCTGCACGAGACCGCCCCGTGGAACGAGTACTCCTACGGTGTCTCCAACCGTGGCGCCTCGGTCCGTATCCCGTGGCAGGTCGAGAAGGACGGCAAGGGCTACATCGAGGACCGCCGTCCGAACGCGAACGTCGACCCGTACCTGGTGACGCGCCTCATCGTCGACACCTGCTGCTCCGCGCTGGAGAAGGCCGGCCAGGTCTGATCACCACTGCTTCCCGCAAGGGGCGCCCGCCATCTCGGCGGGCGCCCTTTGCGCGTATCGTGCGCTGCCATGGAGACCGACGAGGGCCTCGCGATCAAGGTCGCGACGGAGAACCGGCAGACACACGCCCGGATTTCGGCGCCGCGGCTGAGCGAGCTGGTGCACCGCATCGGCGGTGAGGACGACCACTTCCTCGTCGTGCAGCGGATACCGGACCGGCCGGGGGTCTTCATCCAGGTCGCCCACGAACGGGNTCGGCGCCGCGGCTGAGCGAGCTGGTGCACCGCATCGGCGGTGAGGACGACCACTTCCTCGTCGTGCAGCGGATACCGGACCGGCCGGGGGTCTTCATCCAGGTCGCCCACGAACGGGGCGGGGTGTACGAGTTCCAGCACCGCACGGGATCCGTGCCGTACATGTGGATCACCGAGGTGCCGGACCCGGACCTCGTCGCCGCCGTGATGGCCCGCTGGGCGCGCCAGGAGACGGAATGGGACACCGGGATCACCTGGCGGCGCGACGAACTCGCGCCGCCCGAGGAGGTGCCCGAGCCCGATCCGGAGCTCGCGGCGCGGGCCGAGAGGTACGTGCGGGAGATGCTCGACGACGGCTACCTCGGCATCGAGAAGCTGATCCAGGAGACGGTGTACCTGGTGCAGGACCGCGCTGCCGAGCCGCCCCTGTCCTCGGCACAGGCGCGCCGGATCGTGGAACGGCTGTGGCTGGAGCGGGTCGAGGAACAGGCCGCGTGGACCGGCCAGACCGACCCGGACCGGCTGGAACAGGCCTTCGCCGCGCTGGAGCACCAGGGCATCGTCGCCCGCGAGAACTTCACCTGCTGTCGCAGCTGCGGCATGGCGGAGATCGGCGCCGAGGCGGACGGCAGGGAAAGGGCCCGGGGCTTCGTCTTCTTCCACCACCAGTGCACCCGCGGCGCGGCGGAAGGAGACGGACTCACGCTGCACTACGGCGGGTTCGACGACTCGCAGGAGACCACGAGGGCCGTCGGACACGACGTCGTCGCGGCGCTCGGCGCGGCCGGGCTGTCCGCACAGTGGGACGGCGATCCGGACAAGGCGATCGACGTCACGCCCCTGACCTGGCGCAAACGCCTGGTGGGGTGAGGCCGGCGCGAGCGACTTCACGCCAGGCCGCCGTCCAAGCAGTGAGAGCAGGCTCCTGTTGCGGGCCTGCGTCTGCTTCAATGGGGCCATGGCCGGCTTCCAGAACCACACCGCGACGGGTCGCCATGACCTCGAGCCGTTCTGGCCTTCCCGTCAGCACCACGACTTCGACCGGGTGTGTTGCCGCGCGATGAACGCGCCGGCCCTCTAAAGCCGCACATCCCCGGCCTTCGGCCGGCGCGAAACGACGTAGGTCCTCTCGACGAACCCGACCACGAACTCGGGGCCGTCGGCCTTCCTGACGAATCTCTCGCGCGAAAGAGCTGACCTCTCATGGCGACCACTCGTTCTCTCTCCCCCGCCGCCCTCCCCTCCTCCAACGGTTCGCGTCATCGTCTGCGCGCCGTCGACCGGGACGAGGTGATCGACGTCGCGGAGTTCCTGCCGCCGGGCGCCACCTGGCTGCCCGCTCCTCCGCACACCCTCCCCACCCTGCCGGGCCGGCCGCCGATGATCGGCTACCTGGTGCTGGTCCCGGCCGACCAGCAGCCGCCGTTCCTGCCGGTGGCGGTGCCGGACGCGCCGGCGGCCGGCACGCCGGGCGCCGACGCCGGGGACCCGCTCGTCCGCATCGACACCGTGCAGCGCACGGCCGAGGTGAACGGGCGCGAACTCGACCTCACCTACCTGGAGTTCGAGCTCCTGGCGCATCTGGTCACCCACCCCCACCGGGTGCACACCCGCGACCAGCTGGTCACCACGGTGTGGGGGTACGGCCATGTCGGCGACGGCCGCACGGTCGACGTCCACATCGCCCGGCTGCGCCGCAAGCTGGGCTCCGAGAACCGTCAGGCGATCCAGACGGTACGCCGGGTGGGCTACAAGTACGCACCGCCGACCGGGCGCTGAGCTCCCCCCTGAGCCTCCGGTTCCTCTCCGCTCTGCCGACGGCAGATCCGGGTTCCCTCCCGCCGCTCCACCGGGCACAGTCCCGGCATGAGACTTCTGATGCTGGGCGGTACGGAGTTCGTGGGACGGGCCGTCGTCGAGGCGGCCGTCGGGCGCGGCTGGGAGGTGACCGTCTTCCACCGGGGACGGCACGAACCCCCAACCGGCGTGCGGTCGCTGCACGGTGACCGCACCGCGCCCGACGGGCTCGCCGCCCTCACGGAGGGCGAGTGGGACGTCGTCGTCGACACCTGGTCGGCCGCGCCCCGTGCGGTGCGTGACTCGGCGCGGCTGCTGCGGGGCCGCGCCGAGCGGTACGTGTACGTGTCGAGCCGCTCGGTGTACGCCTGGCCTCGGGCCGCCGGACACGGCGAGGACACGCCCCTGGTGGAGGGCGCCTCGGCCGACGCCGACCAGAGCGACTACGCCCGGGACAAGCGGGGCGGCGAGTTGGCCGCCGTCGAGGCCTTCGGCACGGACCGCTCCCTGCTCGTACGGGCCGGGCTGATCCTCGGGCCGTACGAGAACATCGGCCGGCTGCCCTGGTGGCTGACCCGGATCGCCCGCGGCGGACCCGTCCTCGCGCCCGGGCCGCGTGACCTCCCCATCCAGTACGTCGACGTCCGTGACCTCGCACGATGGACCCTCGACTCGGTGGAGCGACAGGCGAGCGGACCGTACGACCTCGTCAGTCCCTCGGGGCACGCCACCATGGGCACGCTCCTCGACGCCTGCGTCGACGTCACCGGCGGGGCCGCCGAGTTGCGCTGGACCGCGCCGGACGTCGTCCTCGACGCGGGCATCGAGCCGTGGCTGCACCTGCCGGTGTGGCTGCCGCCGGACAGCGAGGGACACGCGGCCCTGCACAGGTCGGACGTCTCCAGGGCGATCGCGGCGGGCCTGCGCTGCCGCCCGGTCACCGAGACCGTGGCGGACACCTGGACCTGGCTGCGAAGCATCGGCGGCGTGCCACCACAACGTCCCGACCGGCCGGTGGTGGGACTCGATCCGGAGATCGAGGCGAAGGTCCTCGCGGCGGCCGTAGGTGTACCTGGCACCACCCCCTGACCGGCCGTCCAACCCCCGTGACCCCTGCCTGCCGCTCGGCCAGACTGACGGCATGAACACCGACACGAAAGACGACGGCGGGGGTTCGAAGGCCCGGGGGATGCTGCTCGCCGGCGTACGGGGGCTCGTGCTGGCCGTGGCCGTGCTGCCGTTCACGATCGTCTGCTACGTCCTGGCCCTGGTCTCCATCGCGCTGATTCCCCTCGGCCTCGGTGCCGTCACGACCCCGTGGATCCTGACCGCGGTGCGGGCTCTCGCGGACAACCGCCGTGAACTCGCGCAGAGATGGTGCGGCATACGCATCCCCTCGGCGTACCGGCCGCTGCCCGAGACCGCCAACCCGTTCAAGCGCACCTACGCGCTGCTGCGGGACCCGGCGACCTGGCGGGACGTGCGCTGGCTCCTGGTGGACATGACGGCGGGGTTCGTGACCGCTCTGCTGCCTGCCCTCCTGATCTTCTATCCCCTGGAGGGGTTCGCGCTGGCGGCCGGGCTGTGGCGGGTCTTCGCGGACACGACGGACGGGCCCTACTGGTACGGCTTCGTACCGGTCTCCGACCAGGCCTCCGCCTTCGGCGCCGCCGCTCTCGGCGCCGTCCTCCTCGTCCTCGCCCACCGGTACGCGGTCAGCGCGCTTCAGCTCCACTTCCGGCTCACCCGGGCGGTGCTCACTCCCAGCCAGGCCGAACTGGCCGAACGGGTGCGGGTCCTGACCGAGACCCGGCGCGACGCCGTCGACACCTCCGCCGCCGAGCTGCGGCGCATCGAGCGGGACCTGCACGACGGGGCGCAGGCCCGGCTGGTCGCGATGGGCATGGATCTCGGCACCATCGACATGCTGCTGGACAAGGACCCCGAGCAGGCACGGAAGTTGCTCGCGCAGGCCCGCCAGTCGTCCGTGGACGCCCTCGCCGAGCTGCGCGACCTGGTGCGCGGCATCCATCCGCCGGTGCTCGCCGAACGCGGACTGGGCGATGCCGTACGGGCGTTGGCGCTGCGGATGCCCGTGGCGACCGAGGTGGAGGTGGACCTGCCCGGCCGGGCGGACGAACCCGTCGAGTCGGCCGCGTACTTCGCGGTCAGCGAGGTGCTCACCAACGCGGCCAAGTACGCGGACGCCGACCGGATCTGGGTCGACCTGCACCACGTCGCGGAAGGCGGCGGCATGCTGCGGGTCTCCGTGACCGACAACGGCAGGGGAGGTGCGGTGATCGGGGCCGGTTCGGGACTGGCCGGAGTCGAGCGGCGACTGGGTACATTCGACGGCGTCCTGGCCGTCAGCAGTCCCGCGGGCGGCCCCACCATGGTCACCATGGAGATCCCTTGCGCGTTGTCCTAGCCGAAGACCTGTTCCTGCTGCGCGACGGACTCGTCCGGCTCCTGCAGGCCCACGACTTCGAGATCGTCGCGGCCGTCGAGAGCGGGCCGGAGCTGGCCGCCGCGCTGGCCGAACTGCAGCCGGACGTGGCGGTGGTCGACGTACGACTGCCGCCGACGCACACCGACGAGGGCCTGCAGTGCGCGCTGAACGCCCGCCGGGACAGACCCGGCCTGCCGGTGCTGGTCCTGTCGCAGCACGTGGAGCAGCTGTACGCACGTGAGCTGCTCGCCGACGGCAGCGGCGGGGTCGGCTATCTGCTCAAGGACCGGGTGTTCGACGCGGAGCAGTTCGTGGACGCCGTACGACGGGTCGCGGCGGGGGGAACGGCGATGGATCCGCAGGTGATCCAGCAGTTGTTGTCCCGGCGGGCGGCCGGCGACCAGCCGCTGGGCCGGCTCACGCCCCGTGAACGCGAGGTACTGGAACTGATGGCGCAGGGCCGCACCAACGCGGCGATCGCCGCCAAACTGGTGGTCACGGAGCGGGCGATCGCCAAGCACACCGCCAACATCTTCGCCAAACTGGGCCTGGAGGTGTCGGACGACGACAACCGCCGTGTTCTGGCGGTTCTCGCCTATCTCGACCACGGCCGCTGAAATGGGGACCCCGCTCGGGCACCTCCTGTGAGGGATCAACAACTCCTGGTGGTACCGGGGCAGTTGAAACCGAATTGTCTCGCGCATCTCTCACCAATTTCTGAGACGGCTGAACACCCGAGGGACTCCTTCCGTATTCAGGGACGCCGCTTCACTCCTGTCGGGCGCCTCGAATGCCCCGCAAGGAAGTCAGAGGAGTTCCATGGGACGCAACACAAGAAAACGCCGTATGCCGCTGGCCACCAAGGCCATCGCCGGAACGGCTGCCCTAGCGCTCGGTGGGGGCGGGCTGATCTGGGCCAACTTCTATGCCTCGGCGCACGAGGAGAACGGGGCCCAGAACCAGACCAAGGCCGCCGCCGCGCAGGTTGCGACGATCGACTGCCCGGATGTCGGCCAGCAGCTCACCGATGTGCCGGACAAGGCTCGGGCGGGCGTCGACAAGGAGCTGGCGCTGCTCGACCAGCAGGTCACGGAGGCCTACAAGCGTCTCGCTGACACACGCCAGGCCCAGGCGGGGGATGCCGGCTTCGTCAACAACGCCATTCTCGGCCCGCTGAAGTCCAAGCGGGTGGCCACCCTCGACCGGATCAACATCAACATCAAGCGGGTGGGCGGCCAAGCTCCGCAGGGGATGGACCAGCTCGCCGAGTGCGAAGGCGTGGTGGCCGACCAGCCGGAGGTCGTCGACGGCGAGGGCGGGGGCCAGAACAACGACGGTCAGGACCAGAACAACGACGGTCAGGACCAGGGTGGGGACCAGGGCCAGGACAACGGCCAGGACCAGGGCCAGGACAACGGCGGCCAGGAGGGCAACGGCGGTCAGGCCGGCAACGGCCCGGTGGCGGCCGACTTCCAGGACATCACCACCGTCCAGCCCAACGGCGGCCCGCAGGGCGTGAACGGCAACGGGCTCCCCGCGAACGGGAACGGCGGCTCGACGGGCACCTTCACGACGAGCTGTGGCACCAACGAGAACGAGAACCGCAACTCGGACAACGTGATCGTCGCTCCCGGTGTCAGCAATGGTGCGCAGCACCAGCACGACTACGTCGGCAACCAGGACAACGACGCGTTCGCGAGCGACGAGGACCTGGCGGCGGCGGACACCACCTGCGAGAACCAGGGCGACAAGTCGTCGTACTTCTGGCCGGTGCTGCGTGTGCAGGACGGTCAGGACGACATCGACGCGAACGCGGCCGGTGGCGGTCAGGACGGCAACGTCGGCACGATCCAGCAGGCCAGCGAGGCGCAGCTGAAGTTCGTCGGCAACAAGACGAGCGATGTCGTCGCGATGCCGAAGGCCCTGCGCATCATCACCGGTGACGCCAAGTCGTTCGTGAACGGCCTCAACAACGCCAACACGAACTGGAGCTGCACCGGCTTCGAGGACCGGCAACTGACGGACAAGTACCCGATCTGCCCCGAGGGCAGCTCGGTGGTACGGACGTCCTTCTTCCAGAGTTGCTGGGACGGCCAGAACATCGACAGTGCCAACCACCGCACCCACGTGGACTTCGTCGAGGCGGACGGCACCTGCTCCAACGGTTTCCAGGCCATCCCCCAGCTCCAGGTCCGTCTGGTCTACGACGTGCCGGCCCCGCAGATCGAGAACGGACAGGTCGTGAACCCGTTCGCGGTCGACTCCTTCCCGGACCAGCTGCACAAGCCGATCACCGACCACAACGACTTCATCAACTTCTTCGACGAGGACGTGATGAACCAGATGGTCGACTGCATCAACAGCGGTCAGCAATGCCAGTGACCTGCTAGGCATCCGGCACTGACCGACAAGGAAGCCGGCGGTGGGATCTCCCACCGCCGGCTTTCGCCTGCTCCCGCACCTCGCGGTCAGCTGGTGTGACTGTTGTGACTCCCACCGGGATTCATGTGGGCGGACCCCTCCTCCATGGTCCCGCCGAGCCGGCCGCGCAGCGCGGTGACCGTCTTCTCCTCGCCGACGGCGACCCACTTGCGACCGACCAGGTAGTAGCCGCCGTAGTCCTTCGCCCCGCTCAGCCATTCGGCCTGACCGCGGTCGGTGGAGAACGTGGCGAGGACGAACCTGCCGTCGGGGTTCTTGCAGATGGCCTGGCGGATCGTGTCCGCGTCCGTCTGCATGTTCGGATCGCACTTCGCCTCGGCGGCCAGGTGCTCCAGGCTGCCGGTCGCCGTCTCCGGCACAGCGGCCGCCTTCTCGCCGCCGGATCCGCAGCCCGTCAGCGCGAGCACCAGCGCCGCGCCGGTCAGCGCGAGCTTCGGTCGGGTCACCCTCATCTGTTCCTCCGGTCGCATGCATCAGACCATGCCTCAGCCGGCCCCGGCGAGGGGCCCGTCCCCTTCGATACGGTTCCGGAGCACGCAGCGCTCAAATCGAGTGCCCCGGCCGGCACGCCCGTGCGAAAGTGTCCCGGTGAACCAGGACTGGGAAGATCGCGTGACCACCGCGTGGGCCGGCTTCGACGACTACACGGAAGAGGATGCCGCGGCCTTCCGCGCGGTGATCGACGCACTCGTCGCCGAGCTGCCGACGGACAGCCCGCTCGGCCCCTTCGAGCAGGCCTGCGCCTGGGACTCCACGGGTCACTCGGACAAGGCGGTTCCGCTGTACCGGGAAGCGCTCGCGCGCGGTCTCGACGGCTACAAGGGGCGGCGTGCCAAGATCCAGCTGTCCAGCTCCCTGCGGAACACCGGGCGGGCGGAGGAGGGCGTCAAGCTCCTGACACCCGAACTGGACGGCCCCTCGGACGAGTTGGACGACGCGGTACGCGCGACGCTCGCCCTGTGTCTGTCGAGTCTCGGCCGTGACCGCGAGGGCCTGGCCCTCGTCCTGGGCGCCCTCGCACCCCATCTGCCGCGCTACCAGCGGTCGATGGCGAACTACGCGCGGGCCCTGGTCGAGTCGGAGGGCTGAGTCACCCGGGTGACGGTGACCAACCACCGATTCGCTCGTTCTGCTGAACGTGCAGTCACAGGATGTCGCCCCGCGCCCCGCACCCGGCTCCGGCTCCGGCTCCGCCGCCGCTTCCTCGTCGTCCGACCCGCTCGTCGACGTCGAGCAGGCCGAGGCGGCGCTCGTCGAGCACTACCCCCGGCTCGTCCGGCTCGCCTATCTGGTGCTGCCGCCGGGCCTCGGCCGCAACCGGCGCGTCCTGACCGCGCACGCGCTCACCCAGCGCGCCCTGCCCCGGGGGCGGACGCCCGCGCCGGTGATCCCCGCCCAGTCGACGGGGCGCGAGGGCGACCCGGGCTACGCCTTCGTCCGGCTCCGGGTGCTGCGTACGGCCCTGGAGGCGGGTCTGCCGCTGACGCTCAGGGCGTGGCCCAAGCGGTCGCAGCTGCCGCCGCTGCTACCCCAGGTGTGGGGCCTGCGCCTCTTCCCGCGCTCCGGCGGCGCCGACGAACTCGCCCTGGACCAGCGACTGTCCGCCCTGTCCGGACCGGCCCGCGCCGCGTACGTGCTGCGCGGCCTGGAGAAGCTCCCGGACGGCGACGTACGCGAGGTGCTGACGGCCGCGGGCGTCGACGACGTGGACGACGCGCTGGACGAGGCCGACGAGGTCGCCGCGCAGTACGCGCTGCTCGGCTCCCCCGAGTTCGACCCCTGTTCGCTGCAGGCACGGCCCACCGACCTGATGCGGCGCCGCCAGCACATGAAGGCGGCGCTCGCCGCCGCGGCGGCCGTCGCCGTGTGCGGGGCGCTGCTCGGCCTGCCCGGCGACGGCTGGGCACCCGACGGCGCCGCCGCCCCGCCGTACGCGCAGAACCCGGCGGCCCAGGCCGCCCTCGACCCGGCCCGGTTGACCAGGGTCCCGGCCACCGCCTGGCAGGCCGCCGCGCGCCACGACTTCTCCGTGTGGCCCGCCCGCGGCGACCTCACCGGCGACAAGGCGCTGCTGCGTCGCGCCCTCGCCGTCTGGGCCCGCCCCGGCGAGACCGTACAGGTCTCCGCGACCCCGGGTACCCCGTCGGGCGGCCCGGCGGGCCCGCCCCAGCTGCTGTACGCCGGGAACGTCGACAACGCGCGCGTGGTGATCCTCTACGACGGTCTGCGCATCGCCCGGTACGCGGAACCGAAGGACAGCACGAAGGGCGCCGCCCTCGACTTCGCGCGGGTGGACGGCGCGACCGGCGCCGAGGCGAACGCGGTGGTGCTGGGCCGGGCCGACGGCAACGTCCGCTATCTGACCGCCCCTTGGGTGAGGAAGGCTGCCGAGCGGGACCTGCTGAAGCCGGGCTCCGGCGCGATGGACCTCACGGTGACCGACGGCGTCACCTCGCCGCTGGCGAGCGCCGCCCAGCAGACCGGCGCGTGCACCTCGTGGAACGTGCTCCAGCTGACGGACGGCTCCGGCACCCGCCTGTCGACCGACCTCGGCGAACTGGTCCCGGCCCGCCTCACCACCGGCCGGCCGGGCTCGACGCACGACGCGTCCGGCGCGGCGGGACTGCGCGCCTGGGCACCCTTCGCCTGCTCCCTGTCCGCCGTGCGCTCCCAGGGCGTGCGGTCGGTGAACGCGTGGGAGTACGCCACCCAGCCGCTGCCCGACGCGAGCGGCTCGGCCTCGTGGGTGTGCACCCGCGCCGAGACCTGGCGGGGCGGCGGTACGCGCGTACTGGCGCAGTTCCGTACGCCGGGCGGGCCGTACGGGGCGGTGGCGGCGAAGGCCGAGAACGTACCGGCCTGCGGCCCGCGCGATCCGCACGTGCTGGCCGGGGTGCTGTGGAAGTCGGAGGCGGGTTCCTGGTACCTGCTGGCGGCGGGCAGCCGCGACACTGCGTCGATCACGACGACGGGCGGCGTCGGCGGCTTCGCCCAGGGCAACCTGCTGGCCGTGGAGACGAAGCAGGGGGCCCAGGCCGGCCTGACGGGGAAGCTGGAGAGCGGACGGTCGATCGACGCTCTGCGCTAGGCCCTGTCGTAGCGGAACAGCCGGTGCCGCATCCACTCGAAGTGATCGTCTTGTGGCGGATTCGTGAACACCGCTGGCCGCTCCGGTCCGTTCGGGGCCGGATCCGATCGGTAAGGTGTTCGTATGACTACCGGGGTACGTCGCAGAATGGGTGTCGAGGAGCGGCGGCAGCAGTTGATCGGCGTCGCCCTCGAACTGTTCAGCCGTCGTTCGCCCGACGAGGTCTCCATCGACGAGATAGCGGCGGCCGCCGGCATCTCGCGCCCGCTGGTCTACCACTACTTCCCCGGCAAACTCAGCCTGTACGAGGCCGCGTTGAAGCGTGCGTCGGAGGATCTGGCGAGCCGGTTCGTCGAACCGCGGGAGGGGCCGCTGGGGGCCCGGCTGCAGCGGGTGATGCGCCGGTTCTTCGACTTCGTCGACGATCACGGGCCCGGTTTCTCGGCGTTGATGCGCGGCGGCCCGGCCGTCGGCTCGTCGGCGACGAACGCGCTCATCGACTCCGTGCGCCAGGCCGCGTACGACCAGATCCTTTCGCATCTGCGGGTGGAGAACCCTCCCGCGCGCCTGGAACTGGTCATCCGCTCCTGGATCTCGCTCGCCGAGTCGACCGCGCTGATCTGGCTGGACGGCCGGCGCATCCCGCGCGGCGAGCTGGAGGTGCAACTCGTGCACGACTTCGCCGCGCTGGCCGCCGTGAGCGCCGCCCACGACGAGGAGATGGCCGCGCTGACGCGGCACATGTTCCGGGACGAGCCGGCCGACGGGCCGTTCACCGACCTGGCCACCCGGCTGATCGCACTGACCTCCTAGGTCTTCCCCTAGCGTTCCAGCTTGCGGTACGAGGGGTCCAGGTCGCGGACCTCGGCGGTGGCGTGCAGGGGGAAGCCCTCGTCCTTCACATGCTGGTGCAGCAGTGCCACGACGGTTTCGGTCAGCTTCGCCTTGGTCTCGTCGGTGCGCCCGGCGAGCAGGCCGATCGTGACGTGGACGACCGCGTGCCCCTCGTCGAAGCCGACCAGCGTGTACTCGCTGCTACGGAACTGCGTCTTGCACGCCTCCGGCTTGGCCGCGGCGATCTCGACCGTCGCCGAGTGCAGCGCCTCGGCGAAGCCGGCCCGGTTGAAGGCGGGAGCCATCACGGCGGAGTAGTCGACGGTGATCTGCGGCATGGGCACTCCTGTTCTAGGGGACAGGAGTCACCTTAGTTCTTCAGTCGCAGCGCCAGTTAGTTCTTCAGTTGCAGCGCCAGCATGGCGATGTCGTCCTCACGGTCGTGGCCGAAGCAGGCCAGGAGCGTGTCGCACAGGGCGTCCAGGCCGGGCAGGGCACCGGTGGCGGCCGCGCGGAGGTGCTCCATCGAGGCCGCCAGGTCCGTGCCGCGGGTCTCGATCAGGCCGTCGGTGACCATGAGGAGCCGGTCGGTCGGTTCGAGGAACAGCTCGGTGGGCGCCGGGTGGGGCAGGCCCAGGCCGAGCAGCGGGCCGGATGCCTTGGTGTAGTCGGCGCTACCGGTGTCCCGGATGATCAGCGGCGGGATGTGCCCCGCGTTGGCGATGCGGGTGCGTCCGGTGGCGGGGTCGATCAGGGCCAGGCACACGGTGGCGGTGACGTCGTCGTGGTAGTGCTGGAGCATCCGGTCGAGCCGCTCGGCGAGGACGGCCGGGTCGCTCTCGTCGACGCAGTAGGCGCGCAGCGCGTGCCGGATCTCGACCATGACCGTCGCCGCCTCCAGCGAGTGCCCGACGACGTCGCCGACCGCGGTGAGCACGCCCTCGCGGGTGCGCAGCGCGGCATAGAAGTCCCCGCCGATCTCGGTCTCCCGGGACGCGGGCACGTAGCGGACCACGACGTCCATGCCCGGCAGTACGGGCAGTCGGTGCGGCTGGGGCAGGAAGCTGTGCTGGAGGGTGAGGGCGACATGCCGCTCGACCTGGTACATCAGCAGCGGCTCGGCGGCGAGCGCGGTGGCCTGTGCGAGCCGGGCCACCAGGGCCTCGGTGTCCGGGTCCACCGGGCGCACCCCGCGGGTGGGGGTGGCCAGGCACACCGCGGAGTTGCCGTCCTGGGTGAGGATCAGCACCAGGCGGGCGTCGTGCTGCACGCCGGGCCGGAAGAACCCGGCGGGCCACAGCGGCGCGGCAACCGTGGTGATCTGCACTCCGGCCTGCCCGCGGGTGAGCCGCCGGAGCAGGCCGGCCACGGCCCGGTGGGCGCCCTCGTCCGGCAGCGCGATCGAGGTGCGGTCCCGGGAGATCCCGCGCAGCAGCACGTCGTCCGGGCCGAGGACGAAGACGGCGGCGGGCGTGCCGGTGAGCCGTGCGGTGCCCTCGGCGGCCGCCTCGGCGAGTTCCTGCAGGGAGCGGGCGGCCTGCACGGTCACGATGGTCTCCGACAGCAGCGTCAGCCGCCGTGCCAGCGCCTGGTAGTCGGCCCGCAGCCGTGCCGTGCGCACCGCGGCCCGGATGACCGCGTCGATCTCCGCGGGCTCGGCGGGCACCGTCAGATACGCCTCGCCGCCCGCGTCCAGCCCCTGGCAGCGGTCGCCCGGTTCCATGGCGGCGGCCGAGAAGTGCACGACGGGCAGGCCGGCCGTCTGCGGCCGGCCCTTGATCCGGCGGCACAGTTCGAAGCCGCTCATGTCCGGCAGGTTCACGTCGACGAGGGCGACGTCCGGGAGTGTCCCCTTGCGCAGCCGTACGTCGAGTTCCATGAGCGCCTCCGAGCCGGAGGCGACCGGGACGACCCGATGACCGGCGCGGCGCAGCACGGCGCCCATGGCGTACCGGTTGGCCGCCACGTCGTCCACGACCAGCACGGTCGTCTCGGTCCGCTTGCCGTTGACATCCATCTGCCAGTCCCAGTTCCGGTCCTTGGACACACAGGTGGGGCGGACCCGGGAACCGGGTCCGCCCCACCAAGGTAATGCCCTTGTCAGGAGGTCGGGGAGAATACCGCCACAGTCCGCCCAGGAACGATGAAGGTGCCCGATACCCGCGCGTAGGCCGAAGACTTGACGATAGGGTCCGCGCCCGACGCCTGCACCGGGTNCCCCCCCCCCCACCAAGGTAATGCCCTTGTCAGGAGGTCGGGGAGAATACCGCCACAGTCCGCCCAGGAACGATGAAGGTGCCCGATACCCGCGCGTAGGCCGAAGACTTGACGATAGGGTCCGCGCCCGACGCCTGCACCGGGTGCAGCCGGTAACCGCTGCCGGCGAGCGTGTCGATCCGCTGCTCCCGGGTGTCGGGGGTCGCGTTGAACACGACGACGAGGTCACCGAGCGTCATGGTGATCACGCCGGGTGTCTCGTCGTTTCCGGACAGCGGGAAGGAGAGCTTCGACTGCACCTGGCCGGCCGTGCCGAGGGAGAAGTCCTTCTCCGTCGTACGGATCCTCAGCAGATCCCGGTATGCCGCCGAGGCGCCCTCGATCTGCGGGCAGCCGACACCGGCCGCACTCAACAGGGGTCTGGCGTAGGGCCACTTGGATGCGTTGTCGGCGGCCGTCGGCAGTCCGCGACCGAAGCCGTTGCCGTCCCGGCAGTTCCAGTGGACGGCGTTGAACCAGTCGCCGCTGTCGTAGGAGTTGCGGTCCAGGGACTTGGAGCGCAGCAGGTCGGTGCCCGCCTGGGAGAGGGCGGGGCCCTGCGAGAGGGTGGCCGTCGCCATGGCGAGGACCTGCATGCGGGCGCGGTCGGACGCGGACGTACCCGCCGGCAGCTTGAAGGCGAGCGCGTCGAACAGCGTCTCGTTGTCGTGCGCGTCGGCGTACGCGAGGGCGTCGCCGGGTGCGTCCGCGTAGCCGGCGGGGGCGCCGTTGTAGTCGACCTCGGCGCCGGTGACCTCCTTGCCGTCGGTGCCGGTGAAGGTGAACGCCTTGAGGTTGCCGGAGAGCCCCACCTTGATCAGGTCCTGGTAGTGCAGGAGACGGGCCTTCTGCTCGGCCGAAGTGCCGTTGTTCTCGGAGGAGTTGGGGTCGGTATACAGGCCGGACGCGAAGCCCTGGACGCCGGGGTCCTCGTCGAAGGGGCCGCCGCCGCGTACGGCGTCGCGGGCCCGGTCGGAGAAGGTCGCGATGCCGGTCCCGGCCATGTTCCGCTGCGTGGCCTGCACGAAGCGGGCGTCGTCGGCGACCTCGCCGAAGTTCCAGCCCTCGCCGTACAGGATGATCTTCTTGCCGTCGACACCGTCCTTGGCGACGGTCAGCGCGTCGAGGGCCTTGCGCACCGCCAGGATGTTGGCCTTCGGGTGGTGGCCCATGAGGTCGAAGCGGAAGCCGTCGACCTTGTACTCCTTGGCCCAGGTGACGATCGAGTCGACGACCAGCTTGCCCATCATGGCGTTCTCGGTGGCCGTGTTGGCGCAGCAGGTGCTGCTCGCGACCGAGCCGTCGGCGAGCAGCCGCTGGTAGTAGCCGGGCACGATCCGGTCGAGGACGCTGGTGTCCGCCTGGCCACTGGCGGCCGTGTGGTTGTAGACGACGTCCATGACGACCCGCAGGCCGTCCTCGTTCAGCGCCTTGACCATCTTGCGGAACTCGACGGTACGGCCGGTGCCGTTCGGGTCCGTCGCGTACGAGCCCTCGGGGACCGTGTAGTGGTAGGGGTCGTAGCCCCAGTTGTAGGCGTCTTTCGCGGCGACCGCGGAGACGCATTCCTGCTGCTTGTCCGAGTCGGCCGGGTAGGAGGCCGGCTCGCAGTCGACGGTCGCCTGGTCGGACTTCTTCTCGGGGATGGTGGCGATGTCGAAGGCCGGGAGGAGGTGGACGTACGACGTCCCGGCCTTCGCCAGGTCACGCAGGTGCCGTGAGCCGTCGCTGTCCTTGTCGGTGAAGGCGAGGTAGGTGCCGGGGTGGTCGGCCGTGCGGTCCGCCACCGAGAAGTCGCGGATGTGCAGTTCCTGGATCTGGGCGTCCCGCAGAGCAACGGCCTTGGGCTTGACCAGCGAGGACCAGCCCTTGGGGGCGAGGGATCCGTCGTCGAGGTCGACGACCAGGCTGCGCTCGGAGTCGGTGGTCAGGGCGAGGGAGTAGGGGTCGGTGACCTTGTTGGTGACGACCTTGCGGACGCTGGGCGCCCACACCGTCACGACGTACCGGTATGCCTTGTTCTTCCAGGACTTGGGGCCGGTGACGGACCAGACACCGGTGCCGGCGTCGCGCCGCATGGCGACGGTGGAGCCGTCGAGTTCCAGGGCGACCTTCTGCGCGGTCGGTGCCCACACGGCGAGCGTGGGGCGGCCGTCGTGGAACGTCGGTCCGAGCCGCGCCTTCGTCGCCGCGGGGTACAGGTCGTCGAGTACGCCGGCGATCTGGACGCCCGTCGCGGCCAGTACGGCGCCGTTGGCGGCGCGCTGGGAGGCGACGACCTGGCCGCTCAGCGCCCTGCGCACCCGGTCACGGTCGCGCGGGTCGACGGACCAGGCGGTGGAGTCCTCGAGGTGCGGGAATGCGGCCTTCTGTGCGTCGGTGAGGGCGGTCCTGGAGAGCCTCAGCCATTTCGCCTCCCCCGTCAGCGTGCCCTTGTCGACGGCGATCGAGCCGTCGCGGGAGTAAAGAAGCTGGGTGGAGGCGGCCGCCTCGGAGCCGTTCCAGGCGACCGTGTTCCGGTCGATCCAGACCGCCTTGGAGGTGGTCAGGTCGAGCGCGGCGGCGGAGCCGGCCGGCTGCGGGAGCAGGTACGTCTCCTGGCCGTCCAGCAGCCACACCTCGTGGCCGTTCGCCGTGAGGTCGAGCGACTGGTCGGTGGGCAGGTCCTTCTCGTCGCCCTTGTGGATGATGTAGCTGAGGCTGCCGGCGCCCTCGGTGAGCGGTACCTCGAAGACCGCGCCGTAGCTGTCGGTCCGCACCGGCTTCAGGGGGTTCGACCAGTCGGTGGGGCTCGCGGCGCCCGTCCAGACGTGCAGGCCCCAGCCCTCGTAGTCGCCGTCGGCGCGGTGGTAGTGCAGCACGGCCTTCGACGTGTCCTGCGCGGGGTAGTCGGGCCGCTGTGTCCGTACGGTCTCCTTGCCCTGCTCGATCCAGATCTCGCCGGTCTTGGTGACGTCGATCGTGCGGTCGGCGGAGACGTCCTTGTCGCCGTCCTTGTCGATGACGAGGAAGCCGACGTTGGAGGCGCCGGGCTTCAGCTTGACGTAGGCGAAGGCGCCGTAGGCGTCCCGCCCGGTGAACGGGTGGCTCTTCGGCCAGTCGGTCGACTCGCCGTCGGCGAGGTCGCCCCAGGCGTACAGGCCCCAGTTCTCGTAATCGCCGTCGGTGCGCTGGTAGTGGACGACCGCGTAGTCTCGCGAGGAGGCGGAGGGGATCTCCTCGACGGGCGGGGTGCCGGTGACACTGTCGGCCGTGGCGCTCGCCGTACGGCCGGCCGAGTCGATGACCACCGCCTTGTAGCGCAGGGCGGTTCCGGCCGGTACGTCCTTGGCGACGGTCTGGGTGACCTTGTACGGGGCGTGGTCGGCGGACCCGAGGGTTCGCCATTCGCCGTTGCCGGTCTGGGCGGCGAAGACGACCCGGTTGAGCTGTCCGCCGTCCGGGTCCGCGGTCAGCTCGACGGTGCCGGTGGCACCGGGGGCGGGGGCCTTGAGGGTGATCGTCGGCTTGGTGGCGGGCTTGGCGGGCTTGCCGGACGCCTTGAGGACGATCGCCGAACCGGCCGGGACGGTGACGGTGATCTTCTTGTCGGTGTCGGAGGCCGCCGGTGCGGAGGTCCCGTAGATCCCCTGGAATCTCATGCCCGCCGAACCGGTCGCGAAGGTCGCCGTCCTCGCCTCGCCGGCGTTGTTGAAGGCGACGACGTACTCGGTCCTGTCGGCGGCGGTGCTCGTGCGGGAGAAGGCGTAGACGCCGGGACCGTCGGCCGCGTACCGCTCCGTCTGGACGCCGTCCGTCAGCGCCGGGTTGGCCTTGCGGAGCTCGGCGAGTTCGGCGATCCGGCGGTACAGCGGCGCGCTGGTGTCGTAGGCGTCGCTCGCGTGGGTGCGGTCGGTGCCGATCTCGTCGTCGTCGAGGTAGTCGGCGGTACGGGACGCGAACATCGTCTGTCGGGCGTCCTTGTCGCCGCCGGCGCCGGTGAAGCCCTGTTCGTCGCCGTAGTAGACGACGGGGTTGCCGCGGCTGAGGAACATCAGCTCGTTGGCGAGCCGGTCCTTGGCGAGGAGTTCGGCGTCCGTCGCCTTCGGGTTGTCCTGGTTCAGGAAGTGCCCGACGCGGCCCATGTCGTGGTTGCCGAGGAAGGTGACCTGCTCGTACGCGTTGGCCTTGTCGGTCGTGTACCTGTAGTCGTCGGCGAAGACCGAGGCGAGTTTCCGCGCGCTGCCGCCCTGGGAGGCGTACTGGCGGGCCGCCTCCTGGAAGGGGAAGTCGAGCGTGGCGTCGAGGCGGCCCTGGGTGACGTACGGCGAGGTGACCGACGTGTCGGCGGAGTAGACCTCGCCGAACATGAAGAAGTCGTCGCGTCCCCGCTTGGCCGCGTAGGCGTCCAGGGCCGTCGCCCACTGGGTCCAGAACTCCATGTTCACGTGCTTCACGGTGTCGATGCGGAAGCCGTCGATGTCGAAGTCCCTGACCCACCGCCGGTAGATCTTCTCCATCCCGCTGACGACCTCGGGACGTTCGGTCCACAGGTCGTCGAGGCCGGAGAAGTCTCCGTACGTGGTCGACTCGCCGGCGTAGGTCGAGTCGCCGCGGTTGTGGTACATCGTCGCGTCGTTGAGCCAGGAGGGAACCTTGGTGTTCTTCTTCGCGTCGGCCACGACGGGCGTCCGCGGGAACGCGTCGGCGTCGACCGGGGGGAAGTCCTCGTTGCCGTCCGCGTAGTCGGCGTCGTCGAAGGGCTCGCCGTCCTTGGTCAGGTACGGGAACGCGCCCTTGGAGAGGTAGTCGTAGGACTTCTCCTCGTAGTCGACGACGTCGGCGGTGTGGTTGGTGATGACGTCGAAGAAGACCTTCATGCCCTTGGCGTGGGCCTTGGAGATCAGCGTCTCCAGGTCTTTGTTGGTGCCGAAGTGCGGGTCGACCTGGGTGAAGTCGGTGATCCAGTAACCGTGGTAGCCGGCCGAGGCGTTGGTGCCCTCGCCCTGCACGGGCTGGTTCTTGAAGATGGGGGCCATCCAGATGGCGGTGGTGCCGAGGCCCTTGATGTAGTCGAGCCTCTTTGTCAGACCCTTGAGGTCGCCGCCCTGGTAGAAGCCCTTGTCGGTGGGGTCGTAGCCGGTACTCAGGCGTGAACCGGTCAGGCCGCCCCGGTCGTTGCCGGTGTCGCCGTTGGCGAAGCGGTCCGGCAGGACGAAGTAGAACTGCTCACGGGTGGCGTCGTGCCGGGCGGGCTCGGCGGCGAGCCTCGCGTCGGACGGCGGTGCGGGCGGGGTGTCCGCTCGGGCGGCCAGGGGCTGGACGAGCGCTGCGGCCAACGCGGTCACGGTGACCGCAGCGACCCGGCCGGCATGGGCAGTACGGCACCTCGGCGGCGCCGACCATCTCGGTATCACGGACGTGGACTCCTTGCGATGACGGCTTACGTGGGTCCGACCCCGCGCGACCGTATCGCCGTGGAAACACTTACAGCAAGAGTCCTGAAAGCATGAGAAAGAACTTTCAACAGCTCGACTTGCCCGCGTAGATCGCCAGAGCCGTGTCGGCGCCCAGCGTCGCGGTGAACTGGCCGCTCGCGTTCACCGACACCGTCGAGTTGTTCTGCACGTTGCAGTACGTCCCCGCGGGCAGCGAGGTCTGGAAGGTGCGGCTCAGGCTGCCCGACTCGTGGTTGACGGCGACGTAGCCCTTGGTGCCCCGGCCGAAGGCGATGGCGTCGGCGCCGTTGTCCCACCAGTTGCCGACCGGCTCGCCGCGCACGGCGTTGCGGAAGGCGACCATCGACCTGATCTCCGGCCAGGCGTGCTGGCACTTCCAGCCGTCCTGCCAGCAGGCACTGACCGAACCGCCGCCCGGCGGCCCCGCGTCCGTGTCGGAGAACTCGTAGCCGGAGTTGACGTCCGGGGCGCCGTACGGGTAGGCGAGCATGAAGACGTTGGCCAGTGTGTAGGCGGCGCCGTTCTTGTAGTTCAGGGTGCTGCCGCCCCGCTCGGTGTCGTGGTTGTCGACGAAGACACCGGAGACCGAGCTGTTCAGGTACCCCCAGCCCTCGCCGTAGTTCTTCAGGTAGGCGAGGTTCTCGTTGTTGAAGACGCGCTTGAGGTCGTAGGCGTAGCGGAACTCCTGGACGTCGCCGTTGCCGGTGTACTCGGTCGGCTGGACGGCCTCCCCGCTGCCGTAGATGACCTCCTGCTTCCAGTACACGGACGGGTTCGTCAGCCGGGACTTGATGTTCGCGAGGTCGGTCGCCGGGATGTGCTTGGCCGCGTCGATGCGGAAGCCGTCGACGCCGTACCCGAGCAGGGAGTTCAGGTAGCCGGCGATCGCCGAGCGGACGTAGTCCTCGCCCGTGTCCAGGTCGGCGAGGCCGACGAGTTCGCAGTTCTGGACGTTGCCGCGGTTGGTGTAGTCGGTGATCCTGGCCGTGCAGTCGTCGAAGTCGTACGAGGAGTACAGGCCCGGGTAGCTGTACTTCGTGTACGAGGAACCGCCGGTGCCGGTGCCGGTGCCCGCGGACATGTGGTTGACGACGGCGTCGACGACGACCTTCACTCCGGCGGCGTGACACGTGTCGACCATGTTCTTGAAGGCGGTGGCGTCACCGAGCCGGCCGGCGATCCGGTAGCTGACCGGCTGGTACGACGTCCACCACTGCGAGCCCTGTATGTGCTCGGCGGGCGGGGAGACCTGGACGTAGCCGTACCCGGCCGGGCCGAGCGTGGTGGTGCACTCCTTGGCGACCGACGCGAAGTTCCACTCGAAGAGGACGGCGGTGACGTCCTTGGTGCCGGGTGGCGCCGCCTGCGCGGGGCCGGCGGGGGCGATCACTGCGGCTGCGGCGCCCGCCACGAGGGCGCATGCTCCGGCTAGAGCTCTTCTGGCCATGTGGGGTTCCTTCTCCGTTGAAGGTTCTTGCTGAAAGCTTGCAAAGCCGTGCGGTGCCGCAGATCGTAGAGGCCCGCCTCCCGAAGCGGAAGGCGGGCCTCTGAAAATTCCTGGAACTTCTTGCAGGGACGGTCAGTTGGCCGTCCACCACACCGTCGTGTCCGCGGGCAGCTTGGCCTCGCCGTCCGTCTCGGCGACCTCGCCGCTGGCGAGGAGCAGACGGCCGTACGCCGGGGTGGTCACCGACTCGGTGCCGGTGTTGGCGACGCACACGAACTCGCCCCGGCGGAAGGCGAGGACGCCTTCGGGGGCCTTGAGCCACTCCACCGAGTCGCCCGCGCCGAGGTCGGGCTGTTCGCGGCGGACGGCGAAGGCGGAGCGGTAGAGCTCCAGGGTGGAGCCGGGGACGCCGGTCTGGGCCTCGACGCTCAGCTCCCCCCAGCCCTCGGGCTGCGGCAGCCAGCTGCCGCCCGCGCCGAAGCCGTACGACGATCCCTCGCGCGTCCACGGGATCGGCACCCGGCAGCCGTCACGGAAGCCGTCCTGGCCGGCGCCCCGGAAGTAGGCGGGGTCCTGGCGCACCTCGTCGGTCAGGTCGACGACGTCCGGGAGGCCGAGTTCCTCGCCCTGGTAGACGTAGGCCGATCCGGGCAGCGCCAGCATGAGGAGGGTCGCGGCCCGGGCCCGGCGCAGGCCGAGTTCGCGGTCGCCCGCCGTGCGGATCTGGGTGCCGAGGCCGGGCGGGTTGGCGAAGCGGGTGGCGTGGCGGGTGACGTCGTGGTTGGAGAGGACCCAGGTGGCGGGGGCGCCCACCGGGCGCATCGCCTCCAGGGTGCGGTCGATGACCGCGCGCAGTTCGTCCGCGTCCCACTCCGTGCTCAGGTACTGGAAGTTGAATGCCTGGTGGAGTTCGTCGGGGCGGACGTAGTTCGCGGTGCGCTCGACCGTCGGCGTCCACGCCTCGGCGACGAAGATGCGCTCGCCCGCGTACTCGTCGAGGACCGTGCGCCACTGGCGGTAGATGGCGTGTACGCCGTCCTGGTCGAAGAACGGCATGACATCGTTGCCCAGCAGCTTGAGCTGACCGTGGGATCCGAGGTCCGGGAGCCCCTCCGCCTTCACCAGGCCGTGCGCCACGTCGATGCGGAAGCCGTCGACGCCCATGTCGAGCCAGAAGCGCAGGATGGAGCGGAACTCGTCGCCGACGGCCGGGTGGTCCCAGTTGAAGTCGGGCTGCTCGGGGGCGAAGAGGTGCAGGTACCACTCGCCGGGGGTGCCGTCCGGTTCGGTGACGCGGGTCCACGCCGGGCCGCCGAAGATCGACTCCCAGTCGTTGGGCGGGATCTCGCCGTCGTCGCCCTTGCCGGGCCGGAAGTGGTAGCGCTCCCGCAGCGGCGAGCCGGGGCCCTCCGCGATCGCCCGCTTGAACCACTCGTGCTGGTCGGAGGAGTGGTTGGGGACCAGGTCGACGATGATCCTCAGGCCCAGCTCGCGGGCGTCGCGGATCAGGGCGTCGGCGTCGAGGAGGTTGCCGAACATGGGGTCGACGGCCCGGTAGTCGGCGACGTCGTAGCCGGCGTCCGCCTGCGGGGAGGCGTAGAAGGGGCTGAGCCACACGGCGTCCACGCCGAGGTCGCGCAGGTACGGAAGTCGGGTGCGGATGCCCTCCAGGTCGCCCATGCCGTCGCCGTTGCTGTCGGCGAAGCTGCGCGGATAGACCTGGTAGATCACCGCGTCGCGCCACCAGTCGCGGCGCTTGACGACGGTGGCGACGGCGGAGTTTTCGGCCCGGTCGGCGGAGTGCTGGCTCATGGCGTCCTTGATACGTGACGAGGTTTCGGTCATGGAGGCGTGCGTACGGAGGCGGGGCGGGTGACGAGGCGGCCGCGGTGCCTGCGGGGTCGGATGGACACCGCGGCCGCCACCCGCGCGCCTGGGCGCGCGGGAGTCGTGACGGAAGGGGCTAGCCCTTCGTGCCGCCCGCGGTGAGGCCGGTCACCAGGTTCTTCTGTACGAAATAGAAGAACGCGGAGACGGGTATGGCAATCAGCACCGCGGTGGCGGCCATGAGATTGCGCTGCGCGTCGTGCTCGCTGACGAAGGTCTGCAGACCGACGGCGAAGGTGTACTTCGTGTCGGACAGCATGAACGTCGCGGCGAACGCGACCTCGCCGAATGCGGTGAGGAAACTGTAGAAGGCGGCGACCGCCAGGCCCGGCTTGGCGAGCGGCAGGATCAGTCGCGCGAACGTGCCGAAGGGGGTCAGCCCGTCGACCCGTCCCGCCTCGTCGATCTCGAACGGGATGGTGTCGAAGTAGCCCTTCATCAGCCATGCGCAGTACGGGACCGTGGTCGTGCAGTACACCAGGATGAGACCAAGGTAGCTGTCGATGAGCTGCAGTTCCGACAGGATCTGGTACATCGGCACCATGAGTACGGCCACCGGGAACATCTGCGTGACCAGCAGCACCCACATGAACTTCCGGTAGCCCGGGAAGCGCATGCGCGAGACCGCGTAGCCGGTGGTGGCGGAGATGACGACACCGATGAGCGTGGTGCCCAGGGTGACGATCATCGTGGTCTGCAGCCAGTCGAAGAACTTCGTCTCCTGAAGCACGAACGTGTAGTTGTCGAACGTCATCTTGCCCCAGATGCGCCCGGGATGCAGGTAGTCGTCCTTGTCCGGGCCGAGGGACAGGAACACCAGCCAGGCGACCGGGAAGAGCGCGATCAGGCTCGCGGCGATCAGGATGCCGTGGGAGACGAGGCGGACGGCGGGGGTGCTCTCGCCGCGCCTGGTCCCCTTCTTCGGTGAGGTGGCCATGGAGTCCTCCTTGTTCACCGGGGCGGAGGTCTCGACGGTGGTCGTGCTCATGGTGACTCCTGCCTCAGATCGCGAGCTGCTGGTCATTGCGGTTCAGCCAGCGGCGGTAGAAGGAGGTGAAGACGATCAGGATGGCCAGCAGCAGGATGCCGTAGGCCGCCGACTGCGCGAAGTCGCGCGGCTGCTGTCCGAAGCCGAGGTAGTAGGCCCAGGTGACGAGGATCTGCGCGTCGGGGGCGGTGTTGCCGAACAGCAGGAAGATGATCGCGAACTGGTTGAAGGTCCAGATGATGCCGAGGAGCACGACGGTGGAGCTGACGGACCTCAGGCCCGGCAGGGTGACGTACCTGAAGCGCTGCCAGGCGTTGGCGCCGTCCATCTCGGAGGCCTCGTACAGCGAGGTGTCGATGGACTGCAGGCCGCCGAGCAGCGACAGCATCATGAAGGGCACGCCGCACCAGGTGTTGACCATGATCGCGGCGAACCGCTGCCAGAAGGTGTCCTCCAGCCACAGCGGTGTCGGCAGGTGGAGCGTGTCCAGGAAGGAGTTGATGATGCCGCCGTCGGCGAGCATGAACCGCCAGCCGAAGACGGTCACGAAGGTCGGCACGGCCCACGGCAGGATCAGGACCAGCCGGTAGAAGGTGCGGCCGCGCAGCTTCTGGTTGAGCAGCAGGGCGAGGCCGAGGCCGATCGTGTAGTGCAGGGTGACGCAGAGCGCGGTCCAGACGATCGTCCAGATGAAGTGCGACCAGAAGCGGTCGTAGGCCGTGTCGCCCCACAGGATGTCGGCGTAGTTGTCGAGGCCGATGAACTTGTAGGTGGCGTCGATGTGATTGACGCCGATCGTGCGGGCGGTGTTGAGGCTGTTGGCGTCGGTGAGCGTGAGGTACAGGCCGTACGCCAGGGGGTAGAGCACGAGGACGCCGAGGACGACCACCACCGGGGCGATCATCGCGTACGCGTACCAGTGCTTCTGGTAGCCGCGCCTCAGGCGCCCGCCCCCACCGGGCTTCGGCGCACGGTCACCGCGGCGCTTGCCGGTCGCGCGGTCGATGGCGACTGTCATGGGTTCGACACCTTCTTCGACACCTTCTGAAAGATCTTCGGCCTGAACGGCCTGAACGGCCTGCACTGGCTTGCCCCGGCTGTACGGCTGTACGGCTGTACGGCTGTACGGCCGGCCACAGGCCGGTGGCCGCCGGATCCCTTCCCCGGGTTCGCGGGGGATCCAGCGGCCACTCGAGGTCACTTGCTGAAGTCAGGGACCAGCTTGGCGATCGCGGTCTCCGCGTTGCCCAGGCCCTTGTCGAGGGACTCCTTGCCCCCGGCGACCTGCGGCAGCTCGGTGTCCAGCGGGCCCCACAGGGAGCTGTACTCGGGCAGCGCCGGGCGCGGCTGGGCGGCAGGCAGGACACCCTGGAAGCCGGCGATGCCCGGGTCGGCCTTGACCTCGGCGGTGTAGGCGTCGTCGCGGGTCGGCAGGGTGGAGTTCTTCAGCGCGATGCTCGCCTGGGACTTCGCGGAGGTCATGAAGTTGACGAACTTCAGGGCCGCCTTCTGGTGCGCGGAGTCCGAGCCGGCGTACACGGAGAGGTTGTGGCCGCCGGTCGGGGCGCCCGCCTTGCCGGTGGAGCCGGCCGGGACGGTGGCGATGCCGAGGTTGTTCTTGTCCTTGAAGGCGGTGCCCTTGTAGAAGTTGGTGATCTCCCAGGGGCCCTGGATGATCGAGGCGACCTTGCCGCTGACGAACGCCTCCTGGATGTGGGCGTAGGCGTCGGCGGTGGTGTCGGCCTTGTGCAGGCCCTTGCCGTCGAACAGGCTCAGCCAGGTGCCGTAGCCCTTCTTGGCGGGCGCCGAGTTCACGGTGACCTTCTTGGCGACGGCGTCGACGGTGTCGGTGCCCTCGCCGTAGAGGAAGGTCTGCGCGTAGTAGGCCTGGGTGGAGCCCCAGTAGCCGTCGACGCCGGTCTTGCCCTTGACCGTGGCGGCGGCCTTCTTCAGGTCGTCCCAGGTCTTCGGGGCCTCGACACCGGCCTTCGCGAAGAGCTCCTTGTTGTAGACCAGCGCGAGGGTGTCGGTGACCAGCGGCACGCCGTAGGTCTTGCCGTCGTACTTGGCCTGCTCGATCAGGTTGGGCTGGAACTTGCTCTCGTCGGCGAGGGCCTCGGTGCCGTCCAGCGGCAGGAAGTAGCCCTTCTTCGCGAAGGCGGGGGTCCAGCCGACCTCGGAGCGCAGGATGTCCGGGGCGCCCTTGGAGCCGGCGGCGGTGTCGAACTTGTTCTGCGCCTGGTCGAAGGGCACGTTGACGTACTTGACCTTGACGTCCTTGTTGGCGGCCTCGAACTCCTTGATCAAGGCCTGGTACGTCGGCGCCTCATTCGTGGCGTTGGAGGTGTCCCACCAGGTGATGGTGACCGGACCGTCGGCCGAGTCGCCGCCGTCACTTCCGCCGCAGGCCGTCGCCGCGAGGGCGAAAGACGCCATCAACGCGGTGGCCGCTATGCCACGCCGCATGAGTTCTCCTTGAGGGTGAAAGCCCGTGTGCTCACAGAAGACGGCCCCGTCTGCCGCCCCTGGTGACTTGCCGACTGCGCCGTTGCCGCCGCCGGGCGACGTGAACGTAACAGCGATGTAAGCGCCGCCGAAAGTCCTTGCAGCAAAAAAGTGCAAGACGTGCCGAGAGTTATCCCGCCGTAACCTCGTGTCGACCGTCGCGAGACCCTGAGAACCGGGATTTGCCGCTGTCCAGCGGGTATGGGGACAGTTGTGCAAGACTCTGCAAGCTCTTGCCACACGCTTCCACCGCGCGGGACCATCTGTCGCGGAACCGGACGCCGACGACGAACACGAGGGACCGCGATGAGGCAACAACCCCCTGCGGGCCGTTCCACCGGCCGCGCACGGCGTCCGATCGGTGTGCAGGGCGAGGGCCGGCCGGTACAGTCCACCCCTGTGACCACACGGCTTGCCGACATCGCTGCCCAGGCGGGGGTGAGCGAAGCGACCGTCAGCCGCGTCCTCAACGGGAAGCCGGGCGTCGCCGCCACCACCCGCCAGTCCGTGCTGGCCGCCCTCGACGTGCTGGGCTACGAACGCCCGGTGCGGCTGCGGCAGCGCAGCGAGGGCCTGGTGGGCCTGATAACCCCGGAGCTGGAGAACCCCATATTCCCGGCGCTGGCCCAGGTCATCGGCCAGGCGCTGACCCGGCAGGGCTACACGCCGGTGCTCGCCACCCAGACCCCGGGCGGTTCCACGGAGGACGAGCTGACGGAGATGCTCGTCGACCGGGGCGTGGCCGGCATCATCTTCGTCTCCGGGCTGCACGCGGACACCTCCGCCGACATGCAGCGCTACGACCAGCTGCGCGCACAGGGCGTGCCCTTCGTCCTGGTGGACGGCTTCTCGCCGAAGGTGCAGGCGCCGTTCATCTCCCCCGACGACCGCGCGGCGATGACCCTCGCGGTCACGCACCTGGTGTCGCTGGGGCACACGAGGATCGGGCTGGCGCTCGGCCCCAAGCGGTTCGTGCCCGTGCAGCGCAAGATCGAGGGCTTCGTCCGCAGCATGCAGGACCAGCTGGGTCTGGGCACGGAGGCCATCGAGACGGAGTTCGTCCAGCACTCCCTCTACACCCTGGAGGGCGGCCAGGCGGCGGCCGCCGCGCTCATGGACCGTGACTGCACGGCCGTGGTGTGCGCCAGCGACATGATGGCGCTGGGTGCGATACGGGCGGCCCGGCAGCGCGGCTTGGACGTCCCCAAGGACGTCTCGGTCGTCGGCTTCGACGACTCCCCCCTGATCGCCTTCACCGACCCGCCGCTGACGACGATCCGCAAGCCCGTCCCGGCGATGGGACAGGCGGCGGTGCGCACCCTCCTGGAGGAGATCGGCGGGACGCCCGCGCCGCACAGCGAGTTCGTGTTCATGCCGGAACTGGTGGTGCGCGGCTCGACCGCCTCGGCTCCCGGGGAACGCGGACGCCACTGAGGCGTACGGCTCGTCCGGCTCGTTCTCAGGGCGGAGAAAGCGACCTTCGGCAGTGCGCTGGTAGGAGGTCTCAGAGGTCTTCCGGGTGTAGGACGTGCGGCCCGGACCCGACCGGGGGATGATCGGTGAGGGGTCCCTTTTCTGGCAGACTCTGTGCCTATGACTGAGACGACCGTGACGACGCAGGAAGGGTCCGACGAGACCCCTCCGCAGTCCGTCACGGCCGGGATCGGGCCGGGTTTCCTGCGCCGGCCGCGCACCCCGCGCCGACCCCGGCTCTGGTTCGAGATCCTTTTGATCGGCGTGAGTTACTGGACGTACTCACTGGTCCGCAACGCGGTCCCGGAACAGCGGCCCGAGGCGCTGCGCAACGCCGACTGGATCTGGAAGGTCGAGCACCATCTCGGCATCGCCGTCGAGGAGTCCGTCAACCACGCCGTGAACTCGGTGACTTGGCTCATCGTCGCCATGAACTACTACTACGCGACCCTGCACTTCGTGGTGACGCTCTGTGTGCTCGTGTGGCTCTTCCGCAGTCATCCGGGCCGCTACGCCGCGGCCCGCCTCGTGCTCTTCTCGACCACCGTCGTCGCCCTGGTCGGTTACTACCTGTATCCGCTCGCCCCGCCGCGCCTGATGAACGGCGGCGACTTCGTCGACACCGTCATGGTCCACCAGACGTGGGGCTCGATGGCCTCCGGCGACCTGAAGAACATGTCGAACCAGTACGCCGCCATGCCGTCCATGCACATCGGCTGGTCCCTGTGGTGCGGCCTGACGATCTTCGCGCTGGCGTCGGTCCCGTGGGTGCGGGTCCTCGGCCTCCTCTACCCGGTGGCCACGATGGTGGTCATCGTCGCCACCGCCAACCACTTCTGGCTCGACGCGGTGGGCGGCGTCCTCTGCCTCGCCTTCGGCTTCGCGATGGCCCGGCTCTGGTACGGGACACTGCCATACGCGCTGCCGAAGCGGGTGCCGGGCCGTGAACGGTCCCTGCGTCCGACGAAGGTCTAGCCGGGGGCTGGACCGGGGGCCGGAGGCCGGGGGCCAGGGGCCGGGGGCCAGGGGCCGAACGCCGGGGGCCAGGGGGCCGGGGACCGGACGCCAGGGACCGGGGGCCAGGGGCCAGGGACCGAGGGCCAGGGACCGGACGCCGGGGGCCAGGGGCCAGGGGACCGGACGCCAGGGGCCAGGGACCGAGGGCCGCCCCGGGTCGGTGGTCGTCCGCCCGAGGGCGGGTCCGGCGGCGCCGGGTGCGGGTGAGCGCAAGGCGGCGGAGCGTTCCGATGCCACCGACGTACTGGTGCCATCCCGGACTCGCCTCACCTCACCTCACCTCACCTCACCTCACCTCACGGAGGATGACTCCCGTGCTCGCCCGAGATCTGGCGACCAGGGTCCGCGGCAGGCACCCGCGATGTTCGTGTCGCCGCCGCGCCGGAGGGGCCCGGCGTGCGGGCCCTGCTGTTCACGGGCGGGCTGCGCGCCGCCGACCGCGCCCGCTGCTGCGACCGGCGAGCGCGTGCGTGCCGGTCACCTCCGGGCATGCGGAACCATGTCGGACAGCACCCCAGCCCGCCGCCTCCCGCAACGCCTGTCTCCCGTTGGGCCACGTGGATGCCGCGACCGGCTCCGGACGCCCAACCGGGCGTGCGACCACGTCGGCGTGCCGGCCTCCCAGCCCCAGGCGCGGAACCGGACTGACTCCCGGCCCGGCCGCCACGAAGCCCTGCGCGGTCAGGTGGTTCTCGCTCTCGACCACGAACCTCGACCGGGACCCGGCGGCCTCGCGGGCGCGCGGAGCTGTGCGGCCGGCTCCACGCCACCGACCGGGCCCTGCACCCCCTGCGCCTGGCCGGTCTGCTCCTCGGGTTCGCCGGAAGGTTGCTGATCTTCACGGCCTGGCACCGGTCGGGGCCGCCGAGCTGGAGCGCCCTGGCGCTGCCGGCCGGACGCTGCCGTGAGCGACGCCGTGGCGTTCGCGTCATGGCCCGCGGGTTCACCGCCGGCCGGGACCCGCTCGCTGTCTCCCCGGCCGGCCTCACCAGGCTGCTCGCGGTCGCCGCGCTCAGGGGCCTCGGCACGACGCGCCGCTCCTGGGCGAGAACGTCGGGCCGCGGGTGCCGGCCGGCATGGTGGTGGTGCTGTGGGTGGCGGTGACCCGCGAGCGGTGGTCGGTGGGCGGCGGAGAAGGTGGTGGGTGTCCCCGCGTCCGAGGCGGCCTACGCCCCGTAGAACAGGTCGTCCACCACGCCCCGCGCCCGGCGTGCCGTACGCCGGTAGTCGTCGAGCATGTCGCCCACGTGGCCGGGGCCGTAGCCCAGGTATCGCCCTACCGCACCCAGTTCGCGGGCGTCGGAGGGGAAGGTGTCGCCGGCCCGGCCGCGGACGAGCATCACGGCGTTGCGTACGCGGGTGGCGAGGACCCAGGCCTCGTCGAGGGTGGCGGCGTCCTCGTCGGAGAGGAGGCCGGCCGTGCGGGCGGCGGCGAGGGCGGCGCGGGTGCGGGTGGTGCGCAGGCCCGCCACCTCCGCGCCGTGCCGCATCTGGATGAGCTGCACCGTCCACTCGACGTCGGACAGGCCGCCGGGTCCGAGCTTGGTGTGCAGCTTCGGGTCGGCACCGCGCGGCATCCGCTCCGACTCCATCCGGGCCTTCAGGCGCCGGATCTCGCGGACGGCGTCGTCGCCGAGGCCGGCCGTCGGGTACCGCAGCGGATCGATCAGCTCGATGAAGCGGCGGCTCAACTCCTCGTCCCCTGCGACGGGTTCGGCCCGCAGCAGGGCCTGCGACTCCCAGCCCAGGGACCAGCGGCGGTAGTAGGCCGCGTACGAGTTCAACGTCCGTACGAGCGGCCCGGACTTGCCCTCGGGGCGCAGGTCGGCGTCGATGAGCAGGGGCGGGTCGGCGCTGGGGATCTGGAGCAGGCGGCGCATCTCGGAGACGACCTTGTTGGCCGCGTCGGAGGCCTCGCGTTCGTCGACGCCGTCGCGCGGCTCGTGCACGAAGAGCACGTCGGCGTCGGAGCCGTAGCCGAGTTCGTGGCCGCCGAAGCGGCCCATGCCTATGACGGCGAACCGGGTGGGCAGGGTCTCGCCCCAGCCGTCCCGGACCACCGCGCGCAGCGTCCCGGAGAGCGTGGCCGCCGTCAGGTCGGACACCGCGCCGCCGACCCGGTCCACGAGGGCGCCCTGGTCGGCCTCGACCGGCTGGGCCTCGGTGCCGTAGGAGCCGACGATGTCCGCGGCGGCCGTACGGAACAGTTCGCGGCGGCGGACACCGCGGGCGGCCGTGACCGCCTGCACGGCGCCGGGCGCGCGGCCGACCGCGGCGAGGATCTCCGGCTCCAGGTGGTCCCGGCCGCGTGGTTCCAGGCCGGCCGCGTCGCCGTCGCCGAGCAGGGCGACCGCCTCGGGGGCGCGCATCAGCAGGTCGGGGGCGAGCCGGCCGGCGGACAGGACCCGGGCGAGGTTCTCGGCGGCGGCGCCCTCGTCCCTCAACAGCCGCAGATACCAGGGTGTCTTGCCGAGCGCGTCCGACACCTTGCGGAAGTTGAGCAGCCCCGCGTCCGGATCGGCCGAGTCGGCGAACCAGCCGAGCAGCACCGGCAGCAGGGTGCGCTGGATGGCCGCCTTACGGGTGACCCCGGACGCCAGCGCCTCGAGGTGCCGCAGTGCCGCCGCCGGGTCCGCGTACCCGAGCGCGACGAGCCGCTCCCGGGCCGCCTCGGGGCTCAACCGGCTCTCGCCGGGGGCGAGTTGGGCGACCGCATCGAGCAGGGGGCGGTAGAAGAGCTTCTCGTGCAGCCGTCGTACGACACTGGTGTGCCGTTTCCACTCGCGGGTCAGCTCGGCGACCGGGTCGGCGCGCAGGCCCAGGGAGCGGCCGAGGCGGCGCAGGTCGGCCTCCTCCTCGGGGACGAGGTGGGTGCGGCGCAGCCGGTAGAGCTGGATGCGGTGCTCCATGGAGCGCAGGAAGCGGTAGGCGTCGTCGAGCTGGACGGCGTCGGAGCGGCCGACGTAGCCGCCGGTGGCCAGGGCCTGCAGGGCGTCCAGGGTGGTGCCGCTGCGGAGGGAGACGTCGGCCCGCCCGTGCACCAACTGCAGGAGCTGGACGGCGAATTCGACGTCCCTGAGGCCGCCGGGGCCGAGCTTCAGCTCCCGTTCGATCTCGGCGACGGGGATGTTCTCGACGACGCGGCGGCGCATCTTCTGCACGTCGGCGACGAAGTTGTCGCGCTCGGCGGCCTTCCAGACCAGGGGTTCGAGGGCGGCGACGTACTCCTCGCCGAGGTCGAGGTCACCGGCCACCGGGCGGGCCTTGAGCAGGGCCTGGAACTCCCAGGTCTTGGCCCAGCGCTGGTAGTAGGCGAGGTGGCTGCTGAGCGTGCGCACCAGCGGACCGTTTCTGCCCTCGGGCCGCAGGTTGGCGTCCACGGGCCAGATCGAGCCCTCGATCGTCGTCTCCGAGCAGATCCGCATCATGTGCGAGGCGAGCTTGGTGGCCGACCGCAGGGCCTTGCCCTCGTCGGCGCCCTCGACGGCCTCCCCGACGAAGATCACGTCGACGTCGGAGACGTAGTTCAGCTCATGGCCGCCGCACTTGCCCATCGCGATGACCGCGAGCCGGCACAGCGCGGCGTCGTCGGGTGCCGCGGTGCGGGCGATGGCGAGGGCGGCGCGCAGGGTCGCGGTGGCGAGGTCGGCGAGCTCGGCGGCGGTCTCGGCGATGTCGGTGGTGCCGCACACGTCTCGGGCGGCGATCGACAGCAGGCAGCGGCGGTAGGCGACGCGCAGCAGTACGGGATCGGCCGCCTCCGCGAGGCCCCGCTCGAACTCCTCCACTCCGGGGTGGAGGTCGCTCGGCTCGTACATGACGAGGGCGCGCCAGTCGCCCGGATGCCGGGCGAGGTGGTCGGCGAGCGCGGCGGAGGCGCCGAGCACGCCGAGCAGCCGGTCGCGCAGCGGCTTGGCCGCTATCACCGTGTCGAGCAGTTCCCGCCGGGCGGTGGGCGCGGGCTGCGCCTCCAGCAGGCGGACCAGCCCGTGCAGGGCCAGGTCCGGGTCGGCGGTCGCGCCCAGCGCCTCCAGCAGGACCGGGTCGTCCCGGACGTGCGCGAGTTCCGTGCTGTCCAGGAGCCGCTCGGCGGCGGAGGGGTCGGTGAAGCCGTGCCGCAGCAGCCGCGTGAAGGTACTGCTTCTGCGCCCCGGCGCCGTCATCCCGGCCTCCTGTCGGATCAAGGTCGTACGGCCACGAGCCTAACCGGAGAAGCCGGGGGAAGCGCTGGGGCGCCGGAGCGGTTTCAGCGGGTCACCATCACCGTGGGCGGCCGCGAAGGGTCGGCCAGGACCGTGTCGCCGGGCATGCGGCCCGCGACCACGGTGCCGTCGAGGGGCGGTACCACCGTCGCCGCGGCCGGCCGCCGGACGATCGGCACCACGATCCGTTACACCATGCCGCGCCACACGCCACCGGCCGTCGCGGCGTACCGCACGGCGGGACGCTGCCGCCGCGGTGCCCCGGGTGTTCTCCGGGGCACCCTGGGAAGAGACATGTCAGGAGGGCTGCTGATGACCGACAAGGAAACCGAGCGGATGCCCGAGGCCCGTCTCGACCCCCGCTACAGCGACGAGGCCGCCACCGCGATCTCCTGGCCCGCGGCCGAGGCGCTGCTCTCCTCGGCCGAGTTGTTCTGGATCTCGACGGTGCGCCCGGACGGGCGGCCGCACGTGACGCCGCTGCCAGCGGTGTGGGCGCACGGTGCGCTGCACTTCTGCACGGGTCCCGAGGAGCGCAAGGCGAAGAACCTCGCGCACAATCCGAACGTCGTGCTGACCACCGGCACGAACACCTGGGACAAGGGCTACGACCTGGTGGTGGAGGGCGAGGCGGTGCGCGTGTCCGACGACGGCAGGCTGCGGGAGCTGGCCGCCGCGTGGGAGACGAAGTACGGCGAATTCTGGCGCTTCGAGGTACGGGAGGGGTATTTCCACCACGGTCCTGGGCACGCCGTCGTCTTCGCGCTGGCGCCGCGCACGGTTTTCGGCTTCGGTAAGGGAGAGCCGTTCAGCCAGACGCGCTGGCGGTTCGTCTGACACTCACCTGCCACTCCCGTCAACGGCGACTTGGAGACCAGCGATGGAGTTCACCCTCGAAGTGATCCCGCTGCCCGTGAGCGACATCGACCGGGCCCGCGACTTCTACCGGGACAGGGTCGGTTTTCACGTGGACATCGACCAGGAGGTGATGCCGGGCATGCGGATCGTCCAGCTGACCCCTCCGGGCTCCGGCTGCTCGATCGCCCTCGGCGACAGCATCTGGGAGATGGTCGAGGGCCAGCGCCCGGCCCCCGGTTCCTACCAGGGGCTCCAGCTCTGTGTGACCGACATCAAGGCCGCCCACGCCGAGCTGGTGGAGCGCGGTTTGGAGGTCTCCGAGCCGGTCCAGTACGCCCCCGACGACGGCGCGACCTTCATGTACTTCCAGGACCCGGACGGCAACGGCTGGGCGATCCAGGAGTACCGGCGCCGGGTGACGGAACCCCTGCACAAGGTGCTCGCGGACCTGGCCGGGCGGCAGGACTAGCGGCGGAAGCGGACGGCACGGGAGAGCCGCGGCTCCTCAAAGTCGCGGCTCTCCCGTCCTTGGTACGCGCCGGGCAGCGGCGGAACAAATAGATTGCACGGCCTATTCTCGAACAGAAATTCAGTCACCGTTTATCGCTTGGCAAGAGCCAACAGCATATGATTAAAATCGCCACATGGTCACCTTGGGGGATGCCGGCCGCTCAGCGACCAGCACCTATCGCGGGATACGCGCCGTCCAACGCGTGGTACATCTACGGGCGATCCTGAAAGACATTCGATACAGAGCCGTGGTCGAGGCAATTCATCCGAGACAGAGAAGAGATGAACCGACACCACCAGAAGTCGCGCAATCCGCCAGAATACTGTGCGACGAACTGGACCACACTCCGGTACCAGGGGAAAGAACCCGCGGGATCTTCCGAGCCACCGCGCGTGCGACCCGCGAGCACGTGGTGCAGGGCCTCCGCTTTCCGGAGTGGCGTCACGGTACGAACGCCACATTCCTGAACCGGTGCACGCTGTGGGCGTCGAAGGCAGCGGCCGGAGAGAAGGGTGCCGAGGCCCTCGACATGATCGGCCTGGAACGCACTCCCCAGCGGGATGCGCTCTTCGGAGCCAGGTTCGCCGCCGCCGTCCAGGGACTCCTCCTGGAACCCCGAGGGATGTCGGAGGGCCAGGAAGCAGTCCGTGTCGACCTGGTCAACGAGATCCAGCACGGCATCTCGGACGAGGCTCGCCTGGCCCGGTACCGACTCATGCAGGACGGTGTCAACGCCTTCGCGGCAGGCCTCGGAACCTTCGTCACCAGCTATCTGGGATTCAGCCAACCGCTGCAAAGCGCTCTGGAATTCGGTGGCGCGAGCTTCGGGGTGGGAGCCGGTGTCGCATTGGCCCGCCAACTGGGCATCCGGTTCCTCGGCGAAAAACAGATCGAAGCACGTCGGCAGGCCAAGTACTGGCTTTTCTCACTGCAAGCGTGGATGGTCGGATACGTCGTATGGGGGCGGGACGCGGTAGGAGCCGGCGAATACCAAGGCCTCGACCAGCTCGTCTACATCGCACGGGCGCTCGGCGAAAAGCAAGCAGAAATCCCCGAGCTCCCTCGGGACCAGGACATCCAAGAAGATCTGGCCCTGTTGATCGAGAACTCCGAGAGAGCGGCGGACGGGGAGCTGACGTCAGCCCTGATGCGTCTCCAGGGAGTGCTCCGGTGGCGCAGCGAACAGTTGGGACCCGCCATCGGCAACTTGGTGGCCCTGGTGCAGAGCATTCCCGACTCCGGTGAAGACCCTCATGCACCCGTCTCTCTGCCGAACGGCGGTGCGGGGCCTCCCCTGCTGCCCGGCGCCCGGACAAATCCGGATCCTGATCCGGTCCCGGAGCCCGGACCTGGCCGAGGCGGATCCGGCCCCTGACCTCTCGGCCACAGGTGAACGCAGGTCACGACACCGAGGGCGACCTCGTCGCGAAGAGACCTCACTCGTCCCACAAGGGGGCCGACGGTTCACAGAACCGTCGCCCCCCTGCGCATCTCGCGGTGTGCGCCCCCGCGAGGCGACGCCTACAGCACCGGCAAGTTCTTCCGCAGCTCGAACGCGGTGACCTCCGAGCGGTACTCCTCCCACTCCTGGCGCTTGTTGCGCAGGAAGTGACGATCGACCGGACCGACCTCCGGCGATCGGCATTGGCGCAGCGCCGCGCAGCGCTCGAACGGTCGTCGTTGGTCGTCGTTGGTCACTGTGGGTTCCTGTTCGACGGCCCACAGACGGCCCGGCTTCAGTGCTGCGACAGAGTCACAGCGGCATGGGCAGCCGGGGCTCCCATCCTCGCGCCTACGAGGCGAACCAGCGTGCCCGCCTCAACTGGGGATGTCACAGTCGTTGGCCTCAGACCTGTCCCGCCTGCACCACTTCTGAAAGACCCACGTCCCCACCGAGCAGACGAGCGCGGCGGCAAGCGCGCCAATGAACTCCGGTACTGCGGACAAGATCACATGCTCGATGCCGGTGACCTGGCTGCTCAGAATGACGGAGTCCATGCTTGCGATGTCGTACATGGGCATAGCCACTGTTGCTCTCCTCAGCACATTTACGGGAAGCCGCTTACCTGCGTAGGCCGGCTGAGGCGAGAATCGTGATGGGGCAGGGTGCCCCCAACCTTCACCGGGACAGTCTGGGACGCCTTGAGCGCTCTGGGGACTTGAGCTGGGGCGACATCCGCGTCCCCGCTCTGTCCCAGGGACGCCCCAGGGGCAGAGCAGGGACGGATGGGGACGTGACACAGTCAGTAGATCGGGACGAGGGAGCCGATAAGGCCCTGGGACAGTTCTTGCTGGACCAGAGTCGCGCGGCCGGCCTCAGTGCGAGGGAAATCGAACAGCGTTTCCAGGAACGCGCCGATCAGGAGCGGGCGCGAATCGAGGCTGGGCAAGCCAGGCCAGTCGATCCAGTGAGTGGAATGAACTTCTCCAAATCACACCTGGATCGACTGTTCAAGGGGGCAGCCTCCCCGCCTTCCAAGCGCTTCGTCATGATGTTCCTAGAGATCACCAGCAGTGCTGTTGGCATGAATCCTGCGCTCCACCAAAGGCTATGCCGCAGGGCAGACGATCTATTGACCGCCGTTCACCAATATCGCCGCTACAAACGCGCGGAGAAGTCTGCCGCGCCAACGCCGTCCCCGTCCCCGGAAGCCACTGTTGCCACCCTTCAAATTCATCTAGAACTTGAGCGTGCTCATCGCATCGAGGACAGACTCCGGTGGGCTTTGAGTGATGCCCAACTGTTAATGACCACCCTGCTGCAGATCATCAGCTCATTGCGGGGCATCATTATAGATCTGGACACCAAACAGATTCAGGAGCTCCACCGGGGCGCCGACTCTCTCGCACCGGAACCTGCGACAAGCTCTCGACTGCAAGCACTTTCTCAAAAGGCCACCGCAGAATCGCAGCTGGCCAGAGTAAACGAACGTCGCCTCCTATTGGAGACTCTATGGGAACAGGCGCACGCTAACGTGCACCGCTTGTCTCAACACCCCGACGTGCCGAAGATCGAAACCCTCCCAACTGGCCCTGCCCTGCCACAGCACGAAATTTTACCTACGGAATTTTCAGCAAAGCCCGCACTTGATGACATTGCCACCGCCCTGATTAAGGCAGAAAGCATCAACATTGCAGAAGACCGCAAAACCCACGAATGGCAAGAAAAGGTCGCTCCCGCCGCCGACCTAGAGCCAGCCGACGAACAGGCGATTCTCCTTGCAGCAACTCGACTGACTGACGCTGAAAATCGAAAGATGGCCCTATCTGCTCTTACCAAGAATTGGCCTTATAGCCTCACGACTCGTGACGCCTTGGTTCGGCTGACTTGCGACGAACAATCGGAAATTCGCCAAACTGCAACGCGGACTTTGGGCCGAGATTGGTCCGATGACGATGTGGCCCGGCAGGCCGTCATTGCAGCAACGCGCGATCCTGACCCTAAGGTCCAAGCTGTCGCGGTATGGATATTGGCCCAGGTTTGGCGAGGTGATTCCATCGCTCGTGACGCCGTGGTAGCGCTAACTGTCGACGACTCTGAAGAGGCCCGAGAAACTGCCATTGAGGGTCTAGCGGAAGGATGGCCGGGCGACACGACAGGCCGTGACGCTCTCGTACGTCTCACCTATGACCGCGCCAGTCGTGTGAGCAAGACCGCTGTTGAAGTGTTACTGGAAGGCTGGCCGGGAGATGTCTCCGCCCGAGACACGCTCCTCAACCTTGTCCACTCCAACGATGTCTCCATGAGAGAGGTTGCCGCAGCAAGCCTCTGTGCTGGCTGGTCCGGAGACCCGTCAGTGACCGCCGCCTTTCTTGAGCTCCAGCACGACGACGTTCCAATTATTCGATGGGCAGCCGAACGAGGATTGGTTCAAGAGGGATACCCGCTGAACCCGCGCCAGAGAAACCTCACCCAGCCAGCCCAATCCGCTGACTCCAACGATCATGGCGCGCTGATAGCATCACGCGTTCCCTATGATTACAGCACCGAAAAGCCTCTTGAAGCGATCTGGGCGCTACGTCAGGGAATCAGTTTCGATCCCGGAATCAACGTCATATCAGGCAGAAACGCATCAGGAAAAACAATTCTACTGGAGGCGTTAGCCCTTCGAATAGGAGTCGTAACATGGAGGGAGATCGGAAGAAACTATGGCCATCCCCTCGCCGTGGAAGTCGCGGACAACTTGGAACTATTGTGGCGCGGCAAGCTCCTACCGGAAGAGTGCTTCTACCTCAACCCAAAGTCTTCCAATATAAACAGGATGGCTCATCTAGAGAACGCATTGGGCAAGCAAGGTAAGTATCGCTTGTACCTACTCGACGAGCCGACGGGGGCATGGGATCTAGCTGTGACGCAATCAATCTACTCCAGGATAAATAAACTCGCTCAACAGGGCTGCCAGTTCATCATATCGACCGCAGACTTGAAGCGCGTCGGTTTCAGCGGCGGCAAAATCATCCGCCTTGGAAGGCGCCGAATTCGCGAGCGCGGGAACATCCTCAGCTGGTAGTCAAAATTACTACACCGGGCATTGGGACGTTACCTCGCATAGGTTGCGACTGCCCTCACAGGAGCACCTTAGGCCCACCGGCTGTTCACGGCGCGCATGGCGAGGGGACCCGGACACTGTGTCCGGGTCCCCTCGCCATGCGCCACTCACCCTTGTTCTTGCCCTGCAACGAGCAAGGCCAACTACTGCCAGGGCTCTGTACCGTGAGACGGGCCCCTTCAACCCGCAGGAGGCAACACGTAATGCGTGGTCTAGGAGATCACCTCAGCATTGGCGAGCGGATCGCGTTCTACCGGAAGCGTCGCGGCTACACGCAAGAGGTGCTCGCCGGTCTGGCGGGGCGTAGCACTGACTGGTTGGCGAAGATCGAGACGGGGCGCCGGAAGCCTCCCCGGATCGACATGCTCGCGGAGCTGTCACGCATCCTGCGCGTGCCCCTGGGCGACCTGCTCGGTCAGACCGTGCTCGTGGAGGACGAGAAGCAGCAGGACGACGTTCCGGCCGTGCGCGACGCGCTCATGAGCCCGCGCCGGCTGTCTCGCCTGCTCTTCGGCCCTGAGGCTGAGGTGCAACTCCCCATGCCCGCGCCTGTGGCCGTACGCGTAGAGCAGGCATGGAACGACTACCAGGGTGGGCGGCTCGGCAGCGTCATCGCGGCGCTTCCCGCGCTCCTCCAGACTGCGCAAGAGCTGGAGGAGCGAGCCGCACGGCGCGGGGAGGACCGTAGCGACTGCTGGGCAGTGTCGGCCCGTACCCACCACCTCGCAGCAACGACGCTCGCGAAGATCGGTGAATCGGACATCTCATGGCTCGCGGCCGAGCGCGCGATGCGGGCCGCAGACGAGTCTGACGACCCGCTCGTGTTGGCGTCCGCCGCACGGTCCGGCACGCACGCGCTGCTGGCCAACGGCCGATACGACGACGCGTTGGAGCTGGGCAACACGGCCGCTGCATGGCTCTCGTCTCAGGTGACCGACAATGACCCCGCGGCACTGAGTTTGTTGGGGATGATCCACCTGCGAGCCGCTGTGGCGGCGGCCCGCCACCAGGACCGACCTACCGCAACCGGCCTGCTGGATCGAGCCGAGGCACTCGCGGATGACCTCGGCTCGGATGAGAACTACTGGCAGACCAGCTTTGGACCTACGAACGCCCTGCTTCACCGTCTGTCGGTTGAGCTGGACCTCGACAACGTGTCGTACGTTGTGGAACACGGCCGGATCAACGTCGACCACATGCCGCAGGAACGCAGCGTGTCGCACCGCATCGACTTCGCGCGTGCCCTGTCGCTCAACGGACAGGGCGATGAGGCGTTCACGGAACTCCGCACGGCTGAGCGCACGTCGCCTCAGCTCGTGCGCAACAGTCCCAGGGTGCGCGAGACGCTGCGGGATCTGATCAAGCAATCACCGGTCACCGGTGGCTCGCGATCGTCCGAGGTGTTCGTGATGGCTCAACGGTGCAGGGCGGTGCAGTGAGTTCAGGCAAGCGCGGAGTGCTCGGGGTCGTCGGATCGGCAGCCGGGGGCGTAGAGGCGCTGCGCACTGGCCTGGTTGAGCCCGCGATGGAGCGCGGATGGCAGGTGGCCGTCACTCTGACGCCGACCGCAGGTCAGTGGCTGCGGATGAGCGGCGAGGTCGAGCAGCTGGAGAAGCTGACCGGCCTGCCCGTGCGTGATGAACCGCGCTTGCCCGGCGAGGCCCGGCCGCACCCGCCGGTGGACTGCTACGTGGTAGCCCCCGCGTCGGCCAACATGGTGGCCAAGCTCGCCACGGGCCTGATGGACAACCAGGCGCTGACGCAGGTAGGCGAGGCGATCGGCACCCTCGGGTTGCCGGTAGTCGTCTTCCCGCGGGTGAACGCGGCGCACGCTCGTCACCCGGCATGGCAGCACCACATCGAGACCCTTAAGGCGGGAGGCGTGCGCATCATCTCCGGCCCGGAGGTGTGGCCGCTGTACGAGCCGCGCGAGGCGCCGGCGGGGCGGGAACTCCCCTGGGGGGCAGTGCTGGACGCTGTGGACGAAGTCTCCAGGTGACGAGTCGTCAACCCTCCTGACCTGCAAGGAAAGAGGACCCGGACACTCTGTCCGGGTCCTCTGCCTTTCACGGCTACATGCTCATTGGCATGTCAGGGATCAATGAGCGAAGCGGCGAGCTGGAAGGCATGACTCCTGCTGAACTCGCTTTGATCAAAGCGAGTTTGAGGGATGCCCGCGTCAAGGTTGAGCGACTGCTGAGGCGCGCGGACGAACTCACGACGCAGGTGGAGTCTCGCTACCCACAAGCCGCTCAAGCCGGTCAAGCCGCTCCCCGAGCAAATGGAGAGCGTCATGAATCGTGCTGAGCTCTGCGGCCAGGGCCGCGAAAGCAGGGCTGCTGCCCGGCTCAGTGCCGAGGGGTACTGCAGGATCACGGACGAACGTCCCACGTCCCTGCTGAGTGAGGATCAGCCCCTCGTCACGGAGTTGGCCGTATGCACTCTGAACGGTCATGAGCTGCACGCCAAGTTCCTTGGCGAGCGAGCGAGCAGCCGGGAGCCGCTCCCCCGGGCCGTACTCGCGACCGGGGCCCGTGATCTTCTCGCGGAACTGCGCCGCAATCTCCTTGGCAGTAGGCGTGGGCTTGGGCACTTCGGGGCTCTGATCCATACCCCCGAGAGTAACTGGACCTAGGTCAATCTCTAGTTCTCCCGCCGCACTCCCTTGACAGTTCAGATTGACATAGGTCAATCTGAACTCAACTCGCGCCGGAACGCCAGGCCCGAAAGGGCTTCACCGGCCGTGCCAGTGCCCCGGAAGCAAGGCCCGGATTCCGCACTGCGACGAACTCAACAGAGTGCCGGCCCAGCCACCTGAACACGGGTGGTCGACGGGCGCGGGTCATCACCCCGACCGCCCATGTCGGGCCGGGTGACCTGCCCGGATCTGCCCCTCGGGGCGGTGACGGCATCGCTTGATCTGACTGCGCAGAACCTTTCGCGGACCCGTTCGAGGCCCGCGCTGAGCACCAGTGCTCACGGTTCCCGACACCGCCGCCGTAAGCGGCGTCTCGTGCCGGGTTTCCGTGGTCGCTCGTGCCACACGAGAGGCCCAACCACAACGGCACGCGGCTCCGGTGCTGGAACACCGGAGCCGCTTTTTTCGGGCCGTTCACCTGAGAGGAACACGACCCAATGAACCACATCGTCACTGTTCAGGACGCTGTTACCGCGTTCGCCGACTGGAACGAGCCGACGGCCGCTGAGCTGGACGCGATCGAGCGGGAGCTCCCGCTGATCGAGGCGGAAGTTGAGTTGCTGGACGTGCAGATCAGCCTGCTGGACCAGCCGGTCACCGTGCTGGACGGGCGCCGTCTGCGGCGGGCCCGGCGCAAGGTGCTCGCCGCCCGCCGCGACCTGACCAACCAGGCCGCGGCCGGAACGGCGGTGGCCGCGTGAGCGAGACCCTGACCCTGGACGACCTGGCCGCCCCGCTGCGGGCGCTGCGTTCGCTGGCCGTGGACTTCGGGCACCTGCCGGCGCCAGAGGTCCACGTGTCCGCGATCTACCCGGATCGGCTGGAGCTGACGTTCCACCGAGGCCTGCCGGACTTCGAGGCGTGGCGAGAGGCGTTGGGCATCGCCCCGGACGCCGTGGCCTACTGCGAGCAGACCGACGGCCGCACGCGGGTGCTGAAGGCGACCGTCGACTACGCGGGCGCCACGTTGGAGCTGACCGGCTACGGCGACGTGCGGGCCCCCGAACTGGTCGGGGGCGCGGCATGAACCGGACCGGGAAGACGCTGCTGGTGCTGGCCCTGGTCGCGGTGGTCGTCATGGCGTTCCGGGTGTCGTGGAACGCACTGCGGGACGTGGCCCGCGTGGTCGGCGCAGACGCCACCGCCGCAACGCTGTACCCGTTCGTGGTCGACGGCCTGATGGCGCTCGCCCTGGTCGCCACGCTCGTGCTGACCGACACCCGCGACAAGCGGTTCGCGCTGCGCGTGCTGGCCGTCTACACCCTCGCCTCACTCGTCCTCAACTACGTCCACGGACTCGTGCCCGAGCTGCACGGCCGCGCCGTGGACTGGGGACGGCTGGCCGACTGGGACCCCGCGAACTGGGCCCTGGTGCTACTGGCCACCTCCCTCCCTGTCGGGTCGATCTACTTCGGTTCCGACCTGGTGGCCAAGGTGCTACACCACCAGCCCACCGACGTCGTGCGGGCCCCGGACGGGGAGCGTGCGGATGAGCCCGCACGGCATCCGCACACCCCCGCCGACACCCCGCACGCTCTCCCCGACACCACCCCCACCGACACCCGCCCGGACACGGCTCCGGCCGTATCGGCGCAGGTCGAGGAGCGTGCGGATACCGTGCGGGCCGACGACCCGCACACCCCGCACACCTCCCGCACGGCGGAGCTGAGCGCGGAGGAGGAAGCCGCAAGGCAGGCCCAGTTCGAGGATGCCGAGCTTGAGCGTGTGCGGCAGGACGCACGCCGTACGTACGCCGAATCCGTACAGGCCGCACGCCCCCTGTCCGCCCGCGCGCTCGGTGAGGCCTACGGCATGAGCGAGTCGTGGGCACGCAAGCAGATCCTCGCCGTCCGCAGCGCCGACGAGAACGACCGGCCGCATCTGGTCGCCGTGGGTGGTGACTGATGACGAACCCACAGCCGTTCAAGGCGTTCAGCTTCGGCGGTGGCGTCCAGTCGACGGCCGCGCTGGTCATGGCTGCGTCCGGGGAGCTGGACTACCGCACGTTCCTAATGGCCAACGTCGGCGACGACTCCGAGCATCCGGGCACGCTGCGCTACCTGCGCAAGTACGCCATCCCGTACGCCGAAGCGCACGGGATCGACCTGGTCGTCCTGGACCGGGTGATGAAGCGCTCGGGTGAGACCCGCACGCTGTATCAGGACCTGACCCGCGAGGGTTCACGGTCATTGAAGATCCCGGTGCGGATGTCGAACGGGGCCCCCGGCACCCGCTCCTGCACGGCCAGCTTCAAAATCGCGGTCATCGGCGACGAACTCAAACGCCGTGGCGCGAGCAAGGAAGCGCCGGCCACGGTCGGCATCGGGATCAGCCTCGACGAGATCCACCGGGCCAACAACCGGCGCTGCGAGCCGCACGAGCAGATCGAATACCCGCTGCTGGAACGCGGTATCCGGCGGATCGACTGCGCTCGCATCATCCGCCGCGCGGGTCTGCCAGTGCCGCCGAAGTCGTCGTGCTGGTTCTGCCCGTTCCACCGGCCTGAGACCTGGCACGACATGCGCCGCAACGAACCCGAGCTGTTCGAGCGAGCGTGCCAGCTCGAAGAACTCCTCAACCGCCGCCGCGACGAACTCGGCAAAGACCACGTCTGGCTGACCCGGTTCAACCGGCCCCTACGCAAGGCCATCCCGGACGGCGTGGACACCCTCCCGTTCGACGAGTGGGACTCCGGCTGTGACTCCGGCTGGTGCATGACCTGACCCCCGTCCCGCACTCCCGAGGAACCGCGCACCGCCTGAACACCGCAGCCTGTAAAGGGAGTTCCGAGTGAAAGACCCACGTCACCGCATCCGGATCACCGGCGCGGTCGCCGTCAGTGGGGCTCTGGCCGTCGCGATCGGCGTGCGGCTGTCCGGCTACGGCGTGCCGCTCGCGCTGCTGGTGGCCTGCTCCGCGTCCTGCCTGGCCACGTTCTCCAGCCTGCTGTTCCGCGTGATCGAGGCGTGGTCGACGACCACGCACCGCTGCACGCGGCCCGGCTGCGACTTCCGAGTGAGCCTCACCCGCGCGAACGCTGCGGACAACCGGCACTGGCAGGAGATCGCCGCTCACCACCCGCACCGCAACTGACCTGCCGCATTCGGCGGGCCCGGCCACAACTTCCTAGGGCTCTGGCCGGGCCCTACTCCCGTGAAGGAGTGCTCTCAGCATGACGGAACTCAGCACCGAGCCGGTAGCCGTTCAGCCGGTACCGGCCAGTCCGCCCCCGCCGCCCGACACCCCGCCCGCTGCGGCGGTGCGGGAGGTGAAGGAGGTGGAGAACACCCCGGGCGGCTGGCCGATCGTGCCGCTGGCTCTGTCCGGGGCGAACAGCACCGTGGGCACCGTCGCCGCTGCCTCCCTGGTCGGCGGGCCGGTCGCCGCGATGGTGGCCGCGACCGGCATGGTCGTCCTCGGCACTGTCGCCGCCGCCCGCTCCCGCACCCCCAACCCCCGTCGCGAGGCTCGCCGGGCCGCCGCCCGTGCGGCAGGTCGCAGCGCCGCCCGCAGCGCGGGCCTGCGAAGCAACGGCACCGGCACCCGCGGCGCCGGGGGTCGTTCGGCCGGTACTCGGGCTGGTGGGTCCGGTGGCCGGTCGGGTAAGGCGCCCGGCCAGCATCGCCGCACCGCCGGCCCCGCCGCTGGTCACGCCAGCACCGCGACCGGGGGGAAGACCCGCAGCAAGCCCGGCAACGGCCCCGCCAAGCGCGTGGCCGGCGGCGCCGGGAAGGCGGCGGGTAAGGCCGGGCAGGTCAAGGCGCTGCGCGCCGCACAGAAAGCTGCCGCTGCCTCGCGCGCCGGGCAGCGGGCGCAGACCACCACCGCCCGGCGCGCGGTCGCCGACGCGCGCCGCAACGCCAAGGCCACCGCCAGCAAGGCTGGTTCGGGTAAGCGGGCGGGGCTGGCCGGTCGTCTGATGGGCGGTGCCGCGAGGAAAGCGCGGGCCGGGCGGGACGCCGCGGTCGCCAAGTCCCGTGCTCAGCGCGACGCGAAGACCGGCGCCACCGTCAAGGCTCAGCGTGCCGCCGTCCGCAAGGCTCCGGCCCGCAAGGCGGCCCGGCGGGCGCTGCGCCGGTCTGCGGCCCGGTTCCAGGGCCGTCGGCTGCTGGCCGCGCTGCTCGCCCTGCCGGTCGGTCTGCTGGGCTGTCTGACCACCCCGATCGGCCGCAAGTTCGGCATCGCGTGGCTGATGCACCCCGGCCGTCGCCTGTACCGGCGGATGGTCGACACGGCTGCCGAGCAGGCCGCGGAGCGCGACGAGAACACCCGCAAGACCCTGCGCGAGGAGGAGGCCGCCGCCGACGCCGAAGCCACCGAGGACGGCACCGGCGGGATCGCCAATCAGGTCGAGCGGCCGGCCGAGAACGTTCCGACCCCTGCAACATCCCAGGTCAGTGAAGGAGAGAACGTGTCTGGTTTCCGGTTCGAAGAGGCGGCCGAGGAGATGGAGCAGGCTGCCAACGCCTACGACCCCGAGAACGCCATGGAGATCCTGGCCATGGTCGAGGGACTCCCGGCCGCGCTGACCAGCGTGGCGAACGTGATGAAGATCCTGGCGGAGCGTTCCGACTCGGAGTTTCCGCTGGAGAAGGAAGTCGCGGACGGCTTCAACGACATCTTCGGCGCCGTGATGAGCGCCGTGGCCGTGGCGGAGGACATGGGGCCGCTGTTCCGGCAGGCGCACGAGCAGGACATCGCCCGCCACGAGGACCCCCGCAACGGACCCGAGGCCGAGAAGGGCTGGAACGTCTGAGATGAGCAGCACCGCCACCGCCAAGAAGAACGTCGCGAGCAGTGGCCCGGTGCTGGACTGGGCGGCCGGTCACGGACCCGTGACCGGCTCCCTGTCCGCCACCACCGGAGCCTTCGCCGTCGCCACCACCGGCGCCGCGACCGCCATGCCGCCCGGCTGGGCGCTCGCCGTCGGCGCCGCCGGCGCCCTCGGTCACACCGTCGCCGGTCTGCGGGTGCGCAACGCCGGCCGCACCCTGGCCACCCGCGCCGCCTCCTGGCTCGTCGGCGCCGGATGGACCACATGGGCCATGACCCACGGCCCCCTCACCTGGGCCGCCCTCGGATCACTGGCCACGATCGGAGTCGGGATCGGGGCCGCCGCCCGCTCCGCCGCCCTGTACGAGGAAGCGCGCGAGGAGGAAGCGCTCGCCGTCGAACAGCGGCAGATCATGCAGGAGTTGTCCGCCGAACGGCGCGCGATCGCCGCCGAATGGATCGAGCGTATTCAGCGGATCTGCCACATCACCGTGCGGGTGCTCGGGGTGGAGAAGTGGGAGACCGGGGCCGGGTACTCCCTCGACCTCGAACCCCAGGGCGGCATCACCTACGACCGCATCGCGCAGCACTCGGTGGCGCTGTCGGCGGATGCCAAGCTGCCGCACGGCTGCACGGCAACCGCGGGGCCCGGTGTCCATCAGGGCCGCACGATCCTGGACGTGACCACCGTCAACGTCCTCAAGGACGACTGCCCCTACCCCGACGACTACAGCGCCCTGTCCGTGCTCACCGGCCTGCCGTGGGGTGTGCGGACCAACGGCGAGACAGTTTCCGCCTACCTGCGGGAACAGTGCGCGCTGGTCGTGGGTCCGACCGGATCGGGCAAGACGAACATGGTCCACGACATCCTGGCCAGCTTCGCCCGCGCCGAGGACGTGCTCACGTGGGTGATCGACCTCAACGCCGGTTCGGCCGGTCTGCCCTGGGTCCTCCCGGCCCTGAAGGGGGAGTTGGAGGGGGAGGACGGCAAGCCGGTCCGGCCGGGTATCGACTGGCTCGCCGGCACGCATGAGGAAGCCCTCACGATGCTCGATGCGGCCCTCGCGGTCGGGCTGCACCGCAAGAAGGCGTATCAGGATGTGCTGGCCAAGGCGAACACCGATCTCCTGCCGATCAGCCCGAAGATTCCGCAGATCATGCTGGTGATCGATGAAGGTGCAGAGATCCTGGTGAGCACCGATCGGCAGATGAAGGAGCTGGCGAAGAAGATCCTGGAAGTCATCCGGATGCTGCGCGCCATGGGCGTGCGTACCGTGCTGACCGCGCTTGGGGCCACCGGGAGTGTGCTGGGCAACCTGATGATCCGCCGTGAGGGCAAGGTGCGTGTCGCGCTGACCGGTGGTGAGACCGAGGGCATGGACCTGGGCAAGCTGTTCCCCGGCCGCCGGGGCCTGCGGGTGGAACAGGCGCCGTACAAGGGGGCCGGGTTCATGGGCACCCCGGAGTCTCCGGCCGCGCTGTTCAAGGCGTGGCGGATCCTGCCCAACCAGATCCGCGAGATCACCGCCGCCACCTCCGACCGCCACCCCCGACTCGACGAGATCTCCGCCAAGGCCGCCGGCCCCGACTACGCCCGCCGCTGGGACGCCGGCCGCACCGCATGGATGCTCGACCACACCCCCGACGACAGCACCGACGCCGGCCCGTCGCAGGGTTCGGGTCTGCGGCTGTCCGCGCTCAGCGGGCGGGAGGCGGAGCGGGTCTCGCCGGAAGACGAGATGCTCGCCCGTTTCCGGGCCGAGATCGACGCCCAGTTCGCCACCACCACCGACCCGAACACCCCCGCCACCGAGGAGTCGGCGGCGGCCGGTGGGTTGAATCTGTCGGCGCTGCGGGGCGAGCAGGACAGTCCCGCGCAGCAGGCCGCGCTCACCGCGCTGCTCGCCGCGGGGCGGGCAGGCACCGGAGCATCCGCGATCGCCCGAGCGCTCACAGACACGTATGGCACGACGCGTCAGACGGTCGTCGGCTGGCTGAAAACGTGGATGCGGGACGGCACCTGCGTACGCGTCGGGGAGGGCACCAAAGCCCGCTACGTCCACCGCTCGCACGCGTCCGACGACTGATCACTCGTCGCTTGTCGCCCCCGCTTCACCACACGCCTGCTAGCGGGGCCGTGGGGCGCGGAAACGGCTTGTGAGCTGGGAGGCGACAAGCGACAAGACAAGCGACAAGACAAGGCAGACGACAAGCCGCACGACAAGAGAGACGACAAGCAACGCGACAAGCACAGCATCCACCCGCACGGGCCCGCGCCACCTGTTGGCGCGGGCCCGCGGCACACCCCGAGGGAGCCAGAAATGAGCCAGCACACCCCGCCCGGCCAGATGGCCCCGCACATCCCCGCCGACGACTGGCATCGCGCCCAAGCCACCGGACAGCCGGTCGTCATCGTCGTCCCGACCACCGCCCCGCCCGGTGTCCCGTGGCGGCGCCTGCTCATCCCGTTCGCGATCGCCGGCGCGACGGTCGCGGGCGGCTGGGGACTGGTCGCCGCCCTGTGCTTCCTGCTGGACGCCGCCGCCCACACCGTCACCGTCATCGCCGGGGCCGCCGGGCCCATCGGGATCGGCGGCATCACCCTCAAACTCGCCCGCAGCAAAGGCGCCTAGCTGCGCCAAGGGCGGCCCCCATCGTCTCGCCAAAGCCGCGGGGCCGCCCTTGTCAGCCAGCACCCCTCAAGGAACTGGAGACATCCAGCATGACCGACCACAGCCACATCCCGCGAGTGCCGGACGCCCCGGAACGGGTGACCATGGTCCGCACCGAGCCCCGCGCCGATGGCAGCACTGTCCTTGTCCTGCTCACCGTCGGGCCGCCGATGGTCCTGATCGAGCACCGCTTCTTCCTGGACCGGTACCTGACCCGGGCCCTGCTGCACACCCTCGACCGCGACCTCGACGGCATCCCGAACCCCGGCCCCACTCCCGAGACCGCCGCCCTGCTGGACGCGTTGCGCGCTGGCGACGGGGAAGCCTTCAACGCCGCCATGGACGGCTACAGCTCCCGCATCCTCAGCCTGTGGACGGACGGGGGCACCGCCGCATGAGTGGACACCTGCGCACCGCCCTCGACCTGGCCGCCTCGCGGATCCCCGTGTTGCCGCTGCGGGTGGGCAAGGTCCCGTTCGGCAACTGCCGCCGCTGCCAGGACAACGCCTGCGGCGGCCGGCCGAACATGAAGAACCCCGGACCGTGCACCTGCCCCGGACCCTGCCACGGCTGGGCCGCCGCGACCACCGACCCCGACGTCATCAACTCCGGCATCTGGCGGCGGGCATGGCTGCGCGCGAGCGCGGTCGCCTACCACCCCGGCGGGGCGGGGCTGACGGTCGTCGACCTGGACAACGCCGACGCGATCACGTGGGCCCACGAGAACCTACCCACCACGCAGACCGTGCCCACCACCCGGGGTGAGCACTGGCTCTACCTCGGCCGGATGCAGTCCGCGAACGCCGTCCGCCCCGGCGTGGACATCAAATCCACCATGGCCTACGCCCGCTGGCGCGGCTTCGGCACCGGCACCATGACCGCACTACCGGACGCCGTGCGCGCGCTGGCCGTCGACAAGCCCTCCCCGGTCCGGCCGGCGCCGCCCGCCGTCACCGTGCCCGCGCCGGCTGGGGGCGGGGAGTGCCCTCACCGCACGCCCGCCTATCTGGACCGTGGGATCGCGATGGCGGAGCAGCGCATCACCGCGGCTTCCAGTGCGGTGCACTCAACCGTCTACCGCACGTTCCTCGCGGTGCTGTCCACCCATGGCAGGTGCGGATGCCTCACCGACGCCCACACCGCGCGGCTGTTCACCGCAGCGCAGAGCAAGGGCGAATCGCCCCGGCACTGCACTGACGCGTGGACGAACGCTCTGAACACGTTGGGACTGAGCCATGTCTGAGGACGACAAGACTCCCGCCCGCGAAGTAATCGCGGACTACGCGCAGGAGCACTTCCGGTACTTCCGCACCGCCGAAGGGACCGTGTACGCGCAGAAGAACGGCCACCCCGTCGCCCGCCCGATCCGCTCCCAGGGCACCACCGGCAGCCACCGCCAGGAACTCATGGTCGGCCTGTACAAGGACGGGCGCGGCGCGTTCAACGGGTCGGCCCTCAAAGAGGCGTTGGACCTGATCGAAGCACTGGCCCTGTCTGAGGACGTCCAGCCCGTCCACATCCGCGTCGCTCCGGGATTCGACGGGGCGACGTGGCTGGACCTGGGCCGCGATGACGGGCAGTCCGTCCGCATCCACCCCACCGGCTGGGACATCCTCACCCCCGACCCGCGCGAAGTCTGCTGGCGGCGCACACAGCTCACCGGGGAACTTCCACTGCCGGCCAAGGACACGGGCGGCAAGGGCATCGACCTGCTGATGCGGCTGTGCAACTTCGCCAACGCCGAGACAGAGTGCCTGGCCATCGTGTGGCTGATCGGCTGCCTCGGTCCCTCGGTGCCCGTGCCCGCGCCGTTCCTCACCGGCCCGCAGGGAGCAGGCAAGTCCACCGGGGGCCGGATGCTCACCAGGATCATTGAGGGAATGAGCGGTGACCTGCGCCGGGCACCGAAGGATGAGGAGAACCTGATCGCGGCTGTCGCGGCCGGATGGGTCACCGCGCTGGACAACCTCTCCCATGTCACGCCGGATCTGTCGGACGCAATGTGCTGCATCGTGACCGGGGTCGAGAGCGTCAAGCGTGCGCTGTTCACCGACGGGGACGTATTCCGCGTCGGCTACCGCCGGCCCCTGCTGCTGACCGGTATCGACGTCGGTGTCATCCGGCCCGACCTCGCGGACCGGCTCCTGCCACTGCGGTTGGAGCGGCCCCGCGTGCGGCGTACCGAGGCGGAGCTGTGGGCGGACTACGCGGAAATCCTCCCCGTCGTTCTCGGCTCGCTCCTGGACCTCACGGTCAAGGTCCGCGCAGCCGAGGCAGAGACTCCAACCGACCTGCGGATGGCGGACTTCGCTCACCTGTGCGCGCAGTTCGACGCAGCAACCGGCCTGGGAGCTCTACCCGCCTACCGGGCCAGCCTGGACGACCTGAACGACGACGTGATCGAGGGTGACCTCCTCGCGCAGACCGTCCTCCAGCACGCCGAGACCATCGAGCCCGGCGCCGCGCAGCGGATGACGTCCACCGAGTGGCTGTCCTGCCTCAGCCGCCTCTACAGCGGCGACGACTGCCGTCCCCTGCCCAAGGGGTGGCCGACGACCGGCAAAGTCCTCTCCGACCGGCTCAAGCGCCTCCAACCGACGCTGGCCGCCCGGCGCGTCCTTGTCGACGCTGGCCGCACCAGCGCGGGCCGCTACCTCGAAATGACCCGCACACTCCCACCAGCCCCGCACGAGCAAGCACGGGCATTCTGACCGCGATCCGCAGGCACAAGCGAACAGCAAGAGGAGCACGTGCTCCTCTTGCTGTTCGGCGGACGCCGCCCCAAGGTCGCGCCGCGCAGCGGCTCCTTCTTCACGCTGTGAGGCGCACCGACCACAACAGACACACCCCTTCTTTGTCCTAAGAAGGAAGACGCTGCGACATGCGCGTCATGTAAGCCGGGAAACGGCCGCTGACCTGCAACGACAGTCATGACGCAGACGGCCGGCTCTGCGTCATCCTGCGTCATCTGCGTCATCCGATGACGCACCCATGACGCCGGCATGACGCACGCCCTAACCACTGCGTCGGACAAAACCCCAGGTCAGATCCCTACGTGACGCTCATGACGCCATGACGCAGAAATCCGCACCTCGGACAGGCACGCCGAATCAAGACCCTCGCCCGCGCACGGAGGACACGCCATGAGCACCGCACGTGAACAGCCGGACCCGCGCGCCACGCTCCGCAGCGGGTTGCCGGACCGCTACCTCACCCCCGCCGACATCGCCGAAATCTTCGAGGTACCCAAAGAGACCGTCTACCAGTGGCGCAAGAAGCGCATGGGACCACCCGGATTCCGCATCGGCAAGTACATCCGCTACGACCCCGCCGACGTGCTCGCCCACGTCGCCGAACGCAAGCGCACCGACCAGGACGCCGCTTAACCCAACACCCACCGCAGACAGCAGGGAGAGCCGCCACCAGCGGCTCTCCCTGCTGCGTGCTGAGAGGACCGCCGCCACATGGCAGGCCACATCCAAGACCGCTGGTTCAAGACCGAGACCAACCCCGACGGCAAGACCGTCCGCGTGAAAAGCGACCGCCATGGTACCGGCATGCGCTACCGCGCCAGGTACATCGGCCCCGACGGCACCGAGAAGTCCAAGAGCTTCCCCGACGGGCAGAAGCGCCTCGCCGAGAAGTGGCTCACCAACATCGAGGCCGACATGTCGCGCGGCCAGTACGTCGACCCCGCCGCCAGTCGCGTGACCTTCCGGCAGTACGCGGAAAAGTGGCTGAGCACGCAGACCACCGCCATGACGACCCGAGAGTCCGTCCAATCGTCCCTCAGGGGTCACGCAATCCCCTACCTCGGGCCGCGCCCACTCGGTTCCTTCAAGCCGGAACACATCCGGGACTGGCTGAGCAACCTGGAGTCCGTGGTACCCGCGTCGTCATACCGTCGCGTGATCTACAACAACGTATCGACGGTCCTTAACGCCGCCGTCGACGACGGTCACCTGTCGAAGAACCCGTGCCACGCGCAATCTGTTCGTCCCCCGGCACCTGGGACGGGCCGCATTGTGCCGTGGGACGCCGAGCGCGCCTTCGCCATACGTGCGGCCCTCCCCGAGCGCTTCCGCGCGACAGTCGACGTCGGCGGCGGATGCGGCCTGCGGCAAGGCGAGATCTTCGGCCTGCCTGTCGAAGCGATCGGGTTCGACACTGGATGGCTGCACATCGCCAATCAGGTGAAGGTGGCCAGAGGCCATCTCGTGTTCGCCCCTCCCAAGCGGGAAAAAGAGCGCGATGTTCCCCTCCCTGACCGCGTAGCGCAGATCCTCAAGCAGCACATGGAGGACTTCCCGCCGGTCAACGTCACCTTGCCCTGGCTGCGGCCGGACGGTCCCCCTGTCACGAAGCGACTGGTGTTCACCCGCCTCGACGGGGCCGGCGCAGTCCGACGGACCGACTTCAATCTTCGGGCGTGGAAGCCCGCGCTCGTCGCCGCCGGCGTCATTCCCGAGCCCAAGCCTGGCGAGCGTCACCAGGCCGCCCGCGAGCACGGCATGCACGCTCTCAGGCACTTTTACGCGTCCGTTCTGCTGGACGCTGGCGAGAACGTCAAAGCACTCAGCGCCTACCTCGGACATAACGACCCGGGGTTCACGCTTCGCGTCTACACGCACCTCATGCCGAGCAGCGACGCGCGGGCCCGCAAGGCCGTGGACAGTCTGTACGAGGGCACCGTTTCGGGGCCGGACGGCCCACAGACGGCCCAGGGCCAGTGAGACACCGTGGGGCCGACGGTCCACGACGGTCGCCCCCACGTGTCGTCAAAGCGGAAAATCCGCTCTGACCTGCGCTTACAGCACCGGCAGGTTCTTCCGCAGCTCGAAGGCCGTGACCTCGCTGCGGTACTCCTCCCACTCCTGGCGCTTGTTGCGCAGGAAGAAGTCGAAGACGTGCTCGCCCAGTGTCTCGGCGACCAGGTCGCTCCGCTCCATCAGCGTCAGTGCCTCGCCCAGGTTCTGGGGCAGGGGCTCGATGCCCATCGCGCGGCGCTCGGCGTCGGACAGGGCCCAGACGTCGTCCTCGGCGCCCGGCGGGAGCTCGTAGCCCTCCTCGACGCCCTTCAGGCCGGCGGCCAGGAGCATGGCGTACGCCAGGTACGGGTTGGCGCCGGAGTCGATGGAGCGGACCTCGATGCGGGCCGAGCCGGTCTTGCCGGGCTTGTACATCGGGACGCGGACCAGGGCGGAGCGGTTGTTGTGGCCCCAGCAGATGTAGGAGGGGGCCTCGCCGCCGGCGCCGGCCGTGCGCTCCGAGCCGCCCCAGATGCGCTTGTAGGAGTTGACCCACTGGTTGGTGACCGCCGCGATCTCCGCCGCGTGCTTGAGCAGACCCGCGATGAAGGAGCGGCCGACCTTGGAGAGCTGGTACTCGGCTCCCGACTCGTAGAAGGCGTTGCGGTCGCCCTCGAACAACGACAGGTGGGTGTGCATGCCGCTGCCGGGGTGCTCGGAGAACGGCTTCGGCATGAAGGTCGCCTGGACCCCCTGCTCCAGCGCGACCTGCTTCATGACCAGGCGGAACGTCATGATGTTGTCCGCCGTGGAGAGCGCGTCGGCGTAGCGCAGGTCGATCTCCTGCTGGCCCGGGGCGCCCTCGTGGTGGGAGAACTCGACCGAGATGCCCATCGACTCCAGCATGGTGATCGCCTGGCGGCGGAAGTCCATGCCGATGTTCTGCGGGGTGTGGTCGAAGTAGCCGGAGTTGTCGGCCGGGGTGGGCCGGGTGCCGTCGAGGGGCTTGTCCTTCAGCAGGAAGAACTCGATCTCCGGGTGGGTGTAGAAGGTGAAGCCCAGGTCGGAGGTGCGGGCGAGGGCGCGCTTGAGCACGTACCTCGGGTCCGCGAAGGACGGGGAGCCGTCCGGCATGAGGATGTCGCAGAACATCCGGGCGGTGCCGGGGGCCTCCGCACGCCACGGCAGGACCTGGAAGGTCGACGGGTCGGGCTTGGCGATCATGTCCGACTCGTATACGCGGGCGAAGCCCTCGATCGCCGAGCCGTCGAAGCCGATGCCCTCGTCGAAGGCCTGTTCCAGCTCGGCCGGGGCCACGGCGACGGACTTGAGGAAGCCCAGCACGTCCGTGAACCACAGGCGTACGAACCGGATGTCACGCTCCTCCAACGTCCGGAGCACGAACTCCTGCTGCTTGTCCATCTTGCGCTTCCCCATCCTTGCTGGTCAGGCCGCCTGTCCCCCGTACCACGGGAGGCGGTCGGGCACCTGGGCATCCCACCACAACACCATTTCATGAGTGTTGCGCACCTTGATCGTCCGGCCGACCTCGGGGTGAACGCCTCACGTCGGGCAGCTGCACTGCTCTGCCGCCCATCTTGCCTGCTCGGACCGACATACGTAATGCCGGGACTCCCGCAACCTCCCGGGGCCTGGGTCAAGGCCGGATCTCCCGGGTACCCGATCTTCCCCGGGTATCCGATCTTCGGCCATTCCTGTGCCCTCCCTGCGAGAGTGCACCGCTCCCCCATTACGATCAGCGAACCCGACCAGCTCCCTTTCCCCCAGAAGGACACACGCATGGGCTCCGCCAAGAACAGCAGCAGCGCCGCCCGCAAGGCGCGAATAGAGGAGATGCGACGCGCCGAGCAGTCCCGTGAGCGCCGCAGCCGGATCCTCACCGTCGCCGCCAGCGCCGTGGTCGTCGCCGGTCTCGTGGTCGGCGGCGTGGTCCTGGTGAACTCGCAGTCCGACGACGACAGCACCGCGGCCGACGCGAAGACCACGGGCAAGCTCGTCACCGGAGCGGACGGGGTGAAGACGTGGAGCGGCAAGCTGAGCCAGACCCACGTCACCAAGAGGGTGAAGTACCCCACGGAGCCCCCGGTCGGCGGTGACCACAACCAGGTGTGGATGAACTGCAACGGCGACGTCTACACCGAGGCGCTCGACAACATGAACGCCGTGCACTCGCTGGAGCACGGCGCGGTGTGGGTGACGTACACCAGCAAGGCCCCGAAGGCCGACGTGGAGGCGCTGGCGGCGAAGGTGAAGGCGACGCCGTACACGCTGATGAGCCCGGACGAGAAGCAGGCCGACCCGATCATGCTCACCGCGTGGGGGAACCAGCGCACGGTGACCGGTGCCGACGACCCGAACGTCGCCAAGTTCCTCGAGAAGTTCGTGCAGGGCAAGCAGACGCCCGAGCCGGGCGCGGCGTGCACGGGTGGTCTGTCGAAGTGAGGCTCGCGTCAGTGGCCGTCGCCGCGGCGGGAGTGCTCGTCGCGGCCGGTGCCATCACCTACGCCGTAGCCGAGGACGACGGTTCCGGCACGGTCCCCGCGGCCGACTCCGCGGACGCGGGGTTCGCGCGGGACATGGCGGTGCACCACCAGCAGGCCGTCGAGATGTCGTACATCGTGCGCGACCGCACCGACGACGAACAGGTGCGGCGCCTCGCGTACGACATCGCGCAGACCCAGGCCAACCAGCGCGGCATGCTGCTGGGCTGGCTCGACCTGTGGGGCCTGCCGAAGGTGTCCGCCGACTCGCCGATGACCTGGATGGGCATGGGTGACATGCCGTCCGGCAAGGACGGGGCGCTGATGCCGGGCATGGCGACCAACACCGAGCTGAAGAAGCTGGACACGCTGAGCGGCAAGCAGGCCGAGGTCTTCTATCTGCAGTTGATGACGGACCATCACAAGGGCGGGATCCACATGGCCGAGGGCTGTGTGGACCGGTGCACGGTCGGCGTGGAGAAGCGGCTCGCGCAGGGCATGGTCGACGCGCAGGAGTCGGAGATCGACCTGATGACGGACCTGCTCAAGGAGCGCGGAGCCGAACCGCGTTCGTGACGCGTTAACCCTCAAATGGCCTTGTCATTAGGTTAATTGAGCCCTTCTTGGCACGCGCATTCCCCTGGCATGAACAGTTCATCGCGAGAGTGGCCACCGTCGAGTGATCCACTCGCGACGAACCGCACAGGGGGTTCCATGAGATCCAACCGCGCCAAGCTGCGCGCCGGGGTGAGCATGGCAGCGACACTGCCGATGCTCGCGGGCGCGCTGGCGCTCGGCATACCCGCGGCGCACGCGGCGGGCAACCCGGGCCGGGACACGCTGACCGGGACCAAGCCCGCGTGGGCCACCGCCAAGGCCGACAAGGGCGCCACCGCCGACAGCTCCCAGGTCTCCGCCCGGGTCTACCTCGCCGGCCGGGACGCCGCCGGCCTCGCCGCGTACGCGAAGGCCGTGTCCGACCCGTCCTCCGCTTCGTACGGCAAGTACCTCGGCGCGCAGCAGGCGCAGGCCCGCTTCGGCGCGACCGAGGCACAGGTGGCGGCGGTGAAGTCCTGGCTGACGTCGGCCGGTCTGAAGGTGACGGGCGTGACGCAGCACTACGTCGCCGTCTCCGGTGACGTGTCCGCCGCCGAGCGGGCCTTCGGCACCCAGCTGCACAACTACGCCAAGGGTTCCAAGACCTACCGCGCGCCCGCCAAGGCGGCCTCCGCGCCGGACGGCCTGAACGGTGCCGTCCTGACCGTCACCGGCCTGGACAACGCGCCGCACAAGGCGACCCACAGCGACACGCTGCCGCCGCCGGACGCCGTGTTCAAGAACTCCGGGCCGTTCTCCTCGTACTACGGCTCCAACGTGGCGACCACGCTGCCGGACGCGTACGGCGGGAAGATCCCGTACGCCGTCCAGGGCTACACCGGCAAGCAGCTGCGGGCCGCGTACGGCGCGGGCAGCTACACGGGCCAGGGGGTCCGGGTCGCCATCACCGACGCGTACGCCTCACCGACCATCGCCTACGACGCGGCCACCTACGCGAAGAAGCACGGCGACGCGGCCTACACCAGTGGCCAGCTGCGCCAGGTCCTGCCCAAGAAGTACGCCCACACCGACGAGTGCGGGGCGGCCGGCTGGTACGGCGAGGAGACCCTCGACGTCGAGGCCGTGCACGCGGTCGCACCCGCCGCGAACATCACGTACGTCGGCGGCGCGTCCTGCTACGACGACGACCTGCTCGACTCGCTGAGCAAGGTCGTCGACGGGCACCTGGCGGACATCGTGTCCAACTCGTGGGGCAGCATCGAGTCGGCCCAGACGCCGGATCTCGCGGCCGCCTACGACCAGGTCTTCCAGTTCGGCGCGGTCGAGGGCATCGGCTTCTACTTCTCCTCCGGCGACAACGGCGACGAGGTCGCCAACACCGGCACGAAGCAGGTCGACACCCCGGCCAACTCGGCGTGGGTGACGGCGGTCGGCGGCACCTCGCTGGCCGTCGGCAAGGGCGACAAGTACCTGTGGGAGACCGGCTGGGGCACCGAGAAGGCCACGCTGTCCGCGGACGGCAAGAGCTGGACCGACTTCCCCGGCGCGTTCACCTCGGGCGCGGGCGGCGGCACCAGCGCGACGGTCGCCGAGCCGTACTACCAGCAGGGTGTCGTCCCGGCCGCGCTCGCCACGGCCAACAGCGCCGCCGGCAACCGCGTGGTCCCGGACATCTCGGCGATCGCCGACCCCAACACCGGCTTCAAGGTCGGCCAGACGCAGACCTTCCCGGACGGGTCGCAGCAGTACAGCGAGTACCGCATCGGCGGCACCTCGCTGGCCGCGCCGGTCATCGCGGCCGTACAGGCACTCGCCCAGCAGGCCCGCGGCGGCAAGGCGATCGGTTTCGCCAACCCGTCGATCTACGCGAAGTACGGCACGAAGGCGTACCACGACGTCACGGACAACCCCACGGGCTCCGGCCTGGCGGTGGCCCGCGTCGACTTCGCCAACAGTTTCGACGCCTCGGGCGGGCTCCTCACCTCGGTGCGCACCCTGGGCGCCGACAGCTCGCTCAAGGCCGTGAAGGGCTACGACGACGTCACCGGTGTGGGTACACCGGCGGGCGGCTACGTGGAGTCGTACCGCCGCCGCTGACCACGGCGGGGCAGCACGGCGCGCCCGCTTCCCGACGGACTCCGTCGGGAAGCGGGCGCCTTCGTGTCCTGGCTCTTCGCCGCAGGCGGTGCCCACGGGCGAGGGCGAAGGCGAGGTTGCTCGCCGCGGCGGCGGTGAACGCGGCGGCGAGCAGGAGCCAGTCGGTCATGGGTCCCCTGGTGCGGTGCTCCGGTGCTCCGGTGCTCCGGTGCTCCGGTGCTCCGGTGCTCCGGTGCTCCGGTGCTCCGGTGCTCCGGTGCTCCGGTGTTCGGGTCGGTAGCTGGGTCAGTCGTAACTCGGGGGAAGGCAGGTCCGTCCGGGTTCGCCAGGAACGGGGACGGTTTCGGATGGGTTGTGCTACCGCTGTCGTCTCGGGGACCGTGAAGCGAACCAGCGTGAAGCGCCCCACACCCCTCGCCACCCCATCGCGTCGCACTGACGATTACACTGGGCCCGTGCCTCAACTACGTCTCGCCCTGAACCAGATCGACTCACGCGTCGGTGACCTCGCCGGGAACACCGAGACGATCCTCCGCTGGACCCGGCACTCCGCCGAGCAGGGAGCGCACCTCGTGGCGTTCCCCGAGATGGCCCTGACCGGGTATCCCGTCGAGGACCTGGCCTTGCGCTCGTCCTTCGTGGAGGCGTCCCGCGCGGCCCTGCGCGGCCTCGCCGCACGGCTCGCCGAGGAGGGGTTCGGGGAGCTGCCGGTGGTCGTCGGCTACCTCGACCGGTCCACGTCCGCCCAGCCGAGGTTCGGCCAGCCCGTCGGCGCACCCCGCAACGCGGGGGCGGTGCTGCACCGCGGCGAGGTGGTCCTCAACTTCGCCAAGCACCACCTGCCGAACTACGGCGTCTTCGACGAGTTCCGCTACTTCGTGCAGGGCGACACCATGCCGGTCGTGCGCGTGCACGGCATCGACGTGGCCCTCGCCATCTGCGAGGACCTCTGGCAGGACGGCGGCCGCGTCCCGGCGGCGCGCTCCGCCGAGGCCGGGCTGCTGCTGTCGATCAACGCCTCGCCGTACGAGCGCGACAAGGACGACACCCGCCTGGAACTGGTCCGCAAGCGCGCCCAGGAGGCGGGCTGCACCACCGCCTACCTCGCCATGATGGGCGGGCAGGACGAGCTGGTCTTCGACGGCGACTCGATCGTCGTCGACAAGAACGGCGAGGTCGTCGCGCGGGCGCCGCAGTTCTCGGAGGGCTGCGTGGTGCTGGACCTCGACCTGCCGGCCGCGTCGCGGAACGCGCCCACGGGTGTCGTGGACGACGGGCTGCGCATCGAGCGGGTGGTGCTGTCCGAGGAGCCCTTGCCGGCGTACGAGCCGGAGCTCGCAGGGGGTTACGCGGACCGTCTCGACGACGCCGAGGAGATCTACTCGGCGCTCGTCGTGGGACTGCGGGCGTACGTGGCGAAGAACGGGTTCACGTCGGTCCTGATCGGCATGTCCGGCGGTATCGACTCGGCGCTGGTCGCGGCGATCGCTTGCGACGCGGTGGGCGCGCAGAACGTGTACGGCGTCTCCATGCCGTCGAAGTACTCCTCCGAGCACTCGAAGGGGGACGCGGCGGAGATGGCCCGGCGGACCGGGCTGAACTTCCGCACCGTGCCGATCGAGCCGATGTTCGACGCGTACATGGGCTCTCTGGGGTTGACGGGGCTCGCGGAGGAGAACCTCCAGTCCCGGCTGCGGGGCACCATGCTGATGGCGATCTCCAACCAGGAGGGCCACATCGTGCTCGCGCCGGGCAACAAGTCGGAGCTGGCGGTGGGGTACTCCACGCTGTACGGCGACTCGGTGGGCGCGTACGGGCCCATCAAGGACGTCTACAAGACGTGGATCTTCCGGCTGGCCCAGTGGCGCAACGAGGCGGCGGCGGAGCGGGGCCAGACCCCGCCCATCCCCGAGAACTCGATCACCAAGCCGCCGAGCGCGGAGCTGCGTCCGGGGCAGGTCGACACGGACTCCCTGCCGGACTATCCCGTGCTGGACGGGATCCTCGAGCTGTACGTCGACCGGGATCAGGGCGCCGACGCGATCGTCGCCGCCGGGTACGACCGGGAGCTGGTCGTCAAGACGCTGCGGATGGTCGACACCGCGGAGTACAAGCGGCGGCAGTATCCGCCGGGTACGAAGATCTCGGCGAAGGGCTTCGGCAAGGACCGCAGGTTGCCGATCACGAACGGCTGGCGCGAGTCGGTCTGACGATTCGGCCACCTCTTGTCCGACCGAGTCGGGTGGTGGGTGGGCGAAGGCCGGGGGTCCAGGGGGCGGCGCCCCCTGGTACGGGCGGCGCCCCCTGGTACGGGCGGCGCCCCCTGGTACGGGCGGCGCCCCTTTTACGACCGCACCGACTCCGACACGCCCGGCACGTGCGTCGCGACCAGCCGCCCCCGAGGGGCGACCCGCCGCCGGTCCACCGCAGCCGCCGTGGCCGCGACGACCAGGCCCAGGACAGCCAGTGCCGCCCCGGCGATCGCCGGAGACGTCACTCCGAAACCCGCGCCCAGCGCGACACCCCCGATCCACGCACCCCCGGCGTTCGCCAGGTTGAACGCGGCCTGGTTCGCGGAGGAGGCCAGGGCCGGGGCGGCCGACGCCTTCTCCATCACCATCAGTTGCAGCGGCGAGCCGGTCACGAACGCCGCCATACCGAGCAGCACGACGGCCAGGCCGGCACTCCACTCCGCGCTCATCAGCAGCGGGAAGAGCGCCAACACCGCCACCAGAGCCGTAAGTCCGCCGAACAGCGTGCCCCGCAGGGAGTGGTCGGCGAGCCGTCCGCCCAGCAGGTTGCCCGCGGTCGCGCCGACGCCGAACAGTGCCAGCAGGACCGTCACGCTGGAGTCGGCGAAGCCGGCCGCGTCGGTGAGCATGGGCGTGACGTAGCTGTACGCGGCGAACAGGGCGCCGAAGCCGGCGACGGTCGTACCGAGCGCCAGCCAGACCGGCAGAGAGCGCAGGGCGGCGAGTTCGCCGCGGACGCCGGCGCGTGGGGCGTGGGCGTCGTCGTGGGGGACGAGCCGCGCCAGGGCCGCGATCGCGACCAGGCCGATCGCGCTGACGCCGAGGAAGGTCGCCCGCCAGCCCATCTGCTGCCCCATGAGGGTGGCGACGGGGACGCCCGCGATGTTGGCGACCGTGAGGCCGAGGAACATCAGGGACACCGAGCGGGCCTTGCGTTCCGGCGCGACCATCGTCGTGGCGACGACGGCGCCCACGCCGAAGAAGGCGCCGTGCGGGAGGCCGCTGAGGAAGCGGGCCGCCAGGAGCCAGTGGTAGTCGGGGGCGAAGGCGGACAGCGCGTTGCCGGCCACGAACAGGGCCATCAGACCGATCAGGACCTTGCGGCGGGCCATGCGCGCGGTGACCGCGGCGAGCAGCGGGGCGCCGACGACGACGCCCAGCGCGTAGGCCGAGACCAGGTGGCCGGCCTCGGGGAGGGAGATGTTCAGGTCGTCCGCGACGTCGGGCAGCAGGCCCATCATCACGAACTCGGTCGTACCGATGCCGAAGGCGCCCACGGCTAGGGCGAGCAGGGCCACGGGCATGAAGAAAACCATTGCCTTTCAGGGGAGAGCGGTGTTCCGTAACAGCGTATGTTCAGTTACGGAACAAAGCCGCCCGCCCCCGGTATTCCAGCAGGTCGGATCAGTTCGACGTGGCGACGTTCACACGCGCGGCCACCGGAAGGTGGTCGCTCCCGGTCTCCGGCAGCGCCCACGAGCTCTCCGGCTCGACGCCCTTCACCAGGATCTGGTCGATCCGCGCCATCGGGAACGACGCCGGCCAGCTGAACCCGAAGCCGCTGCCCGCCGCGCCCTGCGTGGAGCGCAGTTGGGAGGTGACGGCGTTGAGTGCGCGGTCGTTCATCGTGCCGTTCAGGTCGCCGAGCAGCACCACCCTGGTCAGCTTCTCGTCGGCGATGGCCTCGCCGAGCGCGTCGGCGCTCTTGTCGCGCTGCCGGGCCGTGAACCCGGCCTCCAGCTTCACCCGCACCGACGGGAGGTGGGCGACGTACACCGCGACCTGCCCGACGGGCGTGGTCACCGTGGCGCGCATGGCACGCGTCCAGCCCAGCTTGATGTCGACCGACCTGACGCCGGTGAGCGGGTACTTGCTCCACAGCCCGACCGTGCCCTGCACCGAGTGGTACTTGTACGTCGACGCCAGCGCCTTCTCGTACGTCGGGACCGCCGCCTCCGTCAGCTCCTCCAGGGCGACCACGTCCGCCCCGGACGCGGCCACGTCGCGGGCGGTGCCGGCGGGGTCGGGGTTGTCGGCGTTGACGTTGTGCGTGGCCACGGTGAGGTCGCCGCCGGTGGCGGCCTTGTCGGTGAGGAGGCCGCCGAAGAGGTTCAGCCAGACGACCGACGGGAGCAGCACCGCGACCAGGGCGGTCGCGGACTTGCGTACGAGAGCGAGGATGAGCAGCACCGGCACGGCGAGGCCCAGCCAGGGAAGGAACGTCTCGATGAGGCTGCCGAGGTTGCCGACGCGGTTGGGGATCTGCGCGTGCAGCAACATGACCAGGGCGACCAGCACCGCGAGCCCGGCGACGACGAGGCCACGGCGCCAGACGCGCCGGTCACCGCGCCAGCCGGCGCCGAGGCGGTTCATCAGGCGCCGGATTCGGGCTCCCCGGCGCTCGGGTCCCGAGCCTCCGCTGTCCGTTTCCGTCATGTACGCCTGCTGCGCCATACCGTCGCCTCACTGCCTGCCGTGCACATCGTTCGCCCCCCGTGTCCTACGACCCTAGGGGATGATCCGCCCTGTTCCTGCCGTCCCATGACGGCCGTATGGGCACGAGGACGTGCGAGCGGGCGCGTGGAGTTCCGGTGACCGGCGGGGAAAGCGCCCTCTGTGACGAAACGCGCACACGCGGGTCGGCAGGGCCTACGCGGACGGCGAACTGACGGGCGGTGAGCTGACGGGCCGTAGTCCTTCGAGGATCGTGTCGACGATCTGTTCGGACAGTCCGGGCGGGAGTTCGGCGTCCGGCCGCATGACGGCACGGAAGAGCATCGGGCCGGTGAACATGTCGTTCATCAGCTCGGCGTCGACGTCCGCGCGCAGTTCGCCGCTGCGCTGTCCGCGGCGCAGCAGCTCGACCTGGCGGCGGCGCCGCGGCTCGATGACGGTGGCGTGGTACGCCGTCCAGACCTTCGGGCTGCTCTTCATCTGGGCGTAGACGTTGTGCAGGAGCGCAGAGGACCGGGTCATCAGCCCACGTTGGCGCAACTGTTCGAGGAGGGCCACGAGGTCGTCGCGCAGCGAGGTGCCGGGGAGTTCCGGGTCCGGTGGCTCCGCCGTGCGCACGACGTCGACGAAGAGTTCCTCCTTGCCGCTCCAGCGCCGGTAGATGGTGGCCTTGCCGACGCCGGCGGTACGGGCGATCCGCTCGATGGACAGTTCGGCGAGCGGTACGCCCTCTTCCAGGAGCCTCATCACCCCCTCGACGATGGCACGCTCCACGGCCTCGCTGCGCGGCCGGCCCTTGGCGGGGCCGACTTGGCGAGGCCGGCTTTCGGCAAGGCTCACGTTTCTCCGTCCCTTCGGTCGCACTGGGAGGATTCTCCCCTGTGCCTGCTCATACCGGGGCGGGCTTTACTCCGCCGCCACCAACTCCTGCTCCTCCTCGCCCTCCTGACGTGCGGGCACCTTCCCCGGCAGGAACAGCGCCACGATCACCGCGCCGATCACGGCGACGCCCGCTCCCCACAGTGCCGTGACGTGCATGGCGTGCAGGAACGCGTCGTTGGCCGGGCCGACGAGCGCGTCGCCCCTGGGGCCGAGCTTCGCGGCGACACCCAGGGTCGCCTCGATGGACTCCCCCGCCGTGTGGCGCAGGTCGGCGGGCAGTGCGCCGAGCCGGTCCTCGATGCCGCCGCGGTACGCCGTGGACAGCACCGAGCCGAGTACGGCGATGCCCAGCGCGCCTCCGACCTGGCGGAAGGTGTTGCTGAGCGCGGAGGCGGAGCCGGCCTTCTCACGGGGCAGGGTCTGCATGATCACGACGCTGACCGGGGTCATGATGTGCGCCATGCCGGTGCCCATCAGGAAGAAGATCACCTCGAGCATCCAGATCGGGGTGTCCGCCTCCAACGTGGCGAACGCGGCCAGCATCGCGGCGATGACCACCAGGCCGGCGGTGGTGGTGGCCTTGTAGCCGAAGCGGTCGACGACCAGCCTGGCGCGCGGCGCGAAGATCATCTGGGCGGCGGCCAGCGGCAGCATCAGCAGGCCGGTCTGGAGCGGCGAGTAGCCGCGCACGCTCTGGGTGTAGAAGACCGAGAAGAAGGTCACTCCCATCAGCGCGAAGAAGACCAGCGCGATGGCGGCGATCGCGGCCGAGAAGACCTTGTTCCGGAAGTAGGTGACGTCGACGGACGGATGGTCGCTGCGCTTCTCGAACACGACGAAGGCGACGAGGACGAGGATTCCGGCGGCGATGGTCGCCAAGACCGTGGCGTCGGTGAAGTCGGCCCGCTGGCCGCCCCTGATGATGCCGTAGACGAGCAGGACGAGGCCGACGATCGACAGGACGACGCCGACGGGGTCGAGCCGGCCGGGGTTCGGGTCGCGGGATTCGGGCACCAGCCAGAGCATCAGCGCGACCGCGACGACCACGATCGGCACGTTGATGAGGAAGACCGAGCCCCACCAGAAGTGGTCGAGCAGGATGCCGCCGGTGATCGGGCCGATGGCGATGGCGAGGCCCACGCCGCCCGCCCAGATGCCGATGGCCTTGGGCTGCTCCTCGCGCTCGAAGACGTTCATCAGGACGGCGAGGGTGGCCGGCATCACGAAGGCGGCGCCGAGGCCCATCAGCGCGCGGAAGGCGATCAGCTCGCCCGGCATGCCGGAGGAGGCGGCGAGGGCGGAGCCGATGCCGAACACGACGAGCCCGCCGACCAGCACCTTCTTGCGGCCGAGGCGGTCTCCGAGCAGCCCGGCACTGAACAGAAGACCGGCGAAGACCAGGGTGTAGGCGTTGATCGCCCACTCCAGCTCGCCCTGGGTGGCGCCCAGGCCGGTCGGGGCGGGTGTCGAGATGGTCTTGATGGCGACGTTCAGGATCGAGTTGTCGAGCACCACGATCAGCAGGCTCAGCATCAGGACGCCGAGGATCGCCCAACGGCGCCGGTGAACCGTGGCAGGAGTAGTCATGCCGTCGAGGCTAACGATTTACGATACGAGACGGTACCGTATCGAAATTTCTTTACCCAGACCTTACGTACGCGCGGATCACACGGGGGTCCCCTGGCCCTCCCCGGCACGAGGTGCCACCATGGACGTGGTCCGGGGACGCCGTCAGGGCGCCTCGAGATGACTGAAGGAGCCGTTGCAATGACGCAGCTTTCGGCTGCCCAGCCTGCGCAGCAGAAGTCCTCCGACGGCAGCAAGGCGCTGTACGGGGGCAAGGGCACGCGCCGTATCACCGTGCGCGACATCGCCAACGCCAAGGAGCGCGGCGAGAAGTGGCCCATGCTCACCGCCTACGACGCGATGACCGCGTCCGTCTTCGACGAGGCCGGCATCCCGGTCATGCTCGTCGGGGACTCGGCGGGCAACTGTCACCTCGGGTACGAGTCCACTGTGCCCGTCACCCTCGACGAGATGACCATGCTCTCCGCGGCCGTCGTCCGGGGCACCCAGCGCGCCCTGATCGTCGGCGACCTGCCCTTCGGCTCCTACCAGGAGGGTCCGGTGCAGGCGCTGCGCTCGGCGACCCGGCTGGTCAAGGAGGCCGGGGTCGGGGCCGTCAAGCTGGAGGGCGGCGAGCGATCGCACCGGCAGATCGAACTGCTGGTGGAGTCCGGGATCCCCGTGATGGCCCACATCGGGCTGACCCCGCAGTCCGTGAACGCCATGGGCTACCGCGTCCAGGGGCGCGGCGAGGAGGCGGCCCAGCAACTGCTGCGGGACGCCAAGGCCGTGCAGGACGCGGGTGCGTTCGCGGTGGTCCTGGAGCTGGTCCCGGCGGAACTGGCGGCCGAGGTGACGCGGGTGCTGCACATTCCGACGGTCGGCATCGGCGCGGGACCGGAGACCGACGCGCAGGTGCTGGTGTGGACCGACATGCTCGGGCTGACCGGTGGGCGGATGCCGAAGTTCGTGAAGCAGTACGCGAACCTGCGTGAGGTCATGGGGAACGCGGCGAAGGCGTTCGCGGACGACGTCGTCGGCGGGACGTTCCCCGCCGAGGAGCACAGCGTCCACTGAGCCACTGCGGCACCACAGGCAGCCCGCCGATCTTCCCCCGTCGGCGGGCTGCTCGCTCTTGCGCCTGAACCGGCGCCGCCCTCGCGGACGTGGTGGCTCGCCGTCGTGGTTCCTCAACTGATGGCCGCGGTGGTCGTCGCGAGGCTGTCGTACACCTCTCGGCCGACCGAGACGGACCGTGGCTGGGCATAGGCCGGAGGTCCGGGGGCGGAGTCCCCGGCGAGGCCCGCACCCGCTGTCGGTGACCTGTAGGTGGCTGTCGGCGGACTGTCGGTCGTTTGTCGGTGGGTGCTGACAACGTCTTCCCCATGACGCGAATCGACATGAACCCCAACGGCGCACGCAGCGCCGTCTCCGTGCGGGGGCTGGTCAAGCACTACGGCGAGACCAAGGCACTGGACGGGGTCGACCTGGACGTGCGGGAGGGCACCGTGATGGGGGTGCTCGGGCCGAACGGGGCCGGGAAGACCACCCTCGTGCGGATCCTGTCCACCCTGATCCAGCCCGACGCCGGCCAGGCGACCGTCGCCGGCTACGACGTCGTACGGCAGCCCCGGCAGCTGCGCCGGGTCATCGGACTGACCGGACAGTACGCCTCCGTGGACGAGAAGCTCCCCGGCTGGGAGAACCTGTACATGATCGGCCGGCTCCTCGACCTGCCCCGCAAGGACGCCCGCGCCCGGGCCGACGAACTCCTCGAGCGGTTCTCGCTCACCGAGGCGGCCAAGCGGCCCGCGGCGACGTACTCGGGCGGCATGCGCCGGCGCCTCGACCTGGCCGCCTCGATGATCGGCCGCCCGGTCGTGCTCTACCTCGACGAGCCCACCACCGGTCTCGACCCGCGTACCCGCAACGAGGTGTGGGACGAGGTCAAGCGGATGGTCGGCGACGGCGTCACCGTCCTGCTCACCACCCAGTACATGGAGGAGGCCGAGCAGCTCGCCTCGGAACTGACGGTCGTCGACCGCGGCAAGGTCATCGCGAACGGCGCCATCGAGGAGCTCAAGGCGAAGGTCGGCGGCCGCGCCCTGCGGATCCGCCCGCTCGACCCGCTGCAGCTGCGGCCGCTCGCCGCCTACCTCGACGAGCTGGGCATCACCGGCCTCGCGTCCACCACCGTGGACGCCGAACGCGGTGCCGCCCTCGTCCCGATCCTCAGCGACGAGCAGCTGACCGCCGTGGTCGGCGCCGTCACCGCGCGCGGCATCACACTCTCCTCCATCACCACCGAACTGCCCAGCCTGGACGAGGTGTTCCTGTCCCTCACCGGCCACCGAGCCAGTGCCCCGCAGGACACCGCGCCCGCCGACGACCGCCAGGAGGTCGCCGTATGAGCGCCACCGCCACCGCACTCGCCCCCACCGATCTCGGGACGGACGCCCGGATCCCGCTGCGCGGCCACCTGCGTCACACCGGCGCGCTGGTACGCCGCAACCTGCTGTGGATCCGCCAGGACCCGGAGTCGATGTTCGACGCCATCCTGTTCCCGGTCATCTTCACGCTGCTGTTCGTGTACGTCTTCGGCGGCTCCATCGGGCAGTCGCTGGGCGGCGGCCAGGAGGCGTACGTGCAGTACGTCGTACCCGGCCTGATGGCCATGATGGGCATGAACATGGCCCAGGGGGTCGGCACCGGCTTCAACCAGGACTTCAACACCGGTGTCATGGACCGCTTCCGGTCCCTGCCGATCGGGCGCGGCTCGGTGCTGTTCGCCAAGATCGCGGTGGAACTGATGCGGATGCTGTTCGCGACCGTGGTGCTGATGATCGTCGGCGTGCTGGTGGGCTTCGACATCACCAACTGGACCGGTCTGCTCGCCGCCGTGGGGCTCTCCGCCGTCTTCGGCTCCGCCCTGATGTGGGTGTTCCTCACCCTCGGCGTGGTGATGAAGAACGCGCAGTCCGTGCAGGCCATGGGCTTCCTGGTGCTGATGCCGCTGCAGTTCGGCTCGTCGATCTTCGCGCCGACGCAGTCGATGCCGGGCTGGCTGCAGAACTTCACCGACTACAACCCGCTGTCCTCGCTCGCGGACGCCGCACGCGGACTGATGGTGGGCGGCCCGGCCGCGCACGACGTGTGGGTGACCCTCGCCTGGTCGGCGGCCATCACGGCGGTGATGGCGCCGGTCGCGATCCACAAGTTCCGGACCAAGGCCTGACCGGCGCCCCCGGCACGGCCGGCGCGTGTCAGACCAGGGCGGTGGCCTCCGCGGGAGAGAGGCCGCCGCCCTCCGCGTACGCCGCTTCGTACGCCTGGTCGCCGAGCACGGCGCGGGTGCGTCGCTCGGCCCGGTGCCATACGTCGCGCTCCATGGACGACATGACGTGGCGGGGCGGCAGCATGGCCGCGGCGGCGCCGATGCACCGGGCGGCGTCATCGGCGCGGCGCCCGCCGTCGAGACCGGCGAGGGCCATCGCGGCGGTGACCAGGTAGGAGGAGCGCATCTGCGGTGCGATGGCCAGGGACAGCGGGTCGTCGGCCAGCTCCAGCGCCCGCCGGGTCCTGTCCAGGGCCACGTCGCAGCGCTCGTCCAGGACGTCCAGCCAGGCCTCCGCCCCCAGGATGGAGGCGTCGAAGACGACGAAGTGGGCGATCTTGAACTCCTCGCGCAGCGACCGGAGTTGCTCACGTGCCTCGGCGGTCCGTCCGGTCATGCCGAGGCGGCCAGCGAGGAAGAGCCGGGCGGCGGGCATCGCCTCGTGGCCCGAGCCCGAGCCGTCCTGACGGTCGATCACCTCGCGCAGCAGGCGCTCGCCGCGCTCGGACTCGCCGACCTCCAGCAGTGCGCTGCCCAGGCGGGCGGCGAGCACCGCCGCCTGGGCGCGGGCGCCGAGCCGGTTCGCCCGCTCGATCGCCGCCTCGTAGTCGGCGGCGGCGAGCCGGTACTCGCCCTGGCGTTCATGGGCCTCGGCCCGCGCGGAGAGCGCCTCGGCGGTGCCCCACAGGTCCCCCAGACGCCGGTAGATCGCCAGGGACTCGTCCGCGTCGCGGGCCGCGTCGCCCGCCCAGTCGGTGCGGTTGGCGAGCATCTGGGCGCGCATCTGCAGCCCGGCGGCGAGTTCCCACTCGTGGCCCGGGGCGGTGCGGCAGGTAAGCACGGTGGCGTCGACGATCTCGCGCACCCGGTCTATGTCGCCGGAGAGGATGACGGCGAAGAACCAGAAGGAGCCGGGGACACGGCAGGTCTGCGGCATGCCGGGTTCGTAGGTCTGGGCGATGGCGCGCAGCTTCTCCTGCGCCTCGGGCGTCTGCCAGGCGTCCAACTCCGTGTCCATGCAGGCGAGATGGACGAGGTGGACCCCGCGCCGGGCCTCTTGGAGGATCTCGCCGGTCCACGGGAACGGCACGTCCGTACAGCGCTCCCACACCGGGGCGGCGCGGCGCGCCGGCGGGGCGAAGGGGTCGGGGCCGAGGGTCTGCGCCTCGCGCGACCACTGGCGGGCGGCCTGACGCAGGTCGCGCATCTGCCAGTACCAGGACATCGACAGAACCAGACAGAGCGTCTCCTGCTCGTCGCCCGCCGCGACGGCGTGGTGCAGGGCGAGGCGGATGTTCTCCCCCTCGCGCTCCAGCCTGCCGATGGCGGCGATCTGGCCGGGGCCGCGCAGCAACGGGTCGGTGGTACGGGCGAGTTCGCGGTAGTACGTCAGGTGCGCGCGCTCCGTCTCTTCGCGATCGCCGGCCTCGTCGAGCCGTTCGCCCGCGTACTCGGCGACGGTCTCCAGCAGCCGGTAGCGCATGTCTTCGCCGCCCGAAGGCGCGGCCACCACAAGGGACTTGTCGACGAGCGAGCCGAGCGCGTCGAAGGCGGCGAGGCCGCAGACGGCCTCGGCGGCGGCGAGGTCGCAGCCGCCGGCGAAGACGGACAGCCGCCGCAGCACGTCCCGTTCGTCCTCGTCCAGCAGTTCCCAGGACCAGTCGACGACCGCCCTGAGCGTCTGCTGGCGGGGCAGGACGGTACGGCTGCCGGAGGTGAGCAGCCGGAAGCGGTCGTCGAGCCGGTCGGCGATCTGACGTGGGGTCAGCATGCGCAGGCGGGCGGCGGCGAGTTCGATGGCCAGCGGCAGGCCGTCCAGGCGCCGGCAGATCTCGGCGCAGGACTCGGGATCGTCCCCGGTCCGGAAGCCCGGCCTGGCCGCGGCCCCGCGCTCGGCGAGCAGCCTGAGCGCGACGGGCTCGGGCAACGGTTCCACCGGCCGCAGCAACTCCCCCGGTACGCCGAGGGGTTCACGGCTGGTCGCCAGCACCGTCAGACCGGGGCAACGCTCCAGCAGCTCCTCCACCAGCCGGGCGGCGGCCTCGACGACGTGCTCGCAGTTGTCGAGGACCAGCAGCATCCGGCGCCTGCCGCAGTGCTCGGCGAGCCGCTCCACGGGGTCGTCGTGCCGCTCGCCCCCGGCCCGCATGGCCTCCGCCCCGGCGCCGTACAACACGGTCTCGCGCGCCCCTACGGCGGTCAGCACCGCCTCCGGCACGGCGTCCGGGTCGTCCACCGGCGCGAGCTCGGCCAGCCACACCCCGTCCCGCGCCGCCTCCCCCACGGCCTCCGCCGCCTCCTGCGACAGCCGCGTCTTCCCGGCCCCACCGGGCCCGAGCAACGTGACCAGCCGTGCGACGCCGAGATCCCCCCGAATGGCTGCGATATCGGCCTCCCGGCCGACGAAGGAGGTGAGACGGGCGCGGAGGTTGCCCGGAGGTGGGGGGTCGGGGGTGGAGCGGGCGAGGGGCTCGCCGGGGGTCTGGGGGGCGAAGGACTCGCCGGGAATCTGGGTGGCGAAGGGTTCGCCGGGGGCGTGGGCGGCCGAGGCGTGGGGGCCTCGGCCGTTACCGGCCGCCGTAGGTCCGGACGGGCCGGGGGAACCAGGCGCCCGAGCTGCCGCCCCTGAGCCGGACGAGCCCTGAGCGACGCCGCCCGTGGCCTCCGGCCGCGGGCCGAACGTGCCCTCGTCGGTCGCGCCGGACAGAGGGCCTGACTCGCGCCCGGCGGCCGTGCCGGACAGGGAGCCGGGTCCACGTCCGTCAGCGGTGCCGGAGGGCTGGACGGACTCGCGCCCGTCGACGGTGCCGGACACAGGGCCGGGCTGGCGTCCGTCAGCGGTGCCGGAGGGCTGGACGGACTCGCGCCCGTCGTCGGTGCCGGACACCGGGCCGGGCGGGCGTCCGTCAGCGGTGCCGGAGGGCTGGACGGACTCGCGCCCGTCGTCGGTGCCGGACACCGGGCCGGGCGGGCGTCCGTCAGCGGTGCCGGAGGGCTGGACGGACTCGCGCCCGTCGTCGGTGCCGGACACCGGGCCGGGCGGGCGTCCGTCAGCGGTGCCGGAGGGCTGGACGGACTCGCGCCCGTCGACGGTGCCGGACACAGGGCCGGGCTGGCGTCCGTCAGCGGTGCCGGAGGGCTGGACGGGCCCACGTACATCGCTGGTGCCAGACAGGGAACCGGGCCCGCCCCCGTCAGCGGTGCTGGACGGCGGGACGGGCAGGTCGTCCCCGTCCGCCGCGCGGGATGGTCCGGTCGCCGGGGCGCCGGAATCCGGCCGTGACCCATTCGCGGGCGCTCCGGGGCTTGGCCGGCCGCCACTTCCATGGGCCCCGGAACCTGCGGATCCCCCACCCCCGAAGCCGTCCGCGCCCTGTCCGCCGTCGCCCCCGCCCCCAGGCCCGCCCCCAGGGCCGCCCCGATCTGGCGGCCGGAGCAACTCCCCGTGCAGCGCCCTCAGTTCCGGGCTGGGGTCCGCCCCGAGCCGCTCCGCCAGCAGCCGTCGTACGGCCTCGTAGGCGGCCAGTGCCTCCGCCGTGCGGCCGGCGTCGCGCAGGGCGCGCAGGCGCAGGGACTGGAGGGGTTCGTCGAGGGGGTGGGTGTCGCACAGGGCGGTCAGTTCGGGCAGGGCCTGTTCGGCGTGGCCGAGGGCGAGGGCGGCGGTGTGGCGGGCGCGCAGGGCGTCAAGGTGCCGGGCCTGCCGACGGGCCGCCTCGGCGGTGCGGTCGGGCAGGTCGGCGAGGGCGGGGCCGCGCCACAGGGCGAGGGCGTCGTCGAGGACGACGGCCGCCTTCGCGGGGTCGCCGTCGGCCAGCGCCCGCATGCCCTCGCCGACCAGCCGCTCGAAACGGTGCAGGTCTATGTCGTCGGGCGCGGCGGTGAGACGGTAGCCGCCGTCCACGGAGACGACCGCGTCCGCGCCGAGCGCCCGGCGCAGTCGTCCGACCAGCGCCTGCAACGCGCCCGTCGCGTCGGCGGGCGGATCGCCGTCGCCCCACACCTCGTCGACCAGGAGCCCGGCGGGCACGGCACGGCCGGGCCGCAGCGCCAGCACGGTCAGCAGCGCGCGCAGCCGCGCCCCGCCTACGGGGACGGGCGTGCCGTCGGGGCGGAGGGCCTGAGTGGTGCCGAGGATGCGGTAGCGCACGGGGTCCATTGTCTCCGGTGGTATCGGGGCCGGTCACGGGGTTCGGGCGGTGCGGCGGAAAGGAGCGCCGACAGGTGGGGGAAGGGAAGGGCCCGCGCCCCGCGGAAGGGGGCAGCCTCCAGAGGGCCATCCCGGCCCGCAGCCCGCGCCCCACCGAAACGGGCGACCGCCGGAGACGCGAGGGCCACGCTCAGCCCCCTCTCGGTCCCGCCCCCCTGCTGAACGTGGCCAGCAAGGCCGCCAGCGCCTCCGCCGGGATGCCCGCGGTCTCCGCGCCGGGGGCCGCGCCCTGGTGGGGGATTCCGCACGCCTCGCGGACGGCGTGCGACAGCGGCGAGTCCGTGCCCTGGACCTCCAGGGTCACCATGGCGCCGGCGTCGGAGCGGCTTCGGTCGCCGCCGAACCACTTGGGGCACGTGTCCACCGACCGCAGCGAGCGCTCCCCGGGCACCGGCTGCCACGTTCCCGAGCCCGGCGTGGGCTCGGCGAAGCCCTGGGTCACCACCTGGATCGCCCGTACCCGGCCCCGGACGTCGGGGAGTCCGGCGCTCCCGTGGTTCTCGACCGTGAGGAGACCGACCGAGCGGATCCGGTCCCCCGGCCGCGGCTCCCCCTCGTCGAGGCCCTCTGCGGCCCCGAGATCGACGGAATGCCGTTGCAGTGCGACCAGCAGGCCCGTCTCCTCCCGCACCACCCGCACGGCGCCCTCTTCGCCCCGCACGTCCGCCACCGGACCGACGATCCTGCTGAGCTGGTCGTGCCAGCCGCCGCCCAGCACCTCGTCGGCGTCTGTGAGCAGCAGCGGCCAGGTCACCTCCTCGCCCAGCGAGAACGGCGTACCGCAGCACTCCATCTGCCAGTCCGGGTAGAACACATGCCAGAGCCCCATGGGTCCACCTTCCCCGGAACCCTCAGGGGACCGCGAGACGTTTTCCCCGTGCGCCCGGTACGGTCGGGCAGTCCCACCGCGTGCACGAGAGGCCAGGGAGCCCCATGACCACCGCCACGACCCGCCACAGCGACCGGCGGGTCAGTCCCGTCTTCGTCGGGATCCTCGCCGTGACGGCGGTGACCGGCTGGGCCACCTGGACCGGGTTCGCCGAACAGCCCGGTTTCTCGGTGTTCCTGTTCGTGACGGCCGCGTGGATCGTCTCCCTGTGTCTGCACGAGTACGCGCACGCGCGCACCGCCCTGCACAGCGGCGACATCTCGGTCGGCGCGAAGGGCTATCTCACGCTGAACCCGTTGAAGTACACGCACGCCCTGCTGAGCATCGTGCTCCCCGTGATATTCGTGATCATGGGCGGGATCGGTCTTCCCGGCGGTGCCGTCTTCATCGAGCGAGGCCGGATCCAGGGCCGCTGGCGGCACAGTCTGATCTCGGCGGCCGGTCCGCTGACGAACGTCCTGTTCGCGATCGTGTGCACGGCCCCGTTCTGGCTGGACGCCCTGGACGGCGTGCCGCGCGACTTCCGGTTCGCCCTCGCCTTCCTCGCCCTGCTGCAGGTCACCGCCGCGATCCTGAACTTCCTGCCGGTTCCGGGCCTGGACGGCTACGGGATCATCGAGCCCTGGCTGTCGTACAACCTCAAGCGCCAGGTGGAGCCGTTCGCGCCCTTCGGTCTGCTGTTCGTGTTCGCGCTGCTGTGGCTGCCGGCGGTCAACGGCGTGTTCTTCGACGTGGTCGACTCGATCCTCAAGAGCCTCGGGATCAGCGACTTCGACACCTATTGCGGGCAGGAGCTGTTCCGCTTCTGGCGGGGCACGAACGAGTTCTGCCAGATCAGCCAGTGACGGACCTGCGGACCTTCTCGCGCTTCACGTAGTACCAGCACATGTTGGACGACAGTCCCGCCAGGAGCACCCACACGATCCCCAGGAAGTTGCCCTGGACGAAGGAGACGACCGCCGCGGCCACGGCGAGGACGCAGACGACGAGGGCGTAGAGGGCGAGGCGGGGCATGGGGTGAGTCTCCTGTCGGGGGGCATGCGGGACACTGCGCTGCTGTACCGGACAGTGTCCCCCATGCCCTCCGTGCCCTCACACGTCGGTGATACGGAGTCCCGCGTGCGCCTTGTACCGGCGGTTGACGGAGATCAGGTTGGCGACCAGCGACTCCACCTGGTGGGCGCCCCGCAGTCGCCCGGCGAAGATGCCGCGCATGCCGGGGATCCGGCCGGCCAGCGCCTGGACGATCTCGACGTCGGCGCGGACCTCGCCCAGCACCATCACGTCGGTGTCGATCTCGGCGACCTCGGGGTCCTGGAGCAGGACCGCCGACAGGTGGTGGAAGGCGGCCGTCACCCGTGAGTCCGGCAGCAGGGCGGCGGCCTGCTCGGCGGCACTGCCCTCCTCCGGCTTCAGCGCGTACGCGCCCTGCTTGTCGAAGCCGAGCGGGTTGACGCAGTCCACGACGAGCTTTCCCGCCAGCTCCTCGCGCAGCGACTCCAGGGTCTTGCCGTGGCCGTCCCACGGCACGGCGACGATCACGATGTCGCTGCGCCGGGCGGTCTCGGCGTTGTCGGCGCCCTCGACGCCGTGCCCGAGCTCCTCGGCGGCGGCCTGGGCGCGGTCCGCGGCGCGCGAGCCGATGATCACCTTCTGGCCGGCCTTGGCGAGCCGGTAGGCGAGGCCCTTGCCCTGCGGGCCGGTGCCGCCGAGCACGCCGACGACGAGTCCGGAGACGTCGGGGAGGTCCCAGGGGTCCTTGGCGGGGGCCTTCTGTGCACTGTCGGTAGAGGTCATGGGCCGACTTTACGTGCGCCTCCCGCACGGCGAAGGCTCAGGTGGGCGGGGTCACGGCCGGTGACAGTGGTACGCGGGTGGTACGAGGACGGTCGTGGCCGGAACCGGAGCACGCCGGCCGGGCAGCAAGCCTCGCGCCTGGCCCAAGTTGGGCGAATATGGGGTGAACCGGGGGGCCGTGGGGCGCCGGTTGCGGCAGGATGCGGTCGCATGGATGCCGTAAGGGTCGCGTTGCTGCGCGAAGTGCTCGCCGGGACCGAGTGGTTGGGGGCCACGCGGCGGTTCGCGGGGGCATTGCGGGGGTCCGTGGTGTCGCACGGGGGCGGGCTGCTGCTCGTCGGCACGGCGGAGTACGAGCCGTGGCATCTCGCGGCCCACCTGGTGGACGAGGCCGCGTGGTCGGGGACGCCGGAGCTGGCCCCGACTCTCGTACGGCACGACGCGCGCGCGTCCGACCCCGCCCATCTGTCGGTCGGACCCGGGCGGCTGTCCGCGGCCCGGCGGGGCGAGACCTTGCTGGTGGTGTCCCCTCAGGGGCCGGGCGCTCCGTTGCTGGAGCGGGTGCACGACGCCCGGCGGGCCGGGGCGACGGTGCTGGCGCTGGGTGACGGCGGGGGCGAGTTGACGGCGATGGCACACGAGTCGCTGGCCGTGCCCGACGGGGCGGAACTGGACCTGGACAGCGTGCAGCACCTGGTGAGCGCGGCGGCCGGCGAGAACCTGCTGCCGACGCCGCGGGGTCGCCGCCGCCTGCGCGACCGCCTCTCCAGGCTGGCGGACGAACTCACGGCACCGCCCCCCGCCCGCTGGTGACCTCCACCGGCCGGGCGGGCGGGTGTGCGTGGTGCGGTGGTGCGGTGGTGCGGCTGCGCGAGCAAGCGCGTCAGCCGCACCGGCACAGGCACCGACTCGGGATCGTGATCCGGCTCGGACTCGAGCTGGCGACCGGGACCGGGTCCGATCAGTCGTCGTCCCGGCTCGCGGCTGGGGCGTCGTGCCACTTGGGGTCGTTCTCCCATTCGAGGTTGCGCTCGCGGGCCGTCTCCATCGCCTGCTCGGCCTCCTTGCGGGTGGCGTACGGCCCGAACCGGTCCTTGGCGGGGCACTCCGGCCCCTCCTCGACCTTCTTGTGCTGCAGGCAGTAGTACCACTCGCCCGGTTTGCCGACCGTCCGCTTCTTGAACAGGGCCATGACCAGCTCCTCTCGCCACCGACATGTTCCCCCATGGGCGCTGGATAGACTCGTCGGCATGTCTGGCCAGTCGCTGCTCGTCCCAGGGGAGCTGTCCCCCATCCGTTCCGTGCCCGGAAACATCCGCCGCCCCGAGTACGTCGGCAAGCCCGCGCCGACGCCGTACACCGGCCCGGAGGTGCAGACGCCCGAGACGATCGAGGCGATGCGCCGCGCCGGCCGGATCGCCGCTCGGGCGATGGCGGAGGCCGCGAAGCTGATCGCGCCGGGTGTCACCACCGACGAGCTGGACAAGGTGGCGCACGACTACATGTGTGACCACGGCGCCTATCCGTCGACGCTGGGTTACCGCGGCTTCCCCAAGTCCCTGTGCACGTCCGTCAACGAGGTCATCTGCCACGGCATCCCGGACTCGACGGTCCTGGCCGACGGCGACATCGTCAACCTGGACGTGACGGCGTACATCGGCGGGGTGCACGGCGACAACAACGCGACGTACCTCGTCGGGGACGTCGACGAGGAGAGCCGGCTGCTGGTGGAGCGGACCCGGGAGTCCCTGGAGCGCGCGATCAAGGCGGTCAAGCCGGGCCGGCAGATCAACATCATCGGTCGGGTCATCGAGTCGTACGCGAAGAGGTTCGGGTACGGGGTGGTGCGGGACTTCACCGGCCACGGGATCAACTCGTCGTTCCACTCCGGGCTGATCATCCCGCACTACGACAGCCCGCACGCCACGACCGTGATCCAGCCCGGCATGACGTTCACGATCGAGCCGATGCTGACGCTCGGGACCCACGAGTACGACATGTGGGACGACGGGTGGACGGTCGTGACGAAGGACCGCAAGCGCACGGCCCAGTTCGAGCACACGCTGGTGGTGACGGAGACGGGAGCGGAGATCCTGACCCTGCCGTAGGGCCGCTGCCGCCCTGCCGTGCCCCTCGCGGCCCTGCCACACCTCCGCCGTTCGCCCGAGCCCGCCCTCTTCGGAGGGCGGGCTTTCCGCATGTGGGCCCCGGGTTTCACGGGTACGGTCTTACCGACAGAGAGTCGGCAAAAGCATTGACTTAGGTTACCCTAACCACAGAAAATCGGGGCCATGGACTCCTTCTCGACAGTCATCCGCACCGCCTCCCACGAGCAGCACGAAGAGGCGAACACCTCGACGTTCATCAGCGACCTGCTCGGCGGCGGCCTCGGCGTCGACGCGTACGCGCGGTACACCGAGCAGCTGTGGTTCGTGTACGAGGCACTGGAGAGCGGCGCCGAGAAGCTGGCGTCGGACCCGGTGGCGGGGCCGTTCGTCCAGCCCGAGCTGTTCCGGCTGACCGCGCTGGAGCGGGACCTGGCGCATCTGCGCGGCCCGGACTGGCGGGCGCGGATGTCCGCGCTGCCGGCGACGGGCGCGTACGTGGAGCGGGTGCGGGAGTGCGTCGAGCAGTGGTCGGCCGGTTACATCGCCCACCACTACACGCGCTACCTCGGCGACCTGTCCGGCGGTCAGATCATCCGCGACAAGGCGGAGAAGACCTGGGGCTTCGCGAAGAAGGGGGACGGCGTCCGTTTCTACGTCTTCGAGGAGATCTCCAACCCGGCCGCGTTCAAGCGGGGTTACCGCGAGCTGCTGGACGCCGTCCGCGCGGACGACCTGGAGAAGCAGCGGATCGTCGCGGAGTGCCGGAGGGCGTTCGCACTGAACATCGAGGTGCTCCGGGCCCTCGGGGACGAGTTTCCGCTGAGCGCCTGACGGTCAGCGCTCCAGGAACACCCGCCCGCCGACCTCCACCCAGCCCCCCGGCTGCGGAGCCGTGAGGATCTGCGAGCCCGCGCCCTGCGTGATGTTCAGGGCGCGGCCCAGCCGGTCGGTGAGCAGGAGCGCCGCCGCGCCCGTCGCCTCGTCCTCCTCGATGCCGTCGTCGCGGCCCGGGAAGGCGCGGGCGCGGACGCGGCCGGCCGCCTCGTCCTCCCAGGCCCAGGCGTAGATCCACTCCCCCTTCGGCGGCACCGACAGGTCGTCGACCTCCGCCGCCGTGGCGTACTGGCGCAGCGTGCGCGGGGGGACCCACTGCGACTGCGCCTCGATCCAGCTGAACTCGCCGTCCAGTCGGGTGCCCACCACCCCGGCCGGCGTGACCAGTTCGGGCACGTCGAGCAGCCAGGCCGTGCCGACGCAGGGGTGGCCGGCGAAGGGCAGGCGCAGGGTGGGCGTGTAGATGTCGATGACGCCGCGCTCGGGGTCGTCCACGAAGACGGTCTCGCTGAAGCCCAGTTTCCCGGCGAACGCCTGCCGTTCGTCCGGGTCCGGCAGCAGGGAGCCCTCGCGGACGACGCCGAGCTCGTTGCCGTATCCGCCGTTCGCTCCGCAGAAGACACGGAGCACGTCGTAGTCAGTCACGCGGGGCATTGTGCCTTGAGCGGCGGACCGGCATGAAACGGGTGCGTCCCCGCCCCGTACCGCCCGCTCCCATCCGGTCGGGAGACGTCCTGGCCGAGGCCGAGGACCTGCGTTTCCGCCTCGGTCACCGCGATGTCCCGCGCGTGGTGTCCGTGACCGTCCGGGCGGGCGAGGTGCTCGCCCTCCTCGGTCCCGACGGAGCCGGTAACTCGACGCTGTTGGGCGCCCTGGCCGCCGATCTGCCGCCCGCCACGGGGGTCGTACGCGTCCACGGCCGCCCGGCGACCGACTGGTCCGCACCCCAACTCGACCTGCGCCGGGCCGTGCCGCCCCAGTCGGCGGCGCTGCCCTTCCCCTTCCGGGTCGAGGAGGTCGTCCGCATGGGCCGGGCGCCCTGGGCGGCGCTCGGCACGCGGGACGACGACGCGGTCGTGGCCGGGCGATGGCCGCGACCGAGGTGACCGACTTGGCCGTACGGCCGTCTCCGCGCTCAGCGGGGGCGAGTGGGCCCGGGTCGCCCGGCCAGGGTGCTCGCCCAGCGCGCGCCTCTCCTCCGGGAGCGGGCGCGGGCCGGGGACGCCGTGGTGGTCGTCCTGCACGACCTGGGGCTCGCGGCGGCCTGCGCGCACCGGGTCGCGATCCTGCACGCCGGCCGGGTGGCCGCCGAGGGCCCGCCGACAGAGGTGTTCTCCGACCGGCTGCTGACGGAGGTCTACGACCAGCCCGTCGAGGTGCTTCCGCATCCGCGCACGGGGGAGGTTCTGGTGACCCGGCGCCGCGATGCTTGACCGGAACTTGACCTCCTCCTGAGATCCACTTTTGGCCACCGTGATCAGTCCGTGCTCATACAGCGTCCATGAGAGCTGAATCACCGCTTGAAGGGGTCGGACACAGGAAAACCTTAGGTACGTTAGGCGAGCCTCACCTTATGTGAGGCGCGTCACGCGTATTTTTCGGCCATTCCTTGGAGCCCGCATGCGAGCCGTCAGAATCTCCGCTCTCACAGCTGTCGCCACCGCGGCGACGCTCGCCGCCGTCACCGGCTGCACCGAGAAGGGCAGTTCGGGGACCGGCGACCGGGTCATCGAGGTGACGGCGACGGACGACAAGTGCGAGGTGTCGAAGAAGGAGTTCCCGGCCGGGCACGTCGAGCTCGCGATCGAGAACAAGGGCTCCAAGGTCACCGAGGTCTACGTCCTGTTCCCGGACGACCGGATCGTGACCGAGCGCGAGAACATCGGCCCCGGCACCAAGCAGCGGGTCACCGCCGAGGTGAAGGCCGGCGACTACACGATCGCCTGCAAGCCCGGCATGAAGGGCAAGGGCATCCGCCAGGACGTCAAGGCCACCGGCGGCACGGTCGCCAAGCGTGACCCGCGCCTCGACAAGGCCGTCGCCTCCTACCGCGCGTACGTGCAGGCGCAGGCCGACGAGACGCTGCCGCTCGCCGAGACCTTCGCCAAGGCGGTCAAGGACGGCGACATAGAGGCCGCCAAGAAGGCATACGCGCCCTCCCGCATCGGCTGGGAGCGCACCGAGCCGGTCGCCGAGTCCTTCGGCGACATCGACCCGAAGGTCGACGTCCGCGCGGACGGCCTGGAGGACGGCCAGGAGTTCACCGGCTGGCACCGCCTGGAGAAGGCCCTCTGGCAGGACAAGAAGATCGGCGCCGAGGAGAAGACCCTCGCCGACCAGCTGATCACCGACCTCAAGGACTGGCAGAAGCGGGTCGGCAAGGCCGACATCACCCCGACGTCCATGGCCAACGGCGCCAAGGAACTCCTCGACGAGGTCGCCACCGGCAAGGTCACCGGCGAGGAGGAGCGCTACTCGCACACCGACCTCGTCGACTTCAAGGCCAACGTCGAGGGCGCGGAGAAGTCGTACGAGCTGCTGAAGCCGGTGGCCACGGAGAACGACGCCGCGCTGGTCACCGAACTGGACAAGCAGTTCGCCGCGCTGAACACGCGGTTGGACAAGTACCGGCCGAACACGTCGTCGTACGACTTCACCTCGTACGACAAGGTCAGCAAGGCCGAGCAGAAGGAGCTGTCGGACGCGGTGAACGCGCTCGCGGAGCCGCTGTCCAAGCTCGCCGCCGCCGTCGTCGCGAAGTAGGGACGCTCATGACGGACAACTCCGCAGAAGCCACCGCTCCCTCCCGGCGCGCGCTGATCGGCTGGGGCGGTGCCGGGCTCGCGCTCGGTGCCGTCGCGGCCGGCGGCACGGTCGCGATGACCGGTGCCGCCGACTTCGCCGACGACGCGGACCCGGCCGGCGCCTCGACGGGCGCCCCGATCGCCTTCCACGGCACCCATCAGGCCGGCATCTCGACACCCGTGCAGGACCGGCTGCACTTCGCCGCGTTCGACGTGACCACCGACGACCGCGCCGCCTTCGTGCAGATGCTGAAGGACTGGACCGAGGCCGCGCGGAGGATGACCGCCGGGCACGCGGTCGGCGAGGGCGCGTACGGCGGTCTCGCCGAGGCCCCGCCGGACGACACGGGCGAGGCGCTGGGGCTGAAGCCGTCGCGGCTGACGCTGACGATCGGGTTCGGACCGTCGCTGTTCGAGAAGTTCGGGCTCCAGGGCAAGCGTCCCGAAGCCCTGATCGACCTGCCCAAGTTCGCCGGCGACAACCTCGACAAGAACCGCAGCGGCGGCGACCTGTGCATCCAGGCGTGCGCGGACGACCCCCAGGTCGCCGTGCACGCGATCCGCAACCTCGCCCGAATCGGCTTCGGCAAGGTCGTCATCCGCTGGTCGCAGCTCGGCTTCGGCAAGACCTCCTCCACCACGCCCGACGCGCAGACTCCGCGCAACCTGATGGGCTTCAAGGACGGCACCCGCAACATCGCGGGCACGGAGGCCGACCGGCTGAAGAAGTTCGTCTGGGTGGACCCGAAGGACGGGCCCGACTGGATGGCCGGCGGCTCCTATCTCGTCGCCCGCCGCATCCGCATGCACATCGAGACCTGGGACCGCACCTCGCTGCAGGAGCAGGAGGACATCTTCGGCCGCGACAAGGGCGAGGGCGCCCCGGTCGGCAAGGCCAAGGAACGCGACAAGCCGTTCCTGAAGGCGATGAAGCCCGACGCGCACGTGCGGCTCGCGCACCCCGACTCCAACCACGGGGCGACCCTCCTGCGCCGCGGCTACTCCTTCACCGACGGCACGGACGGTCTCGGCCGCCTCGACGCCGGCCTGTTCTTCCTGGCCTACCAGCGGGACGTCCGCAAGGGCTTCGTCCAGGTCCAGCGCAACCTGGCCACGGACGCGCTCAACGAGTACATCCAGCACGTGGGTTCCGCGGTGTTCGCGGTGCCGCCCGGTGTCCGCGGCAAGGACGACTGGTGGGGCAGCACCCTGCTGACCGAGGAGGCCTGAGCCGTGTTCTCCAACTACCTGATCGGCCTGCGCGAGGGGCTGGAGGCCAGCCTCGTCGTCTGCATCCTCATCGCCTACCTGGTCAAGACGGACCGCCGGGACGCGCTGAAGCCCATCTGGATCGGCATCGGCGTCGCGGTCGCCCTCGCCCTCGGCTTCGGCTGCGCGCTCGAGTTCGGCTCCCAGGAGCTGACGTTCGAGGCGCAGGAGGCGCTCGGCGGCACCCTGTCGATCCTCGCGGTGGGCCTGGTGACGTGGATGGTGTTCTGGATGCGGCGCACCGCCCGGTACTTGAAGTCGGAGCTGCACGGCAAGCTGGACGCCGCCCTCCAGATGGGCACCGGCGCCCTGGTCGCCACCGCCTTCCTCGCGGTCGGCCGGGAGGGCCTGGAAACCGCCCTGTTCGTGTGGGCGTCCGTGCACGCGGCGAGCGACGGCACCCCGCGCCCGCTGCTCGGCGTCGCCCTGGGCATCGCGACGGCGGTGTTCCTGGGCTGGCTGTTCTACCGGGGCGCGGTGCGCATCAACCTCGCCAAGTTCTTCACCTGGACCGGCGGCATGCTGGTCGTGGTGGCCGCGGGCGTGCTGGCGTACGGCTTCCACGACCTCCAGGAGGCCGACTGGCTGCCGGGCCTGACCAACCGGGCCTTCGACATCACCGGGACCGTCCCCCCGGACAGCTGGTACGGCACTCTCCTCAAGGGCGTCTTCAACTTCCAGCCCGACCCGACGGTCCTTCAGGTCACGGTGTGGCTGCTGTACTTGGTCCCGACGCTCGCGCTTTTCCTCGCCCCGGTAGGGTTCGCCTCCGGGAAGGGGAAGGTGAAGGAACCTGATGAGCCAGGATCGCGGCCCTCGAAGGCTCCGCAGTCTTGACCGGAGCGCACTGATAGCAGTCTCAGTGACCGCTTTGTCGCTGACGGCGAGCGGATGCATGGTGGTGCACGGGGAGCAGGAGGTGCTCCCCGCGGCCACGCGGGCGGAGGCCGCCAAGGCACTCCAGCAGTTCACGAACGCGTACAACGAGGCCGACAAGGAGTACGACAGTTCCCTGGACGCCGACTTCGTCACCGGCGCCCTGGAGGACATCGACCGGGCCAGGCTGAAGGCGGGCGCCGCGAACAACCCGGACGGCAACCCGACGCACACCCCGCTGACGCTGACGGACGCGAAGTACACGATCCCGAAGAAGGCGGGCTGGCCGCGCTGGTTCGTCGCCGACGCGGCCGGCAACAAGGGCGGCACCTCGCGCTGGCTCCTCGTGTTCACGCGCGGCGGCCTCGACGAGCCGTGGCAGGTGGCGTATCTGACGCTGCTCGCGCCGGAGAAGGTGCCGGAGTTCAAGCAGGACGCGGACGGCTTCGCCGAGGCCGTGCCCGCGAACTCGACCGACGTGGCCGTCGCGCCCGGTGACCTGAGCAAGGACTACACCTCGTACCTCAAGAGCGGCGGGGACGGCTTCGCCGACGGCCTGAACACCGACCAGTGGCGTGCGGCCCGCGCGAAGAACGCGAAGAAGCCGGGCCTGGTCACCCAGTACATCGACGAGCCCATGACCAGCGGCGACTACGCGCCGCTGGCGCTGCGTACGAAGGACGGCGGGGCGCTGGTGTTCTTCACCACGCACCACTACGAGAAGCAGACGGCCGCGCAGGGCACGTCGGTCCCGACGCCCAACAAGGACGTCCTCGCCCTGACCACCGGTGAGATCAAGCAGTCGCTCACCATGCAGTTCGTCTCCAACGAGGTGGCGCTGGATCCGCCGAAGGGCTCGGGGGACCAGAAGGTGGCGGTGCTGGGCCGGATCCAGGGGCTGACGTCGGCCGAGGGCGAGTAGGACCGGCCGGGGGCCTGCGCCGGCTTCGGGGCGGCGGCTTCCAGGGCGTCGACGCCGCCCGGCATGACCGTGCGCACGTGCTAGGTGATGTGCCCGGCCGGCCGGTCCCACCAGGCCACGGCAAGCGGCCGCCGTGTCCGGCTCGGCGAAGCGGGTGCGGATCAGGCGGGCCGGGTGCCGCCGACGGTGCCGTGGTCGGGCGCGTCGGCGGTGCCCCCGGCACCGGTGCCGGTGTTCGCGCCGTGTCCGATGAGTACGCCCGGGCGGTAGAGCAGGTTACGTGTCTCGAACGCGCCGGCCGGCGGCCTGAATATGGCGGGCCCTTGCGGCGGTCCCTTGGCGGGCGCGGGGCTCAGCGGCGCGTGGGCCAGGCCGAGTTGACGTGGTCGGATTCCTCGCCGATGTAGCGGGCGCAGGCGTCGGTGAGGACTTCCAGGAGGGTCAGCGGGTCGGGCAGCGGGTGCTCCAGGCCGCGGATCCAGTACACGGACCGGTCGTCACCGGGGAGCCGGGCGGGCGGGACGAGGACGTAGGAGCCGCGGCAGTGCCAGCGCAGGCCGGGGTGCTCGTCCATCGTCTCGGGGTGGCAGTCCAGCTCGCACGGCCACCACTCGTCCTCGTCCTCGGGGGTGCCGCGGGTGAGGGTGAAGAAGAGCAGGCGGTCGCCGCCGCTCTCGGCGACCGGGCCGACGTCGATGCCGGCGTCGAGCAGCCGCTCCAGCGCTTCCCTTCCGACCTCCAGCGGCACGTCCAGGACGTCGTGCACCATGCCGGTCGCGGTGATGAAGTTGGCCTGCGGCTGGTGCCGGGCCCAGCGTTCGATCTGTCCGCGGTCGGTGGTCGACTGGGTCTGCCAGGCGAACGACACGGGGTGCCGGGCCGGGGTGGGACAGCCGACGCGGTCGCAGGAACAGCCGTAGCCGGGGGCGGGATACGCGGCGGGCGCCAGCGGCAGCCCCGCTCCGGCGGCAGCGAGCAGCAGGGCCTCACGGCCGTCGTCCCCGACGGCCTCCTTCGGGCGGCGTCCACGCAGCCATTGGGAGATTTTGCCCTGCCGGCCGGTGCGACCGCCGAACTCCGCGCTCATCTATCCCCTCGCCTCGCTGTCGTGCGGAACAGCATGCCCTATGGTCCCACTTTCCTGCGCTTCGGGGGGGCCGGAGCCGACAACAGGGATGGCTGGGGCGAGACGGGCCGTCACCGAGATCGAGTGTCATTGCACGCTTTGCCACGATTTACCCACCTACCGTGGTCGGCATGGTCACATGGATCGCGTTGACCGGTCTGGCCTCCGTCGCCTCCCTGATCTCGCTGACACTCACGGGGCCGACGGCCCCGCTGGAGTGGGGCGCCGGGCCGCTGACCGTGGACTCGTTGCCCCCCGTGACGTACGTCGCTCATCGCGGCGGTGCCCGTGAGGTGCCCGAGAACAGCATGTCGGGGCTGATGGCGGCCTACCGGCGCGGCACGGCACAGGTGCTGGACCTGGACACACAGATGCTGCGCGACGGCACGCTCGTCGTCCTGCACGACCGCACCCTGAACCGCACGACGTTCCTCGGCGGTGAGGTGCGCGGGCTGAACGCGCCGGAGTGGCAGGGGGTGCGGCTGCGGCCGCGGGCGTCACTGCCGGGGAGCTGGCGCTCCGAGCGCCCGCCGACGGTGGCCGAGGTACTGGACCGCCTCGGCGGGCGGATCGTGCTGATGCTGGAGGCGAAGGACCCGCGCGGCCTCGACGGGCTGGCCGGGATGATCCGCGCCCGGGGCCTGACCCGCTCGGTCTTCGTCAACTCCAACGATCCCGAGGTGGCCCGGCGGACCCATCGCCTGGGCCTGCTCTCCCAGCTGTGGCGCACGGCCGGGCAGCTGCGGCGGGACCGTCCCGAGCGCTGGCGCTCCTACGTCGACCTGCTCGACGTCGACCACCGGGCGCGGGACGCCGACCTCCTGCGGGCGGTGCGCTCCGGCATCCCCCGCGTCTGGGCGCACACCGTGCTCACGCCCGCCGAGCGGGACCGGGCACTCGCGCTGGGCTGCGACGGGATCATCACGGACGCGCCGGGGCGGCTGGCACGGCGGCCCGCCCGACGGGCTCACCTGGGCGCGAGTCCGTGGAGGGCGTAGTCGACGAGGGTGTCGGTGTAGTCGTACGAGATCGGGCCGGTGTACTGCAGCCAGCGCTGCGCCAGCGGTGAGACGAAGAGTTCGAGGGCGATGCGGGGGTCGATCTCCTGACGGACCTGGCCTGCCTCCTGCGCGGCGCGCAGACGGTCCACGTACAGCTGGAGCGACGGTTCGAGGAGCTTGCCGACCATGACCCGGCCGAGTTGCTCGTCGACCACGCCCTCGGCGGCCAGGGCGCGGGACGGTGCTTCGAACCGGGGGTCCTTGAGCTGGTCGACGGTGGCCCGGAGTACGGCCTTCAGGTCGGCGGCGAGGTCGCCGGTGTCCGGGATGGCGTACACGTCCTGCGGGTCCGCCTCCCGCGCCGCCTGTTCGCTCAGGTCGAGGAACGCCTCCAGCAGGACGTCCGCCTTCGACGACCACCACCGGTAGATCGTCTGCTTGCCGACGCCGGCGCGGGCGGCGATGCCCTCGATGGTGGTCCTGGGGTAGCCGACCTCGGCGACGAGGGCGATGGCGGCGTCGTAGATGGCGCGGCGGGATCTCTCGCTGCGGCGGGTGGTGTCGGGGGCGGGCTGCTTGACCATGTGCCGACGGTAGCAGGCAGGTGAGACGGGACGTCTCGTCGGTCGGGCGGGTTTGCCTCGCCCCCGCCGCCCCTTCCCGTCCCCGTCTTTCTGGGGCGCCGCCCCAGACCCCGCCCCTCAAACGCCGGAGGGGCTGAATTTTCAGCGCGACGTGGAGGTCTGAGGGCGCAGCCCTCAGGGACGGGAACGGGAAGGGGCGGCGGGGGCGAGGAAACCTCACGGCGGCCAGGCATCGCCCCAGTCCGTGTCGCGGGCCGCCTTGTACAGATCGCCGTGGCGCTTGGTGATCGTGCGGCGGGTCAGTCGCTCCTCGGGCTCGCACAGATCGAGGAGCACCTGACCCTTGCGGATCTGCGGCCGCCGCACGACGCGGGAGGGCGCCGGAGCAGCGGGGAAACGGGCGGCCGCGACGTACGCGAACTTCTCGTCCTCGTAGGGAAGGGACCCGCCCTTGACCTGACGGTGGAGGGAGGACCGGCTGACCCGGGCCGAGAAGTGGCACCAGTCCTCACCCGGGACGATGGGGCAGGCCGCGCTGTGCGGACAGGGCGCCGCCACCCGGAAGCCGGCGGCGATCAGCCGGTCGCGGGCCTCGATGACCCGGGCGTAGCCGCCGGGGGTGCCGGCTTCGACGATGACGACGGCCTGCGCGGCGTTCGCGGCGGCGTCCACGAGGGCGACGCGGTCGGGAGCGGTGAGCTCGTTCAGGACGTACGACACGGTGACCAGGTCGGTGCTGTCGAGGGCGAGCGCCGAGCCGATGCGGGCGCGCTGCCAGTTCACGGCGCGCAGCGCCGGGTTGGTGGCGGCGACCTCCCGGCCGAGGGCGAGCGCGGGTTCGGCCCAGTCGAGGACGGTGACGGGGCGCTCGCCGGGCCAGGTCGCGCTGACGGCCCAGGTCGCGGCACCGGTGCCGCCGCCGACGTCGATGTGGCTGCCGGGGGCCCAGTCGGGGGCGGCCTGCGCGAACGCCTCCAGTGCGGAGTGCACGGCCTCGAAGGTGGCGGGCATCCGGTAGGCGGCGTAGGCGACCACGTCGGCGCGGTCGCGGAGGATGGGGGCGTTGGTGGGGGTGGCGCCCCGGTAGTTGGCGATCAGCCGGTCGACTGCCTGCGCGGCCTGCCGGGGCGGAAGCCCGTCGAGGAGGTCGGCGAGGGCGGAGCGGAGGGTTTCGGCGGCCGGGGGTGCGGGGGCGTTCACCCGGCAATTCTATGGGCGCCGCGTGTGGTCGCAGGTCCTGCGGGGGGTCCGCCCCAGAGCCCCGCCAGCGGGCTCCGCCCCTGGACCCCGGCCTGTGCCCGTCCCCCACCCCACTCGGTGGGCCGGATACGAAGGCGCCCGCCTACGTCTCCCGCACCGCCCTCGCCACCCACGTCGCCGCCCTGGCCCGCGGTCTGCTGTCCGGCGGCCGTCTTCGGGGATGGACCGTGTTCGCGAGCAGCACCAGGAACGTGTCCGTCGCCTGGTCCATCACCAGCGAGGTTCCGGTGAAGCCGGTGTGGCCCGCCGCTCCCCTTCCCGCCAGCTCCCCCATGAACCAGGGCTGGTCGAGGGCGAAGCCCAGGCCGGGCGGGGTCAGCATCAGTTCCACGAAGTCCGGGCCGAGGATGCGGGCGGGGCCGTACGCCCCGCCCGCCAGTAACGCGCGGCAGAAGACGGCGAGGTCCCGGCCGGTCGAGAACAGGCCCGCGTGGCCGGCCACGCGGGCCTGGTCTCGACCGGCCGGGGCCACGCCCGCTTCTGCCGCGCGGGTCTGGGGGGCGGGGGGGGGGGCGTTCCGCCCCGCCCGCCAGTCCCGCGCGGCAGCAGCGGGCGCGGTCCCGGCCGGTCGAGACCCGGCCCGCGGGGCCGGCCACGCCGCCCACCGCCCCGGCGGTCTCGTCGTGGACCACGCCCCGCAGCATGCCCCGGTCCGCCTTGGCCCACGGCCGGCGCTGGTCCTCGGTGGCGGCCGCGCCGGGGCTCGGGCCGAAGGAGGTGGACGTCATGCCGAGGGGGCGGGTGATGCCGTCGTGGACGAGGACGTCGAGGGTGCGGCCGGTGATGCGTTCCAGGACGTGCTGGAGCAGGAGCAGGTTCAGGTCGGAGTAGGTGTAGGTGCCGGGCACGCCCATCGGGGGCTCAGCCCGCAGCATCGCCAGGCGTTCCGCGTCGTCGGCGCGTTCGTACAGGGGGAGGTCGGGCCGTAGGCCGGAGGTGTGGGTGAGCAGCTCTCGTACGGTGATGCCGTGCTCGGCGGCCGCCCGGAAGTCCGGGAGGTAGGCGCCGACGCGCGCGTCGATGCCGAGCGTGCCCCTCTCGATCTGCTGGACGGCCGCGACCGACGTGAACAGTTTGGTGAGGGAGGCCAGGTCGAAGGGGGTGTCGACGGTCATCGGGACGCGTGCCTGGGGCGGCAGTTCCACGCCCTGGTCCGTCGCGGGGTCGTAGGAGGCGTACCGGACGGCCCAGCCCGCCGCCTCCTCCACGGCGATCACCGGGCCGCGCCCGGCGACCACGACGGCACCCGCCGCCCAGGGGCGCTCGCCGGCGGTGAGGTCGTGGACGTGCTGGGCGAGGTGTCCGAGTTCCTCGGGGTCGAGCCCGGCTCGTTCCGGGGTGTCGCTGCGCAGTTTCGGCGCGCTCAGCTCTCCACTCCCTCCGTGCTCGCACGTCTGTTCCAAGGACGGCACATAACCACGAAGCAGGCGCCCGCCACCAGTACGGCACCCAGTTGGACGAGCGCCATCGGTACGGCGGTGTCCTCGCCGGCGATGCCGACCAGCGGTGCCGCGACCGCGCCGACGAGGAAGGAGGAGGTGCCGAGCAGCGCGGAGGCGGCGCCGGCCGAGTGCTCGACGCGCATCAGGGCGAGTGCCTGGGCGTTGGGCATGGTCAGGGCGATCGCGGACATCACCAGGAACAGTCCGGCGGCGATCGGCGCGAGCCCCACCTCGCCGAAGACGCCCGCCGACATCAGCAGCAGCGCGGTCGCGGCGACGCCGAGCAGGACGAGGCCGACGGCGAGCACCTTGTCGAGACTGACCCGGCCGACCAGCAGCTTTCCGTTGATCTGGCCGGTGATCACCAGGCCGACGGAGTTGACGCCGAACAGCAGGCTGAAGGTCTGCGGGGAGGCGCCGTAGATCTCCTGGATGACGAACGGCGACGCCGAGATGTAGGCGAAGACGACGACGAAGGCGAAGCTGCCGGTGAGGACGTAGCCCGAGAAGACACGGTCGGCGAGCAGGGTGCGCATGGAGCGCACGGCCTCGCCGAAGCCGCCGCCGTGCCGGTCGGCCGGTGCCAGGGTCTCGGGCAGCCGCAGCCACACCAGGACGGTGAGCGCGGCCCCGATGACCGTCAGCACCACGAACACCCCCCGCCAGTCCGTCACCCGCAGGATCTGGCCGCCGACGAGCGGCGCCACGATCGGGGCGACCCCGGAGATCAGCATGAGGTTGGAGAAGAAGCGGGCCATGGCCACGCCGTCGTACATGTCCCGTACGACGGCCCGCGCGATCACAATCCCGGCCGCGCCGGCGAGGCCCTGGGCCAGCCGGAAGGCGACCAGCATTTCGACGGTGGGCGCGAAGGCGCAGACGGCGGTGGCGGCGACGTAGATGACCAGTCCGACGAGCAGGGGCCGTCGGCGGCCCCACTTGTCGCTCATCGGGCCGACCACTATCTGGCCGAGCGCCATGCCGACCAGGCAGGCGGTGAGGGTGAGCTGGACGGTGGCGGCGGGCGCGTGCAGGGAGTCGGTGACCGCCGGGAGCGCGGGGAGGTACATGTCCATCGCCAGCGGGGGTGTGGCGGTGAGGCCGCCGAGGACGAAGGTGACGAGCAGGCCGGTGCGGCGCACCGCCCGGACCGGGGTGCCCGTGCCGGGTACGGCTGCCTGTGACGTGTCCGGTGTCGACGCCCCGTGCTCGGGCATGTGCCCCTCCCTCTCCGAGTGATCCGCCGCCTATGCTCTCAGCTCGTACAGAGTGACGAGGTGCGGTAAAGCGAGGGTGGGGCCGGGATGACGGAGCAGAAGGTGCGCTGGGGGATCCTGGCGACGGGCGGGATCGCGGCGGCGTTCACCGCTGACCTGGTGGATCTGCCGGACGCGGAGGTCGTGGCGGTGGCCTCGCGGACCGAGGAGTCGGCGAAGGCGTTCGCGGAGCGGTTCGGGATCGCGCGCGCGTACGGCGGCTGGGACGCCCTCGCCCAGGACGAGGACGTCGACGTCGTGTACGTCGCCACCCCGCACTCGGCACACCGCGCGGCCGCGGGCCTGTGCCTGGAGGCCGGGCGGAACGTGCTGTGCGAGAAGGCGTTCACGCTGAACGCGCGCGAGGCCGAGGAACTGGTCGCGCTGGCGAGGAAGCGCGGCAGCTTCCTGATGGAGGCCATGTGGATGTACTGCAACCCGCTGATCCGGCGCCTGGCCGACCTGGTCCGGGACGGCGCGATCGGCGAGGTACGCAGTGTGCACGCCGACTTCGGCCTCGCCGGCCCCTTCCCGCCCACCCACCGGCTGCGTGACCCGCAGCAGGGCGGCGGCGCGCTGCTCGACCTCGGCGTCTACCCGGTGTCCTTCGCCCACCTGCTGCTCGGCGAGCCGTCGGACATCGCGGCACGCGCCACGCTGTCCGACGAGGGCGTCGACCTGCAGACGAGCGCGCTGCTCTCCTGGGACGGCGGCGCGCTCGCCTCGGTGCACTGTTCCGTCATCGGCGGTACGGCCACCACCGCGTCCGTCACGGGCTCGCTGGGCCGCATCGACATCCCGTACGGCTTCTTCCACACCGACCGTTTCGTGCTGCACCGCGACGGCCGCGACCCGGAGGAGTTCGCCGCCGACCCGGCGGACGGTCCCCGGGGCAGCCTCCGGCACGAGGCCCTGGAGGTCATGCGCGCCGTGCGGGCCGGCGAGACCGAGTCCCCGCTCGTCCCGCTCGACGGCACCCTTGCCGTGATGCGGACGCTCGACGCGATACGGGACCGCGTCGGCGTCCGCTATCCCGGGGAGGACCCGGCGAACCAGGTGGCCGGGCTCACGCCGGCGTGAGCCCCTGCTCCCCCACCTGGGTCACGAAGGACGCGGCCGTCGCGATCGGCGCCCCGGGCCTGGTCACGTACGGCACGCTCCTGAAGTCGGCCCGGGCCCGCTCGCGGCCCAGCTCGACGGTCACGTAGCCGCGCAGCCCGTTGTAGAACTTCATGTGCGGGTTGGCCCGGGTGTACGTGTCCCAGGTGGAGGGCTTGTCGGCGCCGTCCCGGCCGCTGGAGATCGACGATCCGACGATCTCGGTGCCGAGGGTGCGGGAGGCGGGGTCGTCGAAGTCGTCCTTGATGTCGTAGGCGTACGCGACGTGCACGTCACCGGTGAGGACCATCAGGTTGTCGATGCCGGCCGCCTTGGCCCCGTCGAGGATCCGGCGGCGGGAGGCCCGGTAGCCGTCCCAGGCGTCCATCGACAGCCGTGCCGGATCCGTCAGATCGAGCTTGCGCTGCGAGAAGTTCACCTGCTGCGGTACGACGTTCCACAGGGCGCGTGAGTCGCGCCAGCCGTCGAGCAGCCACCGCTCCTGGGTCTCGCCGGTCATCGTGCGCGCCGGGTCGTCGATCTCGGGGCCGGGCAGGTCGAGGCCGTCGCCGTAGGCCTGGTCGGAGCGGTACTGGCGGGTGTCGAGGATGTCGAACTGGGCGAGCCGGCCCCAGTGCAGACGCCGGTAGAGCCGCATGTCGGGTCCCGCGGGCTGCTGCGGGCGGCGCAGCGGCTGGTTCTCCCAGTAGGCACGGTAGGCGGCGGCGCGGCGCAGCAGGAACTCCTCCGGCGGGACGCTGTTCTCGGGGGTCTCGTCGGCGTAGTTGTTCTCGGTCTCGTGGTCGTCCCAGGTGACGACGAAGGGGTGCGCGGCGTGCGCGGCCATCAGGTCCGGGTCGGACTTGTAGAGGGCGTAGCGCAGGCGGTAGTCCTCCAGGGTGACCGTCTCGCGGTTGAACACCGCGGGGAGGGTGCGGTCGGTGTGGTTGCGGTAGCCGCCCACCGAGTTGACCGCGTACTCGTACAGGTAGTCCCCGAGGTGGAAGACCACGTCGACGTCCTCGGCGGCGAGATGGCCGTACGGGGTGAAGTAGCCGTCGGTGTACGCCTGGCAGGAGACGGCGGCGAAGGTGAGCGCCGAGGTGCGGCTGCCGGGGGCCGGTGCGGTGCGGGTGCGGCCGACGGGGCTGATCCAACTGCCCGCGCGGAAGCGGTAGTGGAAGACGCGGTCGGAGCCGAGGTGGGTGACCTCGGCGTGGACGGTGTGGTGGAACTCGGGGTGTGCCACGGCCGTGCCGCGTCTGACGATCCGGCGGAACCGCTCGTCGTGGGCCACCTCCCAGTGGACCAGGACGCGTTCGGCCGGGAGGCCGCCGTCGGGCTGGTACGGGGCGGGGGCGAGCCGGGTCCACAGGAGCACGGAGTCGGGCAGCGGGTCGCCCGATCCGACGCCGAGGGTGAAGGGGTTCTCGGTGATCTTCGCGGCGTCGAGCTCGGCGGCGCTCGCCGCGCCGGCGGCGGGCAGGTTCACGGAGAACGCGAGCGCGGCGGCGGCGCCGGTGGCGGTCAGGAAGCGGCGGCGGTTCACATGGCGGGCGACGGCGCGGAGTTCGGGGGCGTGCTGTGACGGGCGGGTGTCGAGTGTCATCCGGTCCTCCCCTGACTGATGAGTGCAGGAGCCATTGGAGTGGCCGGGAACGACGTCCGGTTGGCACGTACACAACACTCAGATGGCGGACGGATGAGTTCCGTACCGCGGACCCCGTCCAGCCCCTCCCGTACGCTGCGGGCCCATGAATGCCATGCGAACTGCGAAGGATTCGAGGATCGCGGTGGTGACCGGCGCCGGCTCCGGCATCGGCCGCGCGGTCGCCGTGGAGCTGCTGCGCGCGGGCTGGTCGGTCGCGCTGGCGGGCCGGCGACCGGAGACACTGGAGGGGACGGCGGCACTGGCGCCCGGCGGCACCGAGGGCGCCGAGGCGGCTTCGATCGCCGTACGCACGGATGTGTCACGGCCGGACGACGTGGCCGCGCTGTTCGCCGCCACCGTGGACCGCTTCGGGCGCGTCGACCTGCTGTTCAACAACGCGGGGACCTTCGGGCCGGGCGGGGTGCCCGTCGAGGAACTGCCGTACGACGCCTGGCGGCACGTGGTGGACACCAACCTCAACGGGGCGTTCCTGTGCGCTCAGGCCGCGTACCGGCAGATGAAGGAGCAGGACCCGCGGGGCGGCCGGATCATCAACAACGGCTCCATCTCGGCGCACACACCCCGGCCGCACTCCGTCGCCTACACCGCGACCAAGCACGCGCTGACGGGGCTGACCAAGGCGCTGTCCCTCGACGGGCGGCCGTACGGCATCGCGGTCGGGCAGATCGACATCGGCAACGCGGCGACCGACATGACCGAGCGCATGCGGACCGGCGCCCTCCAGGCCAACGGGGAAATGGCGCCCGAGCCGGTGATGGACGTCGCCGATGTCGCGCGGACCGTGCGGCACATGGCGGAGCTGCCACTGGCGGCGAACGTGCAGTTCGCGACGGTACTGGCGACGACGATGCCGTACGTGGGGCGCGGCTGAGCACAACCTGCACAAACGGAATCGAGAATTCCGCACCATAAGTGCCGGTGACGGCCTTATGCTCGTCATCTCCTCCACAAGAGCTTCACACTTGGAGGACCCGGCTTCCGCCAACCGCACCCGAGGGGGGTGGCGGCAGCCGTTCCCCGCACCGGGTGGGGGTGGATCTCGCGGGGGGCTGCGGGGTACGCACCGGTGCGGGGGAACGGCTGCCGCGGCGATCTTGCGTCGACGCGCGCGCATCCGCATTCATCCGCGTCGAGCACGGGCTGACCTTCGTCCTGGTCACCCACGATTCGTCGATCGCCCGCCGCGTCCCCCGCGTGGCCACCATCAAGGCCGGCCACATCAGCCTGACCGAACAGACCGTGCGTCTCTGATCCCCGCGCCTGTGATCCCCCGGATCCCCTAGGAGGGGCCGTTCACCGCCCGATGATGTGGTCGACCTCGGCCATCTGCTCCGCGGTGAGCGGCCCCTTCTCGATCGCGCCCGCGTTCTGCTCGGCCTGGGCGACCGAACGGAAGCCCGGGATCGGGACCGTGCGCGGGCTGCGCGCCCACAGCCAGGCGAGGGCGCCCTGGGCGGGCGTACGGCCGCCGCTGGTGAGGACGTCCTTCAGCGCGTCGACGCGGGCGACCCAGTCGGCGGCGGCACCGGAGCCCTCCTCGAACCCCTGCAACCACTGCGGCGGACGACTCCGGATGTCCCCGGCCTCCAGGGCCCCATGCCGCTTCCCGGTCAGCAACCCCATGGCGAGCGGACTGCGGTTGATGCTCGCCAGGTCCAACTCGTCGCACAGCGCCAGCATTTCGGGCGCGTCCTGCAGCACGTTGATGGCGTGCTGTACGGCCGCACAGTGCTCCCCCTCGGCGAACACGGCGGCGCGGGCCGGGTCGTCGGTGCTCCAGGCGTACGCCCGGATCAGCCCCTCGCGCACGAACTCCTCGCAGGTATCGCGCAGTTCGGCGGCACGCTCCGGGTCGGCGTCCGAGAGGTGCAGCTGGTAGAGGTCGATGTGGTCGGTGCCGAGGCGGGTGAGGGATGCCGTCAGGGCGCGGCGGGCGTAGGCCGGGGTGTCGTCGCCGCCCGTGAGCGTACGAGTGGCCTCGTCGAAGACGTTGCCCCACTTGGTGGCGAGGACCACGTCGTCCCGGCGCTTGCCGAGCGCCCGGCCCAGGACGCGTTCGCTGTGTCCGGCGCCGTAGGTGTCGGCGGTGTCGAAGAACGTGACGCCCAGATCGAGGGCGCGCCGGACCGCCCGTACGGACTCCTCGTCGTCGACCTTGCCCCACCCGAGCGGCTGCCCGTCGGCGTCCTGCCATTCCCCGCCGATCGCCCAGCAGCCGAAGCCGAGGGCGCTGACCTCAATGCCGGTGCGGCCCAGTGTGCGTGTGGTCTCCGTGGTCTCCATGACGTTGCACGCTAGGAGTTGGAGTGCGCTCTAGGGCAAGGGGTTTCTGCGGGTTGTTTCCGGCTGTGCCGGCGTACGGGGTGCGCGGGCTGCGCGGGCTGCCGTACGAGGTTCAGGCCTGGCCGGTCTCGAAGCGGGAGATCCTGCCGTCGTCCTCGACCGTGAAGCTCCACCTGGTGCGCATCTCGCCCCAGGTGTCGTTGCTGTAGCGGGCGAGGAGGGCACGGCCGCCCTGGGACTCGTTGTCGACCTCCATGTGACCGTGGGAGGTGAAGATCTCCCGGTCGACCCACTCGTCGAGGTCGCGGTCGGACCCGTCGTCCGCCATGGTCGCGCCGGGGGCGAGGAGCTTCAGGAAGGCCTCGCGGTCATGGGCGTTGACGGCGGTGACGAAGGCGCGGACGGCCGGGTCGCTCAGCTTGGCTGTCTGAATCGTCATGGCAGTCAGAGTCACACCACCGCCGGGAGCGCGCCACCCGAACGGCACGGCGGGCGGGGCCGGTAGGTGTGAGGGGTGCGACGGTGGAAACGCGTGGGGTGTCCCCCCGCCCCTTCTGTCTGTTCCGGGAGTCATCGTGAGCTGTTACGACCGACGTGATCTGGGCCTGCTGCTGCTCCGGCTGGGCGCCGGCGGAGTGCTGGCCGCGCACGGCACGCAGAAGCTGTTCGGGTGGTTCGGCGGACATGGACTGGAGGGCACCGGCCAGTTCTTCGAGTCCGTCGGGTACGCGCCCGGGAAGCAGAGCGCCGCGGCGGCCGGGCTGGCCGAGGCCGGCGGCGGCACCCTGCTGGCCCTGGGCCTGGCGACCCCGGCGGCCGGGGCGGCGGCGGCCGGGGCGATGGCGGGCGCGGCCGCGGTCCACACCCCGAACGGCTTCTTCAACCAGAGCGGCGGCTACGAGTACGCGGCGTCCCTCGGCCTGACCGCGGCGGGCCTCGCCATCACCGGCCCCGGCCGGCTCTCCCTGGACCACTCGCTGCGCCACGCGGTCAACCGGGGCTGGATGGTCCCGGCGGCGTTCGCGGCGACCGGACTGGTGACGGCGCTGGTCGTGGGCGCCCGGAACCGGCGGCTGCGGAAGGCGGAGGAGGGCGAGCAGCAGGCGCTGTTCGAGGAGACGTTCGACGAGTAGGGGCGTGGTGTCCGGCGGACAGGCAGGCGTGGTGTCCGGCGGACAGGCAGGCGTGGCAGGCTGCCGCCATGACGGATCAGGCCACCTCCCCCGATACAGCAGCTGCCGAAACGACTGTCGACACGGCCGGTGACCCGACGGTCGAAACGGCTGGTGACCCGACGGTCGAAACGGCTGGTGACCCGACGGTCGACACGGCCGGTGCCCCGACTGTCGACACGGCCGGTGCCCCGACTGTCGACACGGCCGGTGAGCCGATGGTCGAGACGACGGCGGACCTGTGGAGCTCCATCGACGCCCTGTGGACCTGGCTGGACACGAACCGCCCGATCGACGGTGACCAGGCCCTGCTGCTGCGCATGCTGAAGCTCTCCGAGGAGGTCGGTGAGGTCGCCCAGGCGGTGATCGGGGCGACCGGCCAGAACCCGCGCAAGGGCGTCACCCACACCTGGGACGACGTCCAGGGCGAACTGTGCGACGTCGTGATCACGGCCCTGGTGGCCCTGCGCACGCTCACCCCGGACACCCGCGAGGTGTTCGCCCGCCATCTGGCCCGGGTGACGGAACGCTCCCTGGGGACGGCCCCGGCGTCCTAGGAGAGCCGCCGCTTCCCCTGCTCGGCGTCGACGAGGACGTCCTCCGTACCGCCCTCCGCGCGCCAGCGGGCGAGCAGTTCGTGAAAAACGACCGGCCCATCGCCGAACTGTTCGCTGCGCTGCCGCGGGCGCCCCTCGTTGTTGTAGTAGCCCGGGGTGCACTCGGCATGGAAGCGGTACTGGTCGGGTGCCTTCTCGCGGATCGTCGCCACCCAGGCCTCCTCGGCCTCGGCGCTGGGTTCGACGTACCGGGCCCCGCGCCTGCGCGCCTCGGCGACGACCTCGCCGATGTGGGTGGCCTGTTCGTCGAGGACGTGGACGAAGTTGACGGCGGCGGCGTTCTGCAGGGACCCGAGCTGGAAGAGGTTCGGGAAGCCGTGGGTGCAGAACCCGTGGAGGGTACGGGGGCCGCTTTCCTTCCACCGGTCCAGCAGGGCGACACCGCCGCGCCCGTACGCCGGCAACTGCCCGGACACCAGCCCCGACACACCGACCGCGAAGCCGGTGGCGAAGATGACGCAGTCGACCTCGTACTCCACTCCGCCGACGACGACAGAGGTCTCGGTGATCCGCTCCACGCCGTGGGTGTCGGCCGTGTCGACGAGGGTGACGTTGGGCCGGTTGAAGGTCTGGAGGTAGTGGTCGCTGAACGTGGGCCGCTTGCACATGTAGCGGTACCAGGGCTTGAGCTTCTGGGCGGTCTCCGGGTCCTCGACGGTCGACTCCACCCGGGCCCGGATCTCGTTCATCTTCTGGAAGTCGGCGATCTCGTACGCCCGTTCGCGCTCATCGGCCGGGAGGTGCGCGTAGGAGTTGGTCGGAATCAGCTTCTCCTGCAGCCGTGCACTGCTGGTCCAGCCGTCGTTCACCAGGTCCTCCTCGCCGCGCACGCCGGTGACGACCTTGAGGAAGTTGTCCCTGCGATGCCGGTGCCAGCCGGGCCGCAGCGACCGCGCCCACGCCGGATCGGTAGGACGGTTTCCGCGTACGTCGACGGAGGAGGGCGTGCGCTGGAACACGTACAGGTGCCGGGCGTCGGCTCCGAGATGCGGCACCACCTGGATTCCGGTGGCACCGGTGCCGATGAGCGCGACCCGCTTGTCGGCGAGCCCGGTCAGACCGCCGCTCGCGTCACCGCCGGTGTAGGCGTAGTCCCAGCGGCTGGTGTGGAACGTATGCCCCTTGAACGTCTCGATCCCGGGGATGCCGGGCAGCTTGGCCTGGCTGAGGGTGCCGCTGGAGACCACGACGTACTTGGCCCGAATCCGGTCACCACGGTCGGTACCGACAACCCACTCCTCCTTCCCCTCGCCCTCCCCCTCGTCCTCCCCTTCCCTCCACCGCAGTTCGGTGGCCTGCGTCTGGAAGCAGGCGTCGTCGTAGAGACGGAAGTGCCGCGCGATGGCACGCGCGTGCTGCCGGATCTCCTCCCCCGGCGCGTACCGCCATCGGGGGACGTAACCGATCTCCTCCAGCAACGGCAGATAGACGTACGCCTCGATGTCGCAGTGGATGCCGGGGTACCGGTTCCAGTACCAGGTACCGCCGAAGTCCCCACCCTTCTCGATCACCCGGACCGACTCGACCCCGGCCTGCCGCAGCCGAGCCCCGGCGAGCAACCCACCGAACCCACCCCCGACGACCACCGCCTCGACCCGGTCGTGCAGCGGCTCCCGGGCGAACTCGCGGTCGCGGTAGGGGTCTTCGTCGTACGAGCCGAACTCGCCGCTGGTGGCGCGGTACTGGCCGCGGCCGTCGGGGCGGATGCGGCGGTCGCGTTCGGTGCGGTATCTGGCGCGGAGCGCTTCGGGGTCGAAATCGAGGTGGGGTGGGTCGGGGGTGTGGGGGGTGTGGGGGGTGGTCATGTCTCTTCTCTCCTCGGTCGGGGAGGCCGGGACAGGTGGGCAGGGGCAGGGGGCATCTGAAAGACAGTCAAGCGGACTGAGCTGACGGATCCCTGACAGCTTCAGGCCAATCGAGCGATGGGCCGTACCGGGGCGGGGCCCCTGTCGACGGGTATCGAGGGGCCCCGGTCGATCAGGTGATCGAAATCCATGCCGAGGCGGAGCCCTCGGACACCACGGACGGCACGACGCGACGGCGCTCGCCGCCCACACGCCGGGCCGTTGTCAGTGGCCCGCGCTAGTCTGCGTCCGTCCGACAGTTCAGCCCATTTCGATCATTTCGATCACTTCGGGAGGTATTGATGGCCTCACGCCTCAACCCGTATCTCAGCTTCGACGGCGACGCCCGGCAGGCGATGGAGTTCTACGAGGAGGTCTTCGGCGGCACCCTCAAGCTCAACACCTTCGGGGAGTTCGGTCAGCCGGACAGCCCGAGCGCGGACAAGATCATGCACGGGATGCTGGAGACCCCGAGCGGCTTCACCCTGATGGGCGCCGACACCCCACCCGGCATGGAGTACACGCCGGGCAACACCTTCTCGGTGAGCCTCAGCGGCGAAGACGAGGACGAACTGCGCGGCTACTGGGAGAAGCTGTCCGCCGGCGGTTCCGTCTCCGTCCCGCTGGACAAGCAGATGTGGGGCGACGTGTTCGGCATGTGCACGGACCGCTTCGGCATCCCGTGGATGGTCAACATCGTCCAGCCACGGGACTGACGGACCCCACCGGGGTGACCCCGCACGCCTGAATCCCCCGGGTTCCACCGACTGAACAGTCGACGGAACCCGGGCCTGTACGGCTTGCGTTGGTCGGGGCGTCCCAAGCGGCGGCGACCGGCACGACCGGCTGGCAAAGTCCGCCCTGTCGCGGGGCCGACGAGGTGGACCGACAAGTGCCCACAGCCCCCCTGAACTTGGAGGACGCCCACCGACGGGCCTGTAGCCGTTGGATGTTACGCGTGATTGCTGTTGCGATCTCGTTAACTGGAACCCTTGACGATGAACGCGCTTACGCGTTGGCTTTCACCACCTGGTCACCAGGCTGCTCTCTAGCCCCGGAAGGCACCTGCAGTGAACGCTTCACCCATCGTCCGCTCCGCCGCACGTCGTTTCCCCCTCGTCGTGGCCGTGTCCACATCGACCCTGATGCTCGCCGCGTGCGGCGCCATCGAGGGCATCGCCGGGAGCAGCAGCTCCGTGAGCCCGAAGAAGGGCGACGACATCACGGTGGGTCTGCTCCTGCCCGACAAGGACACGAGACGCTTCGAGAAGTTCGACTACCCCCTCATCAAGGACAAGGTCGCCTCCCTCACCAAGAACAAGGGCAAGGTCCGCTACGCCAACGCCGGCGCGAGCGCGGCCAAGCAGAGCCAACAGTTCCAGCAGATGATCGACGCCAAGGTGGACGTGATCCTGGTGGACGCGGTCGACGCCAAGGCCATCTCGTCCGACGTCCAGAAGGCCAAGGACGCCGAGATCCCCGTCATCGCCTACGACCGGCTCGCCCAGGGTCCGATCGACGCGTACGTCTCGCACGACAACGAGCTCGTCGGCCAGGTACAGGGCCGCGCCATCGTCGGTGCACTCGGTAACAAGTCCAAGACCAGCAAGATCGTCATGATGAACGGCTCCGTCGCCGACCCGAACACGGCCCTGTTCAAGGAGGGCGCGCTCAGCGAGCTGGACGGCAACGTCATCATCGCCAAGAAGTACGACACCCGCGAGTGGCTGCCGTCGGTCGCCAAGGCGAACATGGCGAAGGCGATCCAGGCCATCGGGCTCGACAACATAGCCGCCGTCTACTCGGCGAACGACGGGATGGCAGGCGCCGTCATCGACGCGCTGAAGGAGGCAGGAGCGAGCAAGATCCCCCCGGTGACCGGCCAGGACGCGGATCTGGCGGCACTGCAGCGGATCGTCTCCGGCGAGCAGTACATGACCGTGTACAAGCCGTTCCTCCTGGAGGCGGACAACGCCGCGGAGCTGGCCGTCGCCAAGGTCCAGGGCCGCTCCCTCGAGTTCGACGCGCTGACCCCCGACTCCGTCGACAGCCCGACGGAAAAGGACATCCGGTCCAACCTGGTCCAGGTCGTCGCCGTCACGAAGGACAACATCAAGGAAACGGTGATCCGGGACGGCGTCTACACCGTCAAGGACATCTGCACGTCGCAGTACGCGGCGGACTGCGCGGAGATCGGGCTGAAGTAGGGGTAACGCGTACGCGGTCGGCCGAGGCACTCCGCCGAGGCCCACCAAGTGGCCTCTGGTCCTGACTCGGCCGGCTGCTTCAGCTCAACAGCAGACGTCGGTGACGCCCAGCGAGCGGCCTTCCCGGCTGAAGAAGTCCCGAGAGCCGGCTGAGAAGGCAGGTCCACCGTCACTCCGCACCGTCCACCCCGTCGAGGAGCCGTGGTTCGCGCCCCGGAGCAAGGGCGGTCGACACTTCGACGGGGTTTCCCAACCCCGGTCCGTTCGCTGTCAGCGGTTGGTTCTGCGGGACGTCGTGGCGTAGTAGACGCCCAGGAGGACGGCGCCCACCACGGCCACGATGGTGGTGAGGGTGCCGGAGGCGAAGACGGCGGTCAGGACGACGAGGGCCCCGTAGAGGACGGGGAGGAGGACATTGGGGTTCTTGAGGGCGTTGGTGGGGGTGGCCATCTCTGCTCCTTGGGTCAAGTGACGTAGTGCGTCGGGACATTGGGCGGCTCCGATCTTGCCAGTGGCGAGGGGGGAGCGATAGGGCGCGTCAGGACAGCTGCGGACCGGCCAAACGTGCGAAGAGGCCGTCGGGGTCCGAAAGGAGGCTGGCGTAGGTGCCCTCCTGGACTATCCGGCCTTTGTCGAGGACGAGGATGCGGTCGGCGTCGACCACGGTGGACAGGCGGTGGGCGATGACCAGGCGGGTGGCGTTGAGGCGACGGGTGCTTTCGGCCACCGCGCTCTGGGTGGGGTTGTCGAGGGCGCTGGTGGCTTCGTCGAAGTAGACGATGCGCGGGCGGGCGACCAGAGCCCGGGCGATCATCAGGCGTTGGCGCTGGCCGCCGGAGAGGGTGTTGGTGCCCTCGGAGAGCACCGTGTTCATGCCCATCGGCATGGCGCGGATGTCGTCGGCGAAGCCGGCCATCTCGGCGGCCGTCCAGGCTTCGTCGAGGGTGTGGCCGCTGCTGCCGACGATGTTGGCCAGGATGTCACCGGACTGGAGCGACCCGTGCTGGAGGACGACTCCGCACTGCCGGCGGACCGCCGACACGTCGAGTTCGGCCAGGTCCTGGCCGTCGTACAGCACGGTCCCGGTCAGCGGGGACTCGAAGCCGAGGAGCAGGCGCAGGAGGGTGGACTTGCCACTGCCGGAGGGGCCTACGACGGCGATGAACTCACCCGGGTCGACGGTGACGGAGACGTCGTCGAGGACGAGGGGACCGTCGTGGCCGTAGCGGAAGGAGACGTGCGAGACGGCGAGTCGGCCGGAGAGGTCGCCGGGGTCGGCCTTGGTGCCGTCGGTCTCGGGGACGGCTTCGAGGATGGGGCGCAGTTTCTCCAGCATGGGGACGGTGCCCACGGCGGTCACGGCTGCCGCGGTGAACTGGAGACTGGAGGAGAGCAGCAGGTTGAAGGCCATGTAGAAGGGGAGGAACTCGACGATCGCGAGGCGGGGGCCGGGCAGGCTCGCGACGGTGACGAAGACGATCGTCGAACACACCAGGGGGAAACCGGCGTTGAAGGTGGTGACCGCGTTCTGGATGCGGCGTACCGACGCGGTCAGGGCGTGGCCCTTGCCCGCCTTCAGGGACCACTGGGCGAAGGCACGCTCCTCGGCGGCGGCGACGCGCAGTTTGGGCATCGCGGTGAGCATCTGGAAGACGAGGGCGGACATGCCCTGGTCGTGTACGTACTCGCGGCGGGACCAGGCCAGTTGGAGGCGTCCCGCGGCCGCGGCGAAGACGATGCCGACGGTGGTCAGGGCGGTGGCCAGGAGGGCCAGGCGCAGGTCGTAGCAGTAGACGAGGACGAGATTGGCGAGGCCGGTGAGGAAGGCGAGGGTGGCGGTGGTGAGCAGGCCGGAGAGGAGTTCCTGTGCGGCGCTCACGCCGAGGACGGTGGTGCCGAGCTCGCCGGTGGAGTAGCGGGTGAAGAACGCGGCGGGGAGCGTGAGGAGTCGGTTCCACAGGCCGGCCTGCATGGCGGCGCCGGAGCGGCTCTCGATGCGCAGGACGGCGAGGTTCTGGACGACGGAGAGCGCTGCCGTGGCGAGGCCCGCGCCGATCACCACGAGGGCGCCCTGCAGGATGAGGTCGCGGTCGGCGCGGGGGGCGAACGAGCCGAGGATCTTGCCGGTCATGACGGGCACGATCAGGCCGATGAGGGCGACGAGTACGCCGGTGAGGGCGAAGCGGGCGTAGTCGCGGCCGTGCCCGAGGGCGGGTGCGAGGCCGAAGCGGAGCAGGCCCGCGACGGTGCGGACCTTCGGCGGCAGGGGTTGGTAGAGGGCGACGGCGGTGCTGCGCAGGCGCGCCGCGGTGGCCTTGTCGAGGGGTGTGACCTCGCCGTCCTCGACCATGACGTATCCGTGGCCCAGCGAGAGCAGGGCGACGGGGTGGCCGGTGGTCCGGTAGCCGATCAGTGAGCCCAGGTCGGCCGTCCACCACGCGCCGTCGAGGCGGACCGTGCGGGTGCGGATGTGGGAGGCCAGGGCGATGGCCCGCAGTTCGTCGCGGGTGCGGCCGGGCGTGTTGGCGCGGACCGGGGGGCGTACGGAGAAGCCCTGGCGGGAGGCGACCAGCCGGACGGCGGCCAGCATCGGCGGGTCGGCGGCGACGTCGGCGAGGCGGACGCGGGTCGCGGTGTCCTGCAGGACGGCGTCGAAGCCGCGCAGCGCGGACGGCAGGACCGTGCCGTCCCGGTCGTGCCGGGCGGCGAGTTCGGCCCGTTCCTCGCTGTGGCGGAGGGCGATGCGGTGGTCGAAGGTGGCGCGCAGGCGGGCGGCGTGACGGAGGAGGGCCTCGGGCAGACGGCCGGTCGCGTGCAGCTCGTGCAGAGGAACGGCGATGAGGCGGGCCGGGGTTCGGGCGCGTACCCAGTCCCGTTCGGTGAGAAGGAGTTCGGCGCCGATGGTGAGGGGCGGCAGGACGAGAGACGACTCGGCGGCGCTGTCCGTGGCCGACTGGGCGGCGGCGTCCGTGGACGGCTCGTCGGTGGTGTCGAGCTCGCCCTCCGCCACCCGTACGCAGCGGATGCCGTCGACGGAGCGGGCGGCTTCGCGGGGGGCGAGGTGGGTGACGCCGTCGGCCTGGAGGGAGGTGAAGCGGCGGGGCGGGAGCGGGCCGGGAAGGGCGGCGGCGAGGGCCTCGATGCCTCGGGTCAGGCCGGCGGGCAGGGGTTCGGACGTGGTCAGGTCCGCCAGGGGGCGCAGGGTCAGTTGTGAGCCGGGTACGGGACGGGCGACGACGGCGTGCCGGAAGTCGCCGTCGGCTCCGCAGGGCAGGAGCATGCCCTCCTCCGCCCGGCACAGGAAGTGCCAGCGGCCGTCGGGTACGGCGCCGGGGGCGCTGCCGGGCGTACGGCTGACCGCGAAGACGTCGGCGGCCCCGGACTCGACGGCGAGCAGCACGGCGGGGTCGTCGAGGAGGAGGGTGCCGCCGGTCTCGGGTTTGAGGGGTGCGGGGCTGCTCACAGGGTGTCACGCTCCTCGGCACGGCTGGATTCGAAGAGAGCCGCGTACGGGCCGCCGGCGGCCAGGAGACCGTCGTGGGTGCCGCGTTCGGCGGCCCGGCCGGCGTCGAGGACGATGATCTCGTCGGCGTCGCGGACGGTGGAGAGCCGGTGCGCGATGATCAGGCAGGCGCAGCCGCGGCGGCGCAGGTTGTCCACGATGGTGCGTTCGGTCTGCGGGTCGAGGGCGCTGGTGGCCTCGTCGAGGACGAGCAGGGTGGGCTGTGCGGCGAGGGCGCGGGCGATCTCCAGGCGCTGGCGCTGGCCGCCGCTGAAGTTGGCGCCCGCTTCGCGTACGTGGGCGTGCAGGCCGCCCGGGCGGGCCATGACCTCGTCGAAGACGGCGGCATCGCGCAGGGCGGCGAGGACGACCTCGTCGGGGACCGTGTCGTCCCACAGGGTGAGGTTGTCGCGGACCGTGCCGGAGAACAGGGCGATGTCCTGGTCGACGTAGGCCATGGAGGCGGCGAGCACGTCGCGGGGGATCTCCTCGCGGCAGCGGCCGCCGACGAGGATGTCGCCGCTGCGGGGCTCGTACAGGCCGGTGACCAGGCGGCCGACGGTGGATTTGCCGCTGCCGGAGCCGCCGACGACGGCGGTGCGGCTGCCCGGGGTGAGGGTGAGGGACAGACCGGTGACGACGGGGGCGGCGAGCGGGCCGTACCCGAAGGTGACGTCGCGCAGGGTGAGGCTGCCGTCGAGGCGGCCGGTCTCGGCCGGCCGGTCCGTGGGCTGTCTGCGGAAGTCGCGGGCCAGGGGGTACTTCTCCACGTCGTGGATGCGGCGGAGGTCGGCGCTGATGTCCTGCAACCGGGAGCCCAGGTTGGTGAGTTGGGCGACCGGGCGGCCCAGTGCGGACAGCAGTGTCTGGAAGGTGACGAGGATGCCGACGCTCAGGGTGCCCTCGACGACGCGGATGCCGCCGACCAGCAGCAGGACACCGGTGTTGACGATGGCGAGCAGCGGCGGGACCACGAGGAGCAGGGCGGTGGCCCGGCCGAGGTGCTGCTGGGCGGTGGTGACCTTGGCGAGGAAGCCGGACCAGCGGGTGAAGGCGTCGGGTTCGGCGCCGGTCGCCTTGACCGTCTCGATGGTGGACAGGGTCGCGAAGGTGGTGCCGATGAGGTTGCCGCGGTCGGTGCGCAGGGCGGCGACGGCGTCCTTGCGGGAGCGGGCGACGGCTTGCAGGACGAGCACGTTGAGGGCGGCGGTGCCCAGGCCGATGGCACCGAGCAGCAGGTCGTAGCGGATCAGGAGGGCCGCGTAGAAGACGACGAGTACCAGGTTGATGGCGGTGCCCGCGAGGTCGCGGGAGAGGATCACGGCCACCGTGTCGTTGCTGGCGACCCGTTTGGCGACCTCGGCGGGGCGGCGCTGCAGGAAGAACTCGATGGGCAGCCGCAGCAGGTGGCGGAAGAAGCGCGCCGAGCCGACGAGCCCGGAGCGGATCTCCATGCGCAGCAGGTAGTGCTGCTGCACGGAGGTGAGGACGAACACCATGAGGGCGGTGACCGCCATGGCCGCGGCGAGCGGGACGACGGCGGCGGCCGGTCCCGTACCCGAACCGAGGACACGGTCGATGAAGATCTTGGAGTAGGCGGCGCCGACGATGCCGGGGATCACCAGGAGGAGGCTGGCGAGGACGACCAGGGGCAGGGCCCGGCCCGAGGGTAGCCGGCGGTGCAGGAGGGCCGCGGTGGTGCCGGTGCGGGAGCCGCCGGGGCGGAAGTCCGGACCGGGTTCGAAGGTGAGCATGATGCCGGTGAAGCCGGAGTCGAACTCGGCCCACTCCATGAGGCGGGGGCCGTTCGCCGGGTCGTTGACGGCGACCAGGGTGCGGCCGAAGCGGGTGGAGACGCCCTCGACGACCATGAAGTGCTGGAACGCCCAGAAGATGATGACGGGGCCGGTCTGCTTGCGCAGGTCCTCCGCCTCCGTCTGGAAGCCGCGGGCGATCAGGCCGAAGGAGCGCGCGGCGGCGATCAGGGAGCTGGCCTTGGCGCCGTCGCGGGAGACCCCGCACAGGCCGCGCAGTTCTTCGAGGGGAACGTGGCGGCCGTAGTGGGCGAGGACCATCGCGAGACTGGCCGCGCCGCACTCGACGGATTCCATCTGGATGACGGTGGGCACGCGGTGGGCGCGGCGGCGCGCGCGGCGCCGGGCGCGGGCCTCCTCGCGTTGGGGGCGGCGGGTCATGGTGTCGCTCATGGGTCTGCGTCCTCCTCAGCGGCCGAGGACCAGGTCGAACGGTGTCTGGGTGCGCAGCTGGATCGAGGCCGACACCGAGGTCTGTGAGGCCAGGTGGATGGGGGGTGTCTTCGCCGTCGACCAGGCGTATCCGGAGGCCGATCCGGCGTCGGGGACCAGATCGACGGTCACCAGGCGGGGCGCTTTGCCGGTGTGGAAGCGGCCGGCGGCGAGGTCACCGCCGACCAGTCCGGCGAGCGCTTCGCGGGTGAGCGGGTAGGGGGCGACGCTGGTGACCTTGCCGCGCAGTAAGCCGAAGGCGGCGGGCGGGGCGGTGGACACCGACAGGTCGACGGGGCTGCCGGGGTGCAGCCGCGCGGCCTGGTCGGCGGGGACGAAGACGAGGGCGAGGAGCCGGTCGTCGGGCAGGTCGGTGCGTTCGACGGTGACCACCGTTTCGCCGACGCCGACGATCTGACCGGCCGTCAGGGTCGCGCTGATCACCTGTCCAGCGAAGGGGCTGGTGACGGTGCGGGTGCGGCCGTCGGTGCCCTGGAGGCGGGCGACGGGCTGCCCGGCCCTCACCTGCTGGGCCGGCTTCACGAGCATCCGCTCGGCCATGCCCGCGTACGGGCTCTGCACCTGGCTGGTGCCTCCGGGGTGGGTGAGCACGCCGGGGGCGGCGACCGAGACGCGCAGGTGGGCGCTGAGCGACCAGACCAGGGCGCCGGCCAGGACGATCATCACGACGAAGACGGCGATCCAGCCCCGGGGGGCGGCCAGCAGCACCGGCGCGTCCAGTTCGTCGGGTTCACGCTTGCGCTGGAGCGCCTGGTAGCGGAACTGCACGGCCGCCTACCCCTCTGCTGCCGCTGCGGCGGCGGTCTCGGCGGCGGACTCCGCGGGTTCGGGGGCGCGGCTGCCGATGACGAGTTCGCCGACGCTGCCTTCGAGCAGCGGGTCGCGTCCGGTGGCCGCCGCGAAGGCGGTGGTGTCTCCGCCGCCGAGGCCGCAGGCGGCCAGCCCCATGGCTTCGGCGGTGAGGTAGAGGGTCTGGTAGAGGACGCCGACGTGCTTGAGGATCAGCGGGTAGGCGACGGTCTCGTACTTCCACATGACACGGCCGAAGCGGGCGGCGACGAGGAGGACGACCTGCGGGTCGCTGCTCATCATGGCGGCTTCGCGGGCCTCCTTGACGAGGGCCGCGGTGGCGGGGCCGGGGACGGCGACGTGGTCCAGTTCGTGCCGGTCGGCGGCGTAGCGGTACAGGCCGGGGTCGAGCCCTCGGCAGGAGGTGACCAGGGGGTACACCTCCAGTTCGTGGACCGCGCCACCGCTGGGGTAGGGGCGGTCGGCGAGTTCCTGGCCGTCGGAGCCGGTGAAGACGGAGCGGATGCGCAGCGTGCGGTAGAGGAGTTCGGCGAGCTGTCCCACGGTGAGGGGATACTCGTCGTCGTGGGCGCGGCGGGACGTGCGTGCCTCCATGACCTGGGTCAACGACGGGTCCCGGGCGGCGACTTGGTCGAGGTCGGGGGTGTCGAGGGCGATGCGCGGGCCGTCGCCGAGCGGGGCGGCGGCGGGTTCGGGGTCGAAGAGGTCCTTGCCCGGATAGGTGCCGCCGTAGCCGGACGCGGCGGCGGGGGTACGGGTGCGGGAGTGGAAGGCCAGGTCGAGAGGGTGCCATTGAGCGGGTCCGCGGCCGGTGGCTTCCGGGTCGGCCGGGAGTCCGTCCGGGCCGTGGCCGGCGCGGGTCAGCAGTCCGGCGGTGGCCAGGAGCCGCAGCAGGGGTACGGGCAGGTCCTTCGTCCAGTCGCCGAGCTGCCCCAGGAGAGAGGCTGCCGCGGGTGCCAGTTCGACGGCGAGGTGGGAGCCGGGGGCCTGGAGGGTGAGGACCGCGTCCTCGGTCCGCAGCAGCGCGAACCGGGACAGCCGTACGGGTACGGGGTCGGCGCCGGCCGGCCAGGCAGCCAGCGCGGTGCTGCCGCGGCCTCGCGGGACCAGGCGTGCGGCGATCTGTCCGTCGGGGCCCGTGACGGCGTGTTCGAGGAGGCCGGTGGCGGCCAGCCGGGCCTGCAGCAGATGCCAGCGCATCAGGCCGGCCTCGCCGTCGCCCGCCACCACCAGGGCGGCGAGCTCGCCGGCGGCGGTGTCGTGGGCGGACAGTGCGGTCAGGGCGGCGGCCGCGCCGGGCGGCAGCTGTTTCAGCGGCAGGACGCCGAAGGGGGTGTCGATGCGGCCGTCGGCGAGGGTGGCGTCCCGGCGCAGGCGCAGCACGGGAAGAGGTGTGTGGGTCATGTCCGCTCCCCTCAGAAGAAGACGTTCCAGGAATTCAGGCGGCCTTCGGGCGTCGGCTGTTCGAGCAGGCCCATGCGTACGGGGGCGTCGTAGAGGCGGCCGGGGCCCAGGCGCCGCCAGAAGTGCCGCAGGCCGGGGGCGATGACCTTGACGACGCTGAGTTCGAGGTCGGGGCGGGACTGGTCGACGACGATGACCTCGGAGCCGGCCTCCTCGATGCGGCGTACCTGTTCGGTGATGCGCTCGGCGAGGTCGAAGCCGGCCGGCGGGCCCACCTTCGTGGCGGGTGCGGCCGGGTCGGGCAGCAGCCAGGGCTCCTGCTCGACGGTGGCCTCCTTGCACCAGGTGAGGGTCTCCAGGTCGTCGACGAGGTAGGCGGTGTTCCCGTCCTCGTCGCGCGCTTCGATCATCGGCAGGAACTGGTTGAGTTCGGTGAGCGCGCGGAACGCGGCGATCCGGGGGTCGGGGTGGGCGCCGAAGCCGACCATGATGTCCTGCACGGCGTGGCGGCGGCGGGAGACCGCGACGTACACGGGCATGCCGAGGTCGGAGGTGATGTCGAGCATCCACAGGTCGCGGTCCATGCCCTCGTAGAAGGCGCGGAGTTCACCGACGTACGGGTCGGCGAGCGAGTCCATGTCGAAGGCCGGGACGCGCAGCCGGTTGTACCACCACAGGGCGACGGCGTCGCGTTCGGTCAGCTCGCACAGGCCCTGGAGTACGGCCTCTTCGAGGGTGTTGCCGGCGGCGCTGCCGTTGGAGTCGCTGATGCAGAAGAAGTGGTCGTCGAGGTCGGGGTGCCCGTACCAGGTGTACGCGGCCGGGACGAGGCGCTCCTCGTCGTGGGTGAGGGACCAGGCGGGCGACCAGTCGAGGGGCACGTCCTCGCGGAAGGGGTCGGGCACCTTGTGCAGGCGGTTGGCGGGGTCCTGGTTCCACGTGGCGCGGTGGGCCGTCTGGGCCTCGGAGAAGTGCAGCAGACTGCGCGGGTGCACGGCGGTGCGGCCGTCGAGGTCGCGGTAGGCGGCGCGGCGTACCGGCTCGTCGCCGCGCCACACGGCGACGTACCGCTCGATGGCCTCGCAGACGGCGCTGACCTTGGCCTGGATCTCGGAGCGGCCCTTGCCGCCGCTCTGGCCGCGGAGGTTGCGGCGCAGCAGGTCCATGCTGTCGTTGACCATCGCGAAGTTGTGGCCCGCGGAGTAGCTGAAGGTGAGGGTGTCGGTCTCGGGGGTGTGCGAGACGAGGCGGGTGATCGCGCCGAAGTGCGGGCTGATGTGCCGCTCCAGGCGGGCGAGGGTGGCCTCGGGGCGGTCGACGCGGTAGCCGCCGTCGCCGGTGTGCCGGGCCTCCCCCGGCGTGAGGGCGATCTTGGGGCTGCGCTCGGTGAAGAGCGCGGGGTCGCCGCAGGAGGGGCACTGGGGCTGGCGGACCAGCACGTGGTTCTCGGTGCGCAGGGTGGCGAGGTCGACCGTGACCATCTGGCCGCACAGCGCGCCGGGTTCGCCGGTGGCGGCGATGCGGGCGGCCTCGGCGGCGAGCAGTCCGGCCGCGGCGAGGGGGCCTGCGGCGATCCGCGCACGGGCGGGGTGGCGGGGCACGTTCTCACCGCGCTTGGTGGCGAGGTAGCGCTCCAACTGGCGGTTGCCCGAAAGTCGTTGGGCCAGACAGGACCAGCAGCCGGTGTGGTCGGGGCGCAGGAAGGGCCCGATCCATGGCGCGGTGCCGCCGGGCCTGGCGAGCAGCCAGGGGCGGCCGGTGGCGAGCTGGCGGGCGTTGCGGTCTTCCAGGGCCGGGTCGAGGTAGTCGTCGACCAGGACGACGGACAGGCCTACGGCCGGTTCGTCACCGAGGGCGGTGACGGTGACCGGCAGGCCGAGCGCGGCGAGTGCGGCGCGTACGGGCTCGGGGTCGACTCCGTCGGCGGCCGCCACGGTCAGGGGCGGGGCGTCCAGGGTCCGCGCGGGGTCGACGCCGAGGGCGTCCCAGTAGGCGAGGACGTCCTCGGGCAGGTCCGGGCGGCCCTCGGCCAGGTGCCCGGCCGCCTCGAAGCGGCTCAGTGCGGCGAACACTGCGGGGATGGGCAGCCGGGTGGCGAGCGCCTGGACGATCTCGACGGTGGTGCGCCGGCCGTCGAGCAGCGGTACCAGCGCCGCGGCGGCCTTTCCCGGTACGAGAAAATCCTTTCCCTCCGCGTACAGGAAGACTTGGGATTCCGCCACGACGTCGATGTGGAAGTGCGCCTTTATCCGCGGTCTTTCCATGAGCCCCCCTAGTACTTTCCTGCATTCCGGCGTTCGCCACTCAAACATGGGTGTGGTGGCGGGTAAATGCTTCACCGGGTACGCAACCGGGCCGGCGGATACGTAACCCGACCGGTCCTGCGGCGTGCCTCGGTAGGGAAAGTCCTGGTCGGGGCGTACGTACGGAAGCCGGACGGTGTACAGGAGGGTGGGGGCCGTCGCGAAAGCGGAGCGCGGCAGGCGAGTTGTCGGCGGGCCGGGCCCGCGGCCGCCACGCGCTTGATCTGAAGAAGCATCACATGAAACATTGGCCGAATGGATGCCCTGCTGCACCGGAAGAACGAGCTTTCCCTCTTCCGCGAGGCCATCGGTGAACTCGCCCCGGGAAGCCCTGCGGTCATCACCGTCGAAGGTAATCGCGGAATTGGAAAGTCCGCTTTACTGGAGGCCGTCACCGAAATCCTCCCCCCGCAGAGCCAATTACTGCGGGCCCGCTGCCACCCCAGTGAGAGCGGTTTCGAGTACGGCATGGTCCGCCAGCTCTTCGACCCCGTGCTCGGCATGGGCAGGGGCGGGGTGCCGGACTTCGACGGCACTCACCCGGACGGCGGACGCCCCAGCCACGAGGTGCTGCTCGGGCTGCTGCGCACCACCCGCACCCTCAGCGCGGACCGGCCGCTCGCGCTGCTCGTCGACGACCTGAGTCACGCGGATCCGGCGTCCCTGCTCTGGTTCTCCTCCATCGCGCGGCGCCTGGACCAGCTGCCCGTCCTCATGGTCGCCACCCTCCCCTCGACCGGCGCCGGTCAACTCCTCGCGGACCTGGGCCAGTTGCCATACCTGCGGCGCATACGGCCCGAGCCGCTCTGCCCGACCTGTACCGGCGATCTCGTCGAGCGGGCCTTCGACGCCCCGGTGGACCAGGAACTCGCCGCCCTGTGCCACACGCTCTCGCGCGGCAACCCGCGCATCCTCGGCGAGCTCGCGGGGCGGCTGCGGCAGGAGCGGATCTCCCCGGGTACGCCCGATCCGGTGCAGGCCCTCGCGATCGGCTCGGCCGCGCTGTCGGCGACGGTCCTCGCCTGGCTGGAGGAGGACAATCCCGAGGCCGCCGAGTTGCTGGCCCAGCTGGCCGTGCTCGGGCCCGACACCGAGGCGGCGGTGTGCGGCGCGCTCTCGCAGTGCGGCGACGCGCAGATCCAGCGGGCCCGCGCGTCGCTGGTGCGAGCGGGGCTGCTCGATGCCGGGCCGCCGGCGCGTTTCCCGTATCCGGCCCTGCGGCCGGCCGTGCTCGCACGGATCCCCGCACCGGTCCGGCTCGGCCTGCACGAGCGGGCCGCCGTGGTGCTGCCCCGGCTCGGCGCCCCGGCGACCGAGACCGCCGAGCACCTCATCCAGGCCGGCTGCGACTGGGGCCTGGACGTGCTGCACAACGCCGGTACGCAGGCGGCGGCCGTCGGTGACTACGAAGCGGCGGCCCGTTTCCTCCGCCGGGCGCTGGCCCTGGCGGACGGGCCCCCGGCACCCAGTGCGGAAACGTTTCACGAACTGTCCGTCCTCCTCGGTGCCGTCGAACTCCACCACGACCTCGACGCCTGCGTACGCCAGGCCGTCGCCATCGCCGACGCCCCGGCCGAACTGGCCGTGCGCGCCCGCGGCCTGGCCGGGCTCGCCGAGCCGGCGCTCGCCGCCACCACCGAGGGCGGGCGCCCCTTCGCGCGGGTCGCC
>NZ_JBXEJE010000028.1:0-153534 GCF_056820935.1 Streptomyces sp. Q2 | reverse complement strand
GCTGCTCGGCGGCCGGCTTGGGAGCCGGCGGGCGCGGGGCGGCCGGACGGGCCGCCTGCGCGGGAGAGGGGGCTGCCGGCCTGGCCGGAGCAGCCTTGCGTGCGGCGGGCTTGCCGCCCCCGTTGCCCTGCTGGAGGGCATCGGTCAGCTTGCGTACAACGGGCGCCTCGATCGTCGAGGACGCCGAACGGACGAATTCACCGAGTTCTTGGAGCTTGGCCATGACGACCTTGCTCTCCACCCCGAACTCCTTGGCGAGTTCGTATACCCGGACCTTAGCCACTTCGCTCCTTTTAGGTCCGGGTTGCGTCCGGACCGTCGCTACTTCATGGGCGTACTCATCGCGTGCTCATCGAGTGCTCATCGCAATCTCGACCTACTTCCAACTCGCGGGGTACCAGGGCCGCACGGGGGTTCCGTGCGACGCGTCTTACGGTGTTGCCTGCTCGACGTAGTGGCGCAACGTCTTGGTGTCGAGCGCTCCCGGGGCGCGCAACGCCCTTGGAAACGCCCGGCGACGTACCGCCAGGTCGAGACAGACCAGGGCGGGGTGCACATACGCGCCCCGGCCGGGCAGCGTACCGCGATCATCGGGGACGCATTCGCCCTCGACTGCCACGATGCGCAGCAAGTCCTTCTTGGCCGCTCGCTCCCGGCACCCCACACAGGTGCGTTCAGGGCATGCGCGGGCTCGCGTCCGGCCAGACACTCTTAAGTCTACCTCCCCGCACCGACCTCACCCGTTGGGGGCAAGAATCGAACGGATGTTGTCGTGATCTAAGCGACCTGCGGCTTGGATCTATTCCCCGGGCTGCTCGGTGTCCGGACGGATGTCGATCCGCCAGCCGGTCAGGCGGGCCGCGAGGCGGGCGTTCTGGCCCTCCTTGCCGATCGCCAGGGACAGCTGGTAGTCGGGCACCGTCACGCGCGCGGACCGGGCCGCCATGTCCACGACCTCCACCTTGGAGACGCGGGCCGGGGACAGCGCGTTCGCCACCATCTCGGCCGGGTCGTCCGACCAGTCGACGATGTCGATCTTCTCGCCGTTCAGCTCGGCCATCACGTTGCGCACCCGGCCGCCCATGGGGCCGATGCAGGCACCCTTGGCGTTCAGACCCGAACGGGTGGACCGTACGGCGATCTTCGTGCGGTGGCCGGCCTCGCGGGCGATGGCGGCGATCTCGACGGAGCCGTCGGCGATCTCCGGCACCTCGAGGGCGAAGAGTTTCTTCACCAGATTGGGATGCGTGCGGGACAGGGTCACGGACGGGCCGCGGACACCCTTCGCCACTCGTACGACGTACGACCGAAGGCGCATCCCGTGCGGATACGTCTCACCGGGGACCTGCTCCTGCACCGGCAGGATGGCCTCCAGCCGGCCGATGTCGACGAGCACGTTCTTCGGGTCGCGGCCCTGCTGGACCACACCGGTGAGGATGTCGCCCTCACGGCCCGCGAACTCGCCCAGCGTCGCGTCGTCCTGGGCGTCGCGCAGGCGCTGCAGGATGACCTGCTTGGCCGTGGTGGCCGCGATGCGCCCGAAACCCGTCGGGGTGTCGTCGAACTCGCGGGCCTCCTGGCCCTCCTCGAGGTCCTCGGGATCCTCCTTCGCCCACACCGTCACGTGGCCGGTCTCCCGGTTGAGCTCCACGCGCGCGTGGCGGCGGCTTCCCTCGGTGCGGTGGTAGGCGATGAGGAGGGCCGACTCGATCGCCTCGACCAGCAGATCGAAGGAGATCTCCTTCTCCCGCACCAAGCCCCTCAGGGCACTCATGTCGATATCCACGGCTACGCCTCCTCTTCTTCCGTCATGTCGTTCTTGTCCTTGCGGTTGAACTCGACCTGCACACGGGCCTTGTCGATGGCCTCGAAGGCGAGTCTGCGGCTGGTGGCCTTGCGGCCCTTCACGCCGGGCACTTCGAGGTCGAGGCCCTCGTCGTCGACCCGCAGGATCCTGGCCACCAGTTCGTCGCCGTCGGTCAGCTGGAACTTCACCAGCCGGTCGACGGCGCGCAGGTAGTGCCGGTGTTCCTTCAGGAGGCGTTCCGCGCCGGGGGTTCCGACCTCGAGGGTGTACTCGCCCTGGCCCATCGCGTCCGTCTCGTCGAGCTTCGCCGAGAGCGCGCGGCTCACATCGGCGATCTGGTCGAGGTCGGCGCCGGTGTCGGAGTCGACGACCACGCGCAGCACACGCTTGCGTCCGACCGAGTCCACCGCGATCTCCTCGAGATCCAGGCCCTGGGAGCCGACGAGCGGTTCCAGAAGTTCTCGCAGCCTCTCGCTCTGGGTGGTGCTCATCCGGGTGACTCCTCGGCCGCGTGTGCTGTTGTGGGTAGGTCGCGTGTCTGGTCAAAGGGTATCCGGTCCAGGGGTGTGTTGCCGTCCACCTGCGCCCGGGGCGGTGCCGCTGAGTGGTGCCGGGCCCGTGCGCGGGTACCGTGATCACCGGCGGGGCCGCCCTCCCGCCCGCGTGTTCGTACGAGCTCCCCGAGGACGTCTGACGTGCCGTACCCCCCACCGCCGCGCACCCCCTCGGGGACGCGCAGAAGAACCGTGCTCGCCTCGGCCGCCGGGGCCGTCCTGCTGACGGGCTGCTCCACCGGCTCCGAGGACTCCGACGGCGGGACGGGCGGCAACCCGTCGCTCGGCGAGCGGGCACGCGCGCGTGCGGCCGGCGAGAGCACGCGGCTCGTGGAGCGCTACGACGCCGTGATCGCCGTCCATCCCACGCTGGCGGAGCGGCTGCGACCGCTGCGGGCGGAGGTCGTCCGGCACGCGGAGGCGTTCGGCGCCTCCCGGCAGGCGTCCCCCCGGGCCTCGCGGACCTCCCCCGCCGCCGGGCCCTCCGGTTCGGCAGCACCCTCCGTTTCCCCGCCGGCCGCCGTCCCCGCGGACGAGAAGGGCGCCCTCGCCGACCTCGCCGCAGCCGAGCGGACACTCGCCGACCGGCGGGCGAAGGCGCTGCTCGACCTGCCGGGCGAGCTGGCCCGGCTGCTGGCCTCGGTCGCGGCGGCCGGTGCGGCGCACGCGTATCTGCTGACGGAGGGTGCGAAGTGAAGGAACGGGAGCTGAAGGCCCTCCAGGCGGCGCTGGCCGCCGAGCACGCGGCGGTGTACGGCTACGGGGTCGTCGGCGGCCGGATCATCGAGGGCCGTCGCACGGAGGCGAAGGCGGCCTTCGACGCCCATCGGGCGCGGCGGGACGCGCTGGCGCGCGAGGTGCGAGACCAGGGCGGCACGCCGGTGGCCGCGGCCGCCGCGTACGCGCTGCCCTTTCCGGTGCCGGACTCGGCCGCTGCCGTACGGCTGGCCGCCGAACTGGAGGAGCGGGTGGCCGGGGTGTACTCCGATCTGGTGCGGGCGGCCGGGGACGAGCGGCGGGGCGCGGCGGCCGGGGCTCTGCGGGAGGCGGCGGTGCGGGCGGTGCGCTGGCGCGGCGGGAGCGTAGCCTTCCCTGGGCTCGCCGAGCGGGCGGCGACGACTTCCGCAGCGGGCCCGCCGTCGGCGACGCCGACCGCTTGACGCGTACTGGAAGGAAACGACTCGCGCATGGCTTTCGAACCGCCGCAGCGTCTGGTGAGGGCGCTCGGCGAGACGGCACCGGACGGTGACGACTGGTTGGAGAGGCTGCCCGAGGCGGCCCGACGGGCCGTCGCGGTGGGCGAGTTGACCGTCGAACGGGTGCAGCTGCCGGGCGGGCGCAGCAGCCTGGTGGTGCTGGTGCGGCGGCCGGACGGGACGCCCGCCGTGCTGAAGCTGGCCCCGCGCCGGGCCCGCCCGGAGAGCGAACGGGCCGCGCTCGCGCACTGGGGCGGTCTGGGCGCCGTACAGCTCCTCGAACCCCTCGCGATGGAGGGTGTGCTGCTGCTCGAGCGGCTGCATCCGGACGTGTCGGTGCGGTCGTTGCCGGAGGCGAAGGCGCTCCTGGAGGCTGCCGGGACCCTGCGGCGGCTGTGGGTGGAGCCCCCCGCGGGCGAGGGCGCGCACGTCTTCGAGACGGTGGCCGAGCGGACCGGGCGGCAGGCCGAGGTGATGCGGACGAGTGCCGGCGACGACGCGGAGGTGGCGGCCCTGGTGGACGCGGCGCTCGCGGCCCGCGAGGAGCTGCTGGCCGCGCCGCCCGAGGACCGGCTGCTGCACGGGACGTTCCGGCAGAGCAAGGTGCTCGCCGGTGAGCGGACGCCGTGGCTGGCCGTGGGGCCGGACCCGGTGGTCGGCGAGTGCGCCTTCGATCTGGCGCGGCTCGTCCGGGACCGGGTGGAGGACCTGATCGCCACGCCCTCCGGGGCGGCGACGACCCGGCGGCGGATCAAACGGCTCGCGGAGTCGCTGGACGTCGACCAGGAACGGCTGCGGGGGTGGACGCTGTTCCGGGCCGTGGAGTCGGGCGTGCGGGCGCGGCGGGTCGGGCGGCCGCAGGACGCGGAGCTGCTGCTGGAGTTCGCGGGCTGGCTCTGACTGCCTTGCGTCGGGCTGGCTCTGACTGCCTTGCGTCGACGTCAGGCAGGGGCCGCCGCACCGGCCGGCTGATCGCAGGGCCGGTGCGGCGCAGGAGGCGGGCGGTGTCGGCGAGACCGCGGCGGTCGGCGGGGGCGCTTTCGAGCATGCCGACGCCCATGGGGTCGGCGTCCGGGCAGAACCGGGCGGCCTCGACGGCCGGGATCCAGGTGCCGTGGTAGCCGCCGTCCGGGACGGTGCACACGCCGTCGAGGGTCAGCGACCGGTCGGCGGGATGCCGAACGGCTCTTCCCCGGCCCGGACTTCACAATCCCGGCACGTGGACGGTGCACAAGGCACCGCCCGGCTGGGCCGGCATCCCGGCGGAGCGGAACCAGCCGGCGCCGTGGCGGCGTCAGGGCCGTACCCTTCGCAGCCCTGCTGACGCTGCGTCAGGTACTGCGGTCGGGCACGGCCCTGAGGAATTGTCCTTTACGTCACGCGGTCGTCGCGGTCAGGCGGGCGATCGCCTCCTCGACCGTCAGCTCCTCGCGCTCACCGGTCCGGCGGTCCTTCAGTTCCAGCACGCCCTCGGCGGACCGTCGGCCGGCCACCAGGATCTGCGGTACGCCCATCAGCTCCGAGTCGGTGAACTTCACACCCGGGGAGACTCCGGCGCGGTCGTCCACCAGGACGCGCAGGCCGGCCGCCGCCAGCTTGCCGGAGACGTCGAGGGCGAGTTCGGTCTGGAGGGCCTTGCCGGCGGCGACGACGTGCACGTCGGCCGGGGCGACCTCGGCGGGCCAGCACAGGCCCTTGTCGTCGGCGGTCTGCTCGGCGAGGGCGGCGACCGCGCGGGAGACACCGATGCCGTACGAACCCATGGTCACGCGGACGGGCTTGCCGTTCTGGCCCAGGACGTCGAGCTTGAGGGCGTCGGCGTACTTGCGGCCCAGCTGGAAGATGTGACCGATCTCGATGGCGCGGTCCAGCTTCAGGCCGGTGCCGCACTTGGGGCAGGGGTCGCCCTCCTGCACCACCACGACGTCGACGTACGCGCCGACCTCGAAGTCACGGCCCGCGACGACGTTCTTCGCGTGCGTGTGTTCCTTGTTGGCGCCCGTGATCCACGCGGTGCCGGGGGCCACGCGCGGGTCGGCGATGTACGTGACCTTCTCCAGGCCCTGCGGGCCGACGTAGCCGCGGACCAGGTCCGGGCGGCCCACGAAGTCCGCCTCGGTGACCATCTCGACGGTGGCCGGGGCGAAGTGCGCCTCGACCTTGCCGAGGTCGACCTCGCGGTCGCCGGGGACGCCCACGGCGACGATCTCGCCGTCGACCTTCACCAGGAGGTTCTTGAGCGTGGCGGAGGCCGGGACGCCGAGGGAGGCGGCGAGCGTCTCGATGGTCGGGGTGTCGGGGGTGGGGATCTCCTCGGCGGCCGGGACGCCGGAGCCGTCCACCGTCTTCAGCTCGTACGTGATCGCCTCGGTGTTGGCCGCGAAGTCGCAGTTCGGGCAGTCCGCGAAGGTGTCCTCGCCCGCGCCGGCCGGAGCCAGGAACTCCTCCGACTTCGAGCCGCCCATCGCACCCGCGGTCGCGGCACAGATGCGGTAGTCGAGGCCGAGGCGCTCGAAGACCTTCTGGTAGGCCTGGCGGTGCAGGGCGTAGGACTGGGCGAGGCCCTCGTCCTCGGTGTCGAAGGAGTAGGAGTCCTTCATCAGGAACTCACGGCCGCGCAGGATGCCGGCGCGGGGGCGGGCCTCGTCACGGTACTTGTGCTGGATCTGGTAGAGGATGACCGGCAGGTCCTTGTACGAGGACGCCTGGTCCTTCACGATCAGCGTGAAGATCTCCTCGTGGGTGGGGCCGAGCAGGTAGTCGCCGCCCTTGCGGTCCTGCAGGCGGAACAGCTCCGGGCCGTACTCGTCCCAGCGGCCGGTCGCGTCGTACGGCTCACGCGGCAGCAGCGCGGGGAGCAGCACCTCCTGGGCGCCGATCGCGTCCATCTCCTCACGGACGATCCGCTCCACGTTGGCGAGGACCTTCTTGCCGAGCGGCAGCCAGCTCCAGATACCGGCCGCCGTGCGACGGACGTAGCCGGCGCGGACGAGAAGCTTGTGGCTGAGGACCTCGGCGTCCGCCGGATCGTCGCGCAGCGTCTTCGCCATCAACTGGGACATGCGCTGGACCGGTGCCTTGGCCATGGTTCTCGTACTCCTGCTGCTGGGGTGCCCCCTCTGGGGGAGGGTGATGGCAGGAGGTTATCCGGGCGGCCGATGCCGGTGGAAATCGGTTAGCGGCGGCGCAGGGGCAGCGGGGCGCCCATCACGGCGTACGGCTTGGGTGCGCTGGGGAACAGGACCTGGCGGGCCAGGTCCTGGTAGCCGAGGGAGTGGTAGAGGCCGCGGGCCGGGCTGTCCTGGTCGATCGCGGAGAGGATCGAGCGGGGTTCGGTGGCCGTGTCGGTGATCGTGGTGATCAGAGCGCGGCCGATGCCTCGGTTCTGGTGGTGCGGGTGGACGTGCAACTCGGTGATCACGAAGGAGTTGTCGAGCCAGGCGTCGCAGTGCCGTGCGCGGAGGTACGGCTCCACGACCGTCGACCACCAGTGGGCGCGGTCGTTGGGCATCCCGTAGACGAATCCGACGAGGTTGCCCGCGGCGGTCGCGCCGAAGGCCCTTGCTCCCGGATAGGCCATGTGGCGAAGGACGATCTGGCGGCGTACGGCGACCTCGTCGGGACCCAGTCCGAAGGCGAGGGCTTGGACGGCCAGGGCCTCGTCCACGTGGGCTGCGAGGTCCAAGGGGCCGATGACGAGGTCCATGCGGGGAGCCTACAGGGGGGTTCGGCCGAGGTGGGGGGCGCTAGAACAGGACACTCATGAAGGCGCCGACCTCCTGGAAGCCGACTTTCCTGTACGTCCTTCGCGCCGCCGTGTTGAAGTCGTTCACGTAGAGGCTCACCACCGGGGCCACGTCCGCCAGCGCGTAGCGCAGGACCGCCGCCATGCCCGGGGCGGCCAGGCCCCTCCCCCGGTACTCGGGGGCGACCCACACGCCCTGGATCTGGCAGGCGCGGTCGGTCGCGGCGCCGATCTCGGCCTTGAAGACGACCTTGCCGTCGGCGTCGAGACGGGCGAAGGAGCGGCCGGCGCCGACGAGTTCGGCGACCCGGGCCTGGTAGAGGAGGCCCCCGTCACCGGCCATCGGCGAGACGCCGACCTCCTCGGTGAACATCGCCACGCACGCCGGCATGATCGTGTCCATCTCGTCCTTGCGGATGCGACGGACGTAGGGATCCGGGGCGACGGCGGTGGACACGCGGTCGGTGACCATGAGGGGCTGCTGGGCGCGGACCTCGCGGGCCGGTCCCCAACTCGGCTCCAGCAACCGCCAGAGCAGGGCGGTGGGTTCGGCGGGGCCGACGACGGAGGAGCAGCGGCGGCCGGCCCTGCGGGCACGGTCGGCGAAGGCGCGGACGGCCCTCGGGGTGGCGCAGATCGGGACCAGGTTGGCGCCGGCGTAGCACAGGGACGTGAGCATTCCGTCCTCGTACCAGCCCCACATCTCGCCGCCGAGCCGCCACGGATCCAGTCCGGCGACCTGCACCCGGGATGTCACGAAGGCGTTCGCGACCGGCTCGCGGTCGAGGACGGCGAGCGCGGCGTCCAGGTCGCTCGGTTCGAGGACCCGGGAGGTGGTCTGGGTCAACACGGACGGCGCCTCACACTGGGGTCTGCTGATCTCCGCACTGTACCTGCGGAAGCTGAGCAGCGCCGCCCTGCCTGAGTTGCCGCTTGTTTCCGGGTGACCGGTGACTGCCGTCCCGTACCTGGGGGCTGCCCGCCCCCAGACCCCCGCTTCGGCCCTGAACGGGCCTCGTCCTCAAACCCCGGACGGGCGGGACTGCCCCGCCCGGTGCCCGAAAAGCCCGGTCAGCCCGCGACCGAGATCGACGGCTCGCCCGACGCGACCCCATCGGCCTCCATCTGCTCGGCCAGCTTCATGGCCTCCTCGATGAGGGTCTCGACAATCTTCGACTCGGGGACGGTCTTGATGACCTCGCCCTTCACGAAGATCTGGCCCTTGCCGTTGCCGGAGGCCACACCGAGGTCGGCCTCGCGGGCCTCGCCGGGACCGTTGACCACGCAGCCCATGACGGCGACGCGGAGTGGCACTTCCATGCCGGTCAGGCCGGCGGTGACCTCTTCGGCCAGCTTGTAGACGTCGACCTGGGCACGCCCGCAGGACGGGCAGGAGACGATCTCCAGGCCGCGCTGCCTGAGGTTCAGCGACTCCAGGATCTGGTTGCCGACCTTGACCTCTTCGACGGGGGGCGCGGAGAGGGACACGCGGATCGTGTCGCCGATGCCCTGCGACAGCAGCGCCCCGAAGGCGACAGCCGACTTGATCGTGCCCTGGAAGGCGGGACCCGCCTCCGTCACACCCAGGTGCAGGGGGTAGTCGCACTGGGCGGCGAGCTGGCGGTACGCCTCGACCATCACGACCGGGTCGTTGTGCTTGACGGAGATCTTGATGTCCCGGAAGTCGTGCTCCTCGAAGAGGGACGCCTCCCACAGGGCGGACTCCGCGAGCGCCTCGGGGGTCGCCTTGCCGTACTTCTGCAGCAGGCGCCGGTCCAGCGAGCCCGCGTTCACCCCGATGCGGATCGGCGTGCCGTGGTCCTTGGCGGCCCGCGCGATCTCCTTCACCTTGTCGTCGAACTGCTTGATGTTGCCGGGGTTCACCCGGACCGCGGCGCAGCCGGCCTCGATGGCGGCGAACACGTACTTCGGCTGGAAGTGGATGTCGGCGATCACCGGGATCTGCGACTTACGGGCGATCGTCGCGAGCGCGTCCGCGTCGTCCTGGGTCGGGCAGGCCACGCGGACGATCTGGCAGCCGGACGCGGTGAGCTCGGCGATCTGCTGCAGGGTGGCACCGATGTCGGACGTACGGGTCGTGGTCATCGACTGCACGGACACCGGGGCATCCCCGCCGACCGCCACGGATCCGACCTGGATCTGCCGGCTCTTGCGGCGCTCGGCGAGCCTGGTCGGAACGGACGGCATGCCGAGAGAAATCGCAGTCATCTGCTGTGCAACCCCAAGTCGTGGATCAAGGTCCAGGTCCCGTCAGCGGCGNACCGCCACGGATCCGACCTGGATCTGCCGGCTCTTGCGGCGCTCGGCGAGCCTGGTCGGAACGGACGGCATGCCGAGAGAAATCGCAGTCATCTGCTGTGCAACCCCAAGTCGTGGATCAAGGTCCAGGTCCCGTCAGCGGCGGGCTCCAGGCTTCGAGATTACGGCACATGGCCAGGCGCGAGCACATCACGGCCGTAAACCCACCCGATGGGCGGCGGCCCGGCATCGAGGATGCCGGGCCGCCGCGAATTCCTCGTGACTAGGAGATTCTCACCGGATTGACCACGTCCGCGACAAGGACCAGGAGCGTGAAGCAGATGAAGATCCCGGCCACCACATAGGCGACCGGCATCAGCTTCGCCACGTCGAACGGACCGGGGTCGGGACGCCTCAGTACCTTCGCCAGGTTGCGGCGCAGGGACTCCCACAGGGCGCCCGCGATGTGGCCGCCGTCGAGGGGCAGCAGCGGGAGCATGTTGAAGAGGAACAGGGAGAGGTTGAAGCCGGCGACCAGCATCAGCGCCATGGCCAGCTGCTGGGTCGGGGGGATGTCCAGGGTGAAGATCTCGCCGCCGACGCGGGCCGCGCCGACCACACCCATCGGGGAGTCCGGCTCGCGTACGCCGTCGCCGAAGGCGGCGTCCCAGAGGGCGGGGATCTTGCCGGGGATGGCGGCGAGGGAGTCGACGGCGTCGCCGACGCGGTCGCCCATCCAGGTCACGGAGTCCCCGAAGTCCTGCTTCACGATGCCGGTGGCGGCGCTGAAGCCGAGGAAGCCGGCGGTGACGTACTCGCCCTGGACGTACTGGCCGCTGGAGTCCTTCTTGGCGACCTGGTTGGAGGCGATCTTCGCGTGCAGGGTGAGTTGCTCGCCCTTGCGGTCGACGACGATCGCCACCTCCTTGTCGGGGTTGGCGCGGATGAGGTCGGAGAGCCGGTTCCAGTCGTCGGTCTTCACGCCGGCGAAGGAGATGATCTTGTCGCCCGCCTTGAGGCCGGCGGCCGCGGCCGGGGAGGGCGGGTCGGACTTCTTGCACTCGTCGCGGTTCTGGCTCTGGGCGATGACGCACTGGGAGACCGAGCTGACCGTGTTGGTCTGCTGGGAGATGCCGAAGCCCATGAGGACGGTGAGGAAGAGCGCCACCGCGAGGATCAGGTTCATGAACGGGCCCGCGAACATCACGATGACCCGTTTCCAGGGCTTGCGGGTGTAGAAGAGGCGGTTCTCGTCACCCGGCCTGAGTTCCTCGAAGGCGGCCGAGCGGGCGTCCTCGATCATGCCGCGCCAGGGTGAGGTGGAGCGGGCCTCCAGGCGGCCGTCCGCGCCGGGCGGGAACATGCCGATCATGCGGATGTAGCCGCCGAAGGGGATGGCCTTGATGCCGTACTCGGTGTCGCCCTTCTGGCGGGAGAAGATCGTCGGGCCGAAGCCGACCATGTACTGCGGCACGCGGATGCCGAAGAGCTTGGCGGTGGACAGGTGCCCCAGCTCGTGCCACGCGATCGAGATCAGCAGGCCGAACGCGAAGATCACTATGCCGAGGATGAACATCAGTGTCGTCATGCACGGGCCTCCGCCGTCTGTGCCGCCAGTTGCCGGGCCCGGGTCCGCGCCCAGGTCTCCGCTTCGAGGACGTCCGCGAGGGTGAGCGAGGTTCCCCTGCCCGGGGTGCCGTGCTCGTCCACCACCCGGGTCACGGTCTCCATGATCCCGTTGAACGGCAGCGCGCCGGCCCGGAAGGCCTCGACGCACTCCTCGTTGGCGGCATTGAACACCGCCGGGGCCGTGCCCGCGAGCCGCCCCACGTGGCACGCGAGGCCGACGGAGGGGAACGCGTCGTGGTCGAGCGGGAAGAACTCCCAGGTCGACGCCTTGCTCCAGTCGAAGGCGGGGGCCGCGTCGGGGACGCGTTCGGGCCAGCCGAGGCCGATGGCGATCGGCCCCCGCATGTCGGGGGGCGTCGCCTGCGCGATCGTGGATCCGTCCGTGAACTCAACCATCGAGTGGACATACGACTGCGGATGCACGACCACCTCAATGCGTTCGAAGGGAATGTCGTACAGCAGGTGTGCCTCGATGACCTCCAGACCCTTGTTGACGAGGGTCGCGGAGTTGATCGTGATCACCGGGCCCATGGCCCAGGTGGGGTGCGCGAGGGCTTCCTCGACGGTGACGTTCGCCAGCTCGGCCTTGGTGCGGCCGCGGAAGGGGCCGCCGGACGCGGTGACGACGAGCTTGCGTACGTCGGCTCTGGTGCCGGACGCCAGCGCCTGGAACAGCGCGGCGTGCTCGGAGTCGACCGGGATGATCTGTCCGGGCTTGGCGAGGGCCTTGACCAGTGGGCCGCCCACGATGAGCGACTCCTTGTTGGCGAGCGCGAGGGTGCGGCCCGCCTCCAGGGCGGCGAGGGTCGGGGCGAGGCCGATGGAGCCGGTGATGCCGTTCAGGACGGTGTGGCAGTCGGTGGCGGCGAGCTGTGTGGCCGCGTCGGGGCCGGCGAGGATCTCGGGGAGCGCTTCGCCGGTGCCGTAGTGGGAGCTCAGGGCCTCGCGCAGGGCCGGTACGACGTCCTCGCGGGCCACGGCGACGGTCCTCACCCCGAGCCGGTGCGCCTGCTCGGCGAGGAGGGCGACCCGGCCGCCGTTGGCCGAGAGTCCGGTGACCCGGAACCGGTCGGGATTGCGCAGCACGAGGTCGATGGCCTGGGTGCCGATCGAGCCGGTGGAGCCGAGGACCACCACGTCCTTCGGCCCGTCGCCCGCGACCGGGTCGTAGACGAGGTGCGGGTCGGCGAGAGGGGCTGGACTGTCGGTCATCCCTCCATTGTGGCCGTAAGGACGGTGTGTGAGGACAGGGAGTCCCCCTCGTCCCCCGCACGGGGGGTCGAGGGGGACTTCCTGTCGTGGGCCGGTCAGCGGATCGGCCGGTGCACGTTCTCCCTCTGGCTCGGTCCCGGGGTCGCGTCCGCGATCCACGGTCCGTCGCCCGACGGGTCGACGATGCCCTCCTCCAGCCACTCGTACGTGCCCGAGAGCACGCCCTTGACGACCTTGTGGTCGAGGTCGTCGGTGTTGGTCCACAGACGGCCGAAGAGTTCCTCGACGCGGATGCGGGACTGGCGGCAGAAGACGTCGGCCAGTTGGTAGGCCTCGCGGCCGTGGTCCTCGGTGGTGCGCAGGAGTTCGGCGCGTACGCAGGCCGCGCTCATGGCGAACAGTTCCGCGCCGATGTCGACGATCCGGCCCAGGAAGCCCTGTTTGGTCTCCATCCGGCCCTGCCAGCGGGACATGGCGTAGAAGGTGGAGCGGGCAAGTTTGCGGGCGGTGCGTTCGACGTAGCGCAGGTGCGGCGAGAGGTCGACCTCGTGCTTGAACTCGTTGTAGGAGGTGGGGAGTTGGCCCGGTCCCGCGACCAGTTTGGGGAGCCACTTGGCGTAGAAGGCGCCGGCCTGGGCGCCCGCCTTCGCCTTGTCCGAGAGGGATTTCTCCGGGTCGATCAGGTCGCCCGCGACCGAGAGATGGGCGTCGACGGCCTCGCGGGCGATCAGCAGGTGCATGATCTCGGTGGAGCCCTCGAAGATGCGGTTGATGCGCAGGTCGCGCAGGATCTGCTCGGCGGGCACCGCGCGTTCGCCGCGGGCCGCCAGTGACGCGGCCGTCTCGAAGCCTCGGCCGCCCCTGATCTGAACCAGTTCGTCGGCCATCAGACAGGCCATCTCGGAGCCGTAGAGCTTGGCGAGGGCGGCCTCGATGCGGATGTCGTTGCGGTCCTCGTCCGCCATCTGGGACGCCAGGTCCAGTACGGCTTCCAGGGCGAAGGTCGTCGCCGCGATGAAGCTGATCTTCGAGCCGACTGCCTCGTGGAAGGCGACCGGCTTGCCCCACTGCTCGCGGGCCGCCGACCACTCGCGGGCGATCTTCAGGCACCACTTGCCGGCGCCGACGCACATGGCGGGCAGGGAGAGGCGGCCGGTGTTGAGGGTGGTGAGGGCGATCTTGAGGCCGGCGCCCTCGGCGCCGATGCGGTTCGCGGCGGGGACGCGGACCTGGTGGAAGCGGGTGACGCCGTTCTCCAGGCCGCGCAGGCCCATGAAGGCGTTGCGGTTCTCGACCGTGACGCCCTCGGAGGCGGACTCGACGACGAACGCCGTGATGCCGCCCTTGTGGCCCTCGGACTTGGGCACGCGCGCCATGACGACGAGGAGGTCGGCGACCACGCCGTTGGTGGTCCACAGCTTGACGCCGTCGAGGACGTAGTCGTCGCCGTCGGGGACGGCCGAGGTGGCCAGGCGCGCGGGGTCCGAGCCGACGTCCGGCTCGGTGAGCAGGAACGCCGAGATGTCCGTGCGGGCGCAGCGCGGCAGGAACGTGTCCTTCTGCTCCTGGGTGCCGAACATCTTCAGCGGCTGCGGTACGCCGATCGACTGATGGGCGGACAGCAGGGCGCCGATCGCCGGGTTCGCGGAGCCGACCAGTGCGAGGGCCTTGTTGTAGTAGACCTGCGTGAGGCCGAGGCCGCCGTACTTGGTGTCGATCTTCATGCCGAGGGCGCCGAGCTCCTTGAGCCCGTTGATCGTCTCGTCGGGGATCTTCGCGTCCCGTTCGATGCGCGCCGAGTCGATTTTCGTCTCGCAGAAGTCGCGCAGTTTGGCGAGGAACTCCTCGCCGCGCTGGGCGGCCTCGTCGGGCGGCATCGGGTGGGGGTGGATGAGGTCGAGCCGGAAGCGGCCGAGGAACAGTTCCTTGGCGAAGCTGGGCTTGCGCCAGTCCTGTTCCCGGGCGGCCTCCGCCACCTGGCGCGCTTCACGCTCGGTGACGGTGGGTTGGGTGGGTGCTGCGGACATTGAGGCTCACCTCGCCGCGAATCGGGATCTTGGGGCCGTTTGGTTACCGACGGGTGCTACCCGATCGTATGTACCCGATCCGGGCCGACCCCACCACCCCTCGCGCGTCCGTTCAGCCGATGTCGGCCGAGTACGACTCCGTGTCCAGGCGCCCCGTGCCCTTGAAGACCTCGGTGCCGGCTCGACGCCGGAGACGTAGGTGTCGTTGCCGAGCGGCTTGCGCCGGACGAGTGCCCCGGGTGGTCGTCGAGGTCGAGCTTCAGGGGGCGGGAGCCGTTCCCGGTCCTCGCACGGCGGACACCGCCGTTCCATAGCCCGCCACGGCCGGTCGTGGTAGGCAGGAACCTCCACCTCCGAAAGGCTGCGCGGCAGCGGGTGGGTCCGGGATCGGCGCCCCTGCGGCCGTCCGCTCGCAAGTCGTAGTCGAAGCGCTTCGACAACCTATGGACACCCACCCCCGGTGGAGCTACTGTCGAACCACCCTCACCCGCCCTTATTCGCAACGCGCACTGTCGAAGCGCTTCACAAAGCTTGGAGAGCTGGATGGTCACCCTCGCCGAGGTCGCCCAGCACGCCGGAGTCTCGGCGAGCACGGTGAGCTATGTCCTCAGCGGCAAGCGGTCCATCTCCGGAGCCACCCGGCAGCGGGTGGAGCAGAGCATCCGCGAGCTCGGCTACCACCCGAACGCGGGCGCCCGCGCCCTGGCCAGCAGCAAGTCGAACATCATCGCGCTGATGATCCCGCTGCGCACCGACATGTACGTGCCGGTGATGATGGAGATCGCCATCGCGGTGGCCACCACGGCCCGCACGTACGGTTACGACGTGCTGCTGCTCACCGGCGAGGAGGGCCCCGACGCCGTGCGCCGCGTCACCGGCAGCGGACTGGCCGACGCGATGATCCTGATGGACGTCGAACTCGACGACGAGCGGCTGCCGTTGCTGCGCGGCACCGACCAGCCGTCCGTGCTGATCGGGCTGCCCGCCGACACCTCCGGACTGACCTGTGTCGACCTCGACTTCAGGGCGACGGGCGCACTGTGCGTCGAGCACCTCGCGACGCTCGGCCACCGCGACATCGCTGTCATCGGCGAGGCCCCGGCCGTCTACGAACGGCACACCGGCTTCGCCGAGCGCACCCTTGACGGACTGCGGTCCCGCGCCCTGGAGCTGGGCGTACGACTGCTGCACCGGCCCTGCGAGGGCGGCTACGACGCGATGGCCGTGACCCTCGCCCGGGTCCTCGACGAGCGCCCGGGCACCACCGGGTTCGTCGTACAGAACGAGTCGGCGGTCGAGCCGCTGCTCGCCCTGCTGCGCCAGCAGGGGCGGGCGATCCCCGAGGACGTGTCGGTGGTCGCGATCTGCCCGGACCAGGTCGCCGTCCAGGCCTCGGTCCGGCTGACGTCGGTCGCCATCCCCGCGCAGGACATGGGCCGGCACGCCGTGGAGCGCCTGGTCGCCAAGCTCGACGGCCACGGAGCCGACGAAGTCGTGCTGATCGCCCCCGAGCTGACGGTACGGACCAGCACCGGGCCCGCCCCGGCCCTGTCCGGATCCTGACGCCGAACCCGCCCCCGCCACGCCCTGCCGGGGCACCGCCATGCCCGCACTCCTTCAAGGAGCACCCCCAACGTGAACCAGCCTGCCGCACAGCAGCCCCAGGTCAGCCTCGCGCAGTCGTCACCCACCGTCGGCACCTTCCGCGAGCGGGACGGCGCCCTGGAGTGGAGCGGCCGCCAGGAGACCGTGCGCATCGAGCCGTGGGGTCCGGACGCGGTCCGGGTCCGCGCCCGGCTCGGCGGTCCGGTCCTGGCCGGGCTGCCGGGCGCGCTGCTCGACACGCCGCCCGCCACCGAGTCTTCTGTCAAGATCGAGGACGGGCAGGGCCGGCTGACCGTCGGTTCGCTGACCGTGGAGGTCGACGCCGAGGGCCTGATCCGTTTTCTGCGCACCGAGGACGGCTACGAGGTGCTGGCCGAGGAGCGCGCCCACTTCTGGTGGCCGGGCTCGCGCCTCTACACCGCCGTAGGCAACGGCCACCACCGCCTGGAGCAGCGCTTCGCCGCCTACGACGACGAGAAGCTGTACGGCCTGGGCCAGCACCAGCACGGCCGGCTGGACCAGAAGGGCCTGGTCCTGGACCTGGTCCAGCGCAACGCCGAGGTCGGCATCCCGGTCCTCACCTCCAGCCGCGGCTACACGCTGCTGTGGAACAACCCGGCGATCGGCCGGGTCGAGCTGGCCGGCAACGGCACCCGCTGGGTGGCGGACTCGGCCCGCCAGCTCGACTACTGGATCACCGCGGGCGCTCCGGCCGACGCCCAGCGCCACTACAGCGCGGTCACCGGCCGCACCCCGATGCTCCCCAAGTGGGCGGCGGGCTTCTGGCAGTGCAAGCTGCGCTACCGCACGCAGGAGGAACTCCTCGGTGTGGCACGGGAGTACAAGCGACGCGGGCTGCCCCTCGACGTGATCGTCTGCGACTTCTTCCACTGGACGCACCTGGGCGACTGGAAGTTCGACCTGGCGGAGTGGCCCGACCCGGCGGCGATGGTGCGCGAACTGGAGGAGCTCGGCGTCAAGCTGGTGGTGAGCGTGTGGCCGTCGGTGTCCCCGCTGAGCGAGAACCACCAGCTCATGGAGCAGCGCGGCTACTTCATCGGCACCCAGTACGGGCCGATGGCGCACGCCGACTGGCCGGACAAGGAGGTCGCCTCCACCGTGCAGGTCGCCTTCTACGACGCCACCAACCCCGAAGCGCGCGACTTCGTGTGGTCGCGGGTGAAGCGGAACTACCTGGAGCCGTACGGCATCACGGCGTTCTGGCTGGACGCCTGCGAGCCGGAGCTGAAGCCGGGCTTCTCGGAGAACCTGCGCTACTGGGCGGGTCCGGGCCTGGAGGTCGGCAACATGTACCCGGCCGAGAACGCCCGCACCTTCTACGAGGGCCTGCTGGCGTCCGGCGAGGAGGAGATCATCTCCCTCAACCGCTCGGCGTGGGCGGGCAGTCAGCGTTACGGCGCCGCCCTGTGGTCCGGTGACATCGGCACCGACTTCGCGACCCTGCGCCGCCAGATCGCGGCCGGTCTCAACACCGCCCTGTCGGGCATCCCGTGGTGGAACACCGACATCGGCGGCTTCCACGGCGGCGACCCGGACGACCCGGCGTACCGCGAGGTGATGATCCGCTGGTTCCAGTTCGGGGCGCTGTCCCCGCTGATGCGCCTGCACGGCTTCCGTGACCCCGGGATGCCGCTGGGCCCGGACATGACCGGCGGCCCCAACGAGGTGTGGTCGTACGGCGAGGAGGCCGGGACGATCATGGAGCGGTACCTGCGACTGCGCGAGCGCCTCAAGCCGTACGTCCTGAAGGTCATGCGCGAGGCCCACGAGGAGGGCCTGCCGGTCATGCGCCCGCTGTTCCTGGAGTTCCCCGACGACCAGGCGACGTGGTCGGTCGACGACGCCTATCTCTTCGGCGGGGACCTGCTGGTCGCCCCGGTGCTCACCGCGGGCGCCACGGCCCGCACGACGTATCTCCCGGCGGGCGCGGCCTGGACGGACGCGTGGACCGGTGAGACGTACGAGGGCGGTACGGCCGTGACGGTCGACGCCCCCCTGGACCGCATCCCGCTGTTCCTGCGGGACGGGGCGCGGCTGCCCGTGGCGGAGTAGTCGCGCGGGACACGGAAGTGCGGCCGGTCCCGTGGGGGAGGACCGGCCGCACTGTCCTGCGGGGAGGCGAGGGTCAGCTGCTGCTGACCGTCAGGTTGTTGGTGGTGAAGTCCAGGCCGCCCTGCGACGAGGTGATCTCGTAGCCGAACTGGACGTCACCGATGGTCTCGTTGCCCATCCAGCCCTTGGTGTCCTTGATCCACTTCAGGATCGGCAGGATGTTGACGGTGCCGGAGCTGGAGTTGGAAGTGCGGATGAACGAGAAGACCTCGTTGGCGCCGTTGTTGCCCTTGTAGACGGTCCAGGAGTGGCCGCCGAGCGTCACGTTGCCCTGCGAGGTGCCGAGGGGGCCGACGGCTCCGGTCTTGTTGACCCAGAGCATGATCTCGTAGTCGTAGTCCGTGTCCCAGATGTCGTACGACGTGTTGTACGCGCCGGACGACGGGACGCTGACGTTGTAGCTGCTGGAGAGCGAGCCCAGCGAGGTGATCGTCTTGTTGATCACCTTTTTGGAGTTGGGGTAGGACTTGATGCCGCCGGTGTTGGGGTGGTTGGCCCAGGTGCCCCAGTTGGTGCCGGAGTTGGCCCAGGTGCACTGGGGGCCGGCCGGCGCTGCGGGGGTGCCGCCCCAGATGTTGTTGTAGAGCGTGTAGCCGTTCAGGTTCGTGTTGCCGTACTGGTCGCAGGAGCTCCAGACGGCGGCGGAGGCGGGGGCGGAGGCGACGCCGACGGTGACGCCGAGCGCGAGGGCGGGGGCCAGCAGGACCTTGCTGATCCTGCCGATGGTGCGTGATGCCATGGTGTCCCTTCCATGGGTGGGGGGAATTGCGGGGGATTTTTTGGGGGGTTACCACGCCCCGAGAGTGAGGACGTGGTCTTCTCCGGCGACGAGGTGGAGCGGTTCGGCGCCGGAGGAAGTCCGGAGTTCGACGCGGTGGGTCCGGGTGGGGCGGATCACCGCGGTCGCTTCGTGCTGGTTCCAGGTGAGGTCGATCTCCGCCCCGAAACGGGTGCGGATGCCGAGGAGCCGGCCCTTCGGGTATGCCGCCGGCAGCGCGGGCAGCAGGACCAGCCGGTCCGGCGTCGACTGCACCAGCATCTCGATGAGCACGGCGGGCAGGGTGTGCGCCGCGTCCGCGTTGTAGACGTCGCGGTTCGGGTAGTGCGCGCTCATCAGGGACGCGTGGAAGAAGTCCCCCTTGAGCACCTGGCCGAGGGCGTGCGCCACCCGTTCGCCGTCGCGCAGGCGGGCCGCGACGAGGGCGTGGTGCAGATGGCCGTGCGCGGAGTCGTTCTCGGCGCCGCGCAGTTCGAGGGCCCGGTACGCGGCTGCCGCGAGGTCCGGGGTGTCGTAGGGGTTGATCTCGTCGAGCGGCCAGACGCCGTAGAGGTGGCTGAGGTGGCGGTGGTCGTAGGTGTCGTCGAGGCCTGGCCAGGCCCACTCGGCGAGCGCGCCGTCGGCGTTGATCCGGTGGGGTGGGAGCCGGTCGGCGAGCGCACGCCAGCCGTCCGCCCGCTCCGGGTGGTAGTCGGCGGCGGTGAGCAGGGCGTGCCGGGCGGCCGACAGGTCCATGGCCGCGTTGATCGCACCCCAGCTCGCGTTCGCCGGGCGGTTCTCGGGCGAGTAGGAGGGGACGACGACCAGGTGGCCGTCGGCGTCCGTCCGCGTGAGGAAGTCCTCGTAGAACGCGGCCACTTGGGCGAGGGCGTGGGCGGTGCGCGGGTCACGTTCACCGCGGGTCTCGTCGTGGTCGACGAGCGGCTTGAGCAGCCAGTCGGCGCCCGCGGTCCACAGGTGGAGCGGGTATTCGCGGCTGAAGTGGTACGTGAGCCCGGACTCGCCGTCGCTGTGGGGCGGGGCGACCACGCCCCGGGCACCGAAGATCGCGCGCGCGTTGCCGGCCCAGTCGTCGAGCTGACGGTGGATCAAGGAGGCGTGCGCTGCGGTGACTTCGGGGAGGGCCGCAGCCGCGGCGGAGGAGGTCTGGAGGTTGAGGTTGGCGTCGTTGGTGAACGCGCCCGACCAGGCCGTGTTCCAGTCGCCGGTCCACAGGCCGACGAGGCGGGGCGGGAGCATCCCGCTGGCGGAGAGCAGGTGGTAGCGGCCGGCGGCGAAGAGGCGTTCCAGGAGGGCGGGGCTGTCGGGGCGGGTCAGCAGGGTGGAGCCGGGCAGGTCGCGTTCGACGGGGTCCGCTGCGAGATCCAGGGTGACGCGCTCGTAGGCGGTGCGGTGCGGCGGGGTGTGGCGGTCCAGGAGGCGGGCGTACGGGTCGCCGTCGTCCGGGATCAGGTCGCCGAGGGCGCGGGCCTGGGCGAGGGCGTCCGGTTCGTCGGGGTCCGGGGCGCCCGAGGCGCCTGGGGCGCCTGTGTGGCGCAGGACGCGGGTGAGCAGCAGCACGGACTCGGCGCCGGTGATCCGCAGACCGGGAGGGGTGAGTGTCGTCCGGCCGCCGGTGACCGCGACCAGCGTCACGCCGGTGTACGCGCGGTCGCTGCCGGGGTAGCGGGCGCGCAGGGTGAGCAGGGCGCCCTCGGGGGTGAGGACGGCGCCGTGGCCGACGGCCAGGTCGTGCGGTGCGCCCGGGAGCCGGTGGTCGAGGGAGATGGCCAGGTCGGTGGCGGTGACCTGCTGGACGATGACGTCGTCGGCGCGAGAGACGAAGACCCGGCTGCTCCAGTCGTCGCACTCGGCCGTGGCGACGCCGGTGGTGAAGTCGACGGATCGGCGGTACGCGCGCGGTTCATCCCCGGCCGTCCTGTGCAGCCGCACCTGGAAGGCCGGGTGGAACGGCTGGACCCACTGGAGGTCGCGGCCGTCCGTGAAGGTCTCGGCGGCCGTCGCGTCTCCGGCGAGCAACCGGTCCTGGAGCGCGGGGAGTTCGGCGGCGAGCACCGGCGGGCGGGCGTGCTCGGCGCCGTTCGGGCGGACGAGGGCGTGATGCGTGACGACGACCCGCTCCTCGTTCGGATCGCCGAACACCATGGCGCCGTGCCGGCCGTTGCCGCTCAGGAAGGCGTCCTCCCAGCGGGCGGCGGGCCGCGGCTCCCAGGTGCCGTGGACGGGACGGGCGCTCATGGCCTCAGTACCGCCACTCCGTAGCGGCCGAGCATGAGCTCGTCCGTGACGTTCGCGTCCGTCAGGAGGTCCCGGTGGGTGCCCGGCACCTCGACCGTGACCGATTCACGCCCGTGGTTGAGGACGAACAGCAGGTCACCGCGGCGGACCGCCTCGACCCGGTCGGGCAGCGCGTCGAGCACGGGGCGGGCGCCGGCCTCGCGGGCGACCCGGGCGAGCAGGTCGCGCATCGCGTCCGGCTCGGGAAGCGTCGAGACGTACCAGGCACGTCCCTTGCGGAGCACGGCCGGCAGCCCGTCGAGCTCCCCGCCCTTGTAGGCGGCCTCGACCTCGCCGTCCTCGGCCTTGTCGATCTCCTCCGACCACAGGGTGCCGCGGAAGCCGTCGCACTCGACGTGTCCGTCCGCGTCCAGGGGCCACCACTCGTGCAGGGTGCGGATGCCGAACAGGTCGCGCAGGCGGGCGTCCATGCCGCCGGCCCGGATCCGGTCGTCCTCGTCGGCGACGCCGGTGAGGAAGCCGGAGACGAGGGTGCCGCCGCCGCGGACGTACCCGAGGAGGTTCTCGATCGCCGCGTCGGTGAGGACGTACAGCTGGGGGACGACGACGAGCCTGTAGGCGCTCAGGTCGTGCTCGGGGTGGGCGAAGTCGGTGGTGAGGTGGGCTTCCCACAGGGCCCGGTGCCAGGCTCGTACGAGTTCGGGGTGGTCGACGTGCGTGGACGGGCGGCCGTCCTGGGCGCCGGCCCACCAGGCGTGCCAGTCGTGCAGGACGGCGATGTCGCTCGGCGAGTGGCTGTCCGAGACCTCCGCGCCGATCCGCGCGAGGTCGGCGCCGAGCTGCTTGACCTCCTGGTACGTGCGGCCCTCCTCCCCGGCGTGACTGACCATCCCGGAGTGGAACTTCTCCGAGCCCTGCCGGGACTGCCGCCACTGGAAGTAGCAGACGGCGTCGGCTCCTCGGGCGACGGCCTGCAGGGACCAGAGGCGGTTGAGGCCGCGTGGCTTGGGGTGGTTGACGCCCCGCCAGTTGACCGGCCCCGCCGCCTGCTCCATCAGCATCCAGGGGCCGCGCGCCTGGGACCGGGTCATGTCCTGGACGAGGGCGCCGTTCTGGGCGCCGAGGGGATCGCGCGGGTCGGGGTAGAGGTCGACCGAGACGACGTCCTCCTCCTCGGCCCAGCGCCACGCGTCCTGGCCCACCCACAGCGGCATGAAGTTGGTGGTGACGGGGATGTGCGGGGTGGCCCGGCAGACGATGTCGCGCTCGGCGACGTAGCACTCCAGGAGCATGTCGGACGTGAACCGCTTGAAGTCCAGCACCTGGGTGGGGTTCTTCAGGTAGTGGGCGTGCCGGGGCGTGTGGATCTCCGCCCAGTCGCCGTAGCCCTGGCTCCAGAAGGCGGTGCCCCAGGCCTCGTTGAGGGCGCCGAGCGTGCCGTACTTCTCCTGGAGCCAGCCGCGGAAGCGGGCGGCGGCCTCGTCGCTCCAGTCGTACGTGCAGTACTCGTTGTTGATGTGCCACATGGTGAGGGCCGGGTGGGGGCCGTAGCGGGCGGCCAGGTCCTCGGTGATGGCGGCGGCGTGACGGCGGTAGACGGCACTGGAGTGCGAGAAGTGCTGGCGGCCGCCCCACCACTCGGTACGGCCGTCCTGGTCGACGGGCAGGGTCTCGGGATGGAGGTGCCCCATCCAGGGCGGGGGCGAGGCGGTGGGGGTGGCCAGGACGACCCCGACGCCGTTCTCGTGCATCAGGTCCATCAGCCGGTCCAGCCAGCCGAAGTCCCGCTCCCCTGGCCGGGGTTCGAGCTTCGCCCAGGAGAAGACACCGAGGGTGACGGAGTTGACGCCGGCGTCCTTCATCAGGCGGACGTCGTCGAGCCAGGTCTCCTCGGGCCACTGCTCGGGGTTGTAGTCGCCGCCGTAGAGGATGCGGCCGCGGGTGGCGTCGGCCAGGGTGGGCCGGTTCGTCGCCGCCATCAGACCGGGTCCCCGTACTGGATGCCGCGTCCGTTGGTGGCGAGGTACACGCGGCCGTACACCCGCGGGTCGCCGACGATGACCTCGCCGGTCCAGCCCCACTGGTGGGCGTCGTCGTTGATGCGCACCCAGGTCTTGGCCTCGTCGTCGGAGCGGTAGACGGCGGTGATGGTCTCGGTGGAGCCGACCTGGTAGAGGGCCGGGTATTGCGCCCCGTCGGCCGCCTTGCCGAAGCCGAGGGTGTACGAGGCCCAGCAGCTGTCGAGCTTCGCGAAGGTGGCTCCGCCGTCGGTGGACCGGTACAGGCCGTTCCACTTCGCGGAGAGCCACAGGTCACCGGATCTGCCGGGCGCCGCGACCACCTTGAACTGGCTGTCCCCGGAGGGCAGCCCGGTCGCACGCGCGGTGAACGAGAGGCCACTGTCGGTGCTGGCCAGGAGCGTTCCCGTGTCGGTGTCGTATGCGTAGAAGCGCGTCGGGTCGGCCGGGTCGGCGACCGGCGTGGCGCCCTTCGGGAAGGAGGAGATCTCGGTCCAGGTGGCACCGTTGTCCGCCGAGCGGTGGGCCGGGTACTTCGTGCCGTCCCAGTGCACGAAGGACCACAGCAGCACGCTGCCGTCGGCGTTGGTGGCGATCGGTCCCGGTGCGTCCTTGGCGATCGCGGGCTGGGCCTTGAAGGGCGCCCAGGTCTGTCCGCCGTCGTTGGAGTGGGCGCCGTTGCCGTTGTCGCCCCAGCCCGCGCGGACCACGTACGCCGGTCTCGTCGCGGCCTGCGCGAGTCCCGTCGCCGACCCGAACACGGGGTTCGACGCCATGCCGCGCGAGGGAGACGCCGTGAGCCGCTCGTGGTACATCACGCCGATGTCCCCGCATCCGCTGAGCAGGTGCGCCTCTCCGGCCGGGGGTGAGATCAGCTGGCGCACGGCCGTCTCCTCCAGGCCGCGGATCTGCGGGGCCCAGCGCTTCAGGTCCCGGGTGCCGTAGAGGGTGGCGCCGGTGCCGTAGACGATGTGCTTCGAGTCGTACGGGTCGATGCCGACCGCCTGGATCCACCAGCCGAACTTGGGCTGGTCGCCGCCCCACTTGAGGAAGGGCGTCTCGGACACGTCGAAGACCGCGGCGTCCTTGAGGGACGTCCAGGTACGGCCGCCGTCGGTGGTCCGGTACAGGGTGTCGATCGCCGCCCAGCGGTTGTTCGTCGAGACCACGACGGTGCCGGGGCGACAGGCGTCGACGGCGACACCGCCGTAGCCGAAGGCGTCGGCGGAGCCGTCGCTCGTGGTCCCGCCCGGCTTCACCGGCGTGACCTCGGTCCACCTCCCGTCCGTGGCGCGCAGCTTGTGCACACTGCCGTCCAACTGGCCGTTGGGGCCCGGCGCGTTGGCGTACGTCAGGTAGAGCTCGCGGGTGGTCTTGTCGTACGCGGCGCGGATCGGGACCTTGGCGGCGGTGCCGGAGGGCTGCCCGGGGACGGCCTTCCAGGTGGTGCCGTCGGCGGTGCGGTACAGGTTGGCGGACGTGCCGTCCGAGTCGCCCCAGCCGGCGTAGAGGGTGCGCCCGGCGGCGACGAGGAGGGTGACGCCCTGGCCGGACGCGCTCGGGGTGCCCGGGAAGCCGGTCGCGGCCGCCCAGGTCGCGCCCCGGTCGGTGGACTTGAGCAGCCCGTCGTGGCGGGTCCCCAGCCAGAGGGTGTCGCTGTCGCGCGGGTCCACCAGGAGCCGCTCCCCCGCGCCCCGGCCGTCCTCGTTGGCACCGAGCCTCACGGTGAGGTCGGTGCGTGCCCAGGTCGCGCCCCGGTCCTCGGAGCGCAGCACGGCCCCGTTGCCCGCCCACGACTGGGCGTAGGTGCCGAGGGCGAGGTAGAGACGGTCGGGGTGGGCGGGGTCGACGGCCATCGCCTCCACGCCGAGCAGGTTCCAGTCGTCCCAGCCCAGGTGGTCGGTGAGCGGCGTCCACCGGGCGGCCCGGTCGTCCCAGCGGTAGGCGCCGCCGATGTCGGTACGGGCGTAGGCGAGACCGCGGACCGAGGGGTGGAAGAGGACCCCGGTGACGAATCCGGTACCGCCGATGACGGCGGTGCGCCAGCGGTAGGCGGGGGCGGCTTGGGCCTCGGCGGCGTACGCAGGTCCCTGGAGTACAGGGACGGCGGTCAGGGCCGCGGCCGCCGCGGTCCCGGCGAGAACGGCACGTCGACTCAGGCTGGACGCGTGCATGACACTTACCTCGATCTACGAAAGGGGAGTGGGATACCTAGGGAGGCGCGGGGAACTGCGCGACCAGCCACGACGGACCCGCAGCGGGAAGACCACAGAAACTCCCACTCACGCCCAACCGCTCGGGCGTCAGCCCTTCACCGCACCGGTCAGCATGCCCTTCTTGAAGTGCCGCTGGACGAGGGGCGATGCGATCGCGACCGGGATCAGTGCCAGGACCATGACCGCCATCTGCAGCCCCAGGGCGGAGAGTTGCCCGGTGCGAACCGCCTGCTGGAGGCCGGTCGGCGCCTCGGAGTTCTTCTGGACCAGCTGGATGAGCACGTTCTGCAGCGGCATCATCTGCTGGTCGGAGAGGTAGATGGAGGCGTTGAACCAGGCGCTCCAGTAACCGACCGCGTAGAACAGGGAGATGACGGCCAGCACCGCGCGCGACAGCGGCATGATGATGGTCAGCAGGATGCGCAGGTCACTGGCCCCGTCGATGCGGGCGGACTCGGTGAGTTCGGGTGAGATCCCCATGAAGAAGGCCCGCAGGACGAGGATGTTGAAGACACTGACCGCGCTCGGCAGGACCAGGGACAGATAGGTGTCGGTGAGGCCCAGCGCCTGCACCAGAAGGTAGGTCGGAATGAGGCCGGCCCCGAAGAACATGGTCGCCATCATGGTCATCAGGAAGAACCGGTGGCCCAGACTGCCCGGCCGGGACAGGCCGTAGGCCGCGAGCACCGACACCGCCATCGAGAACAGCGTGCCGAAGAGCGTGATGCCGAACGAGACCATGATCGCCCGGCTGACCTGGCCGCCGCTGAGCAGTTCGGTGTAGTTGACGAAGGTGATCCCCTGCGGGATCACGACGAGGCCGCCGACCCGGTCGATCACGGGTTTCGGGGAGAGGCTGGTGACGATCACGATCCACAGCGGACCGAGCACCCCCAGGCAGCAGAGCAGGAGAAAGCCGCCCTTCGCGGTGATCCCGGCCTTGCTGGGCGGCTCCTCCCACACCGGGCGGGCGGGAGCCTTGAGGCTGCGGATGAGTTGCGTGTTGAGGCTCACTTCTTGTACACCCCCTGCTCGCCGAGCAGGTGCGCGAACTTGTTCGCGCCCAGGACGAGACAGACTCCGATGGCGCCCTTGACGAGGCCGACCGCGGCCGCGTAGCTGAAGTCGCCGTTCTGGATACCCATGTTCCACACGTAGGTGTCGAGGACCTCGCTGGCCCCCGCGCCGACCGCGTACCGCTGGAGCAGGAACTGCTCGAATCCCACGCTCAGCGCGTCACCCACCCGCAGCACCAGCAGCAGCGCGATCACCGGACGCAGCGCGGGCAGCGTCACGTGCCACATGCGCCGCCAGCGCCCCGCGCCGTCCATGGCGGCGGCCTCGTACAGGTCGGTGCTGACCGCGGCCAGCGCGGCGAGGAAGACGATGATCCCCCAGCCGGCGTCCTTCCACACGGCCTGCGCGGTGACCAGGTACTTGAACAGGTCCGCGTTGGTCATCAGGTCGAAGCCGCTCCACCCGTGGTCCTCCAGGGTCTGGGCGACGATGCCCGCGCCGCCGAAGATCTGCTGGAAGACGGTGACCACGAGGACCCACGAGAAGAAGTGCGGCAGATACATGATCGCCTGCGCCACCGCCCGCACCCGGGGCCGGATCACGCTGTTGATGAGCAGCGCGAGCGCGATGGGGATCGGGAAGAACAGCACCAGTTGGAGCGAGAACAGGACGAGGGTGTTCCGGGCGGCGTCCCAGAACAGCGGGTCGTCGACCATCCGCGAGAACTGCTCGATGCCCACCCAGGGACTGTGGAAGATCGCCGTGACGCCGTTGCTGGAGACGTAGGGGTCGTACTCCTGGAAGGCGACGACGTTGCCGAGCAACGGGACGTAGTTGAAGATCAGGAGCAGCACCATGACGGGCAGCGTCATCAAGATGAGCGCCCGGTCACGGCGCAGCCGGATCCGCCAGGGGACCTTGCTCGCCCTGCTCTCCTTGTCCGGCACCCGCTCCTTCGCCACGGCGGTGGCGACCGCGGCCGCCGGTTCCTCGACGGCCGCGGGGGGACGCGTCCCGTCGGGCCTGCTCCCGGCCGTGAGAGACATCAGTTGCCGCTGCCGTTCTTGTCGATGAGCTGCTTGTACCAGTCGCGCAGCTTGTCGCCGCCGGAGGACTTCCAGGTGGAGATGGCGGCCTGCACGTCCGACAGCTTCCGGTTGCCGCGCACGTAGTCGATCTCCAACTGCTCGAACTGGCTGGAGAGGTTCGCGTAGCGGGTCGGCTCGACGATGTTCATGCCGTACGTGGACGTCTTCTTCATGAAGGCACCCATCCGCTGCTGCCACTCGACCTGCTTGCGGGCGACGTCGGGGAAGTCGGGGTGGGCGTAGTAGGCGGCCGGCGCGGCCAGCATCACCCAGGCGTTGAGCACCTCGGAGTTGCCCAGGTCGTTCTTGACCGGGACGCCGTCCTTGACCGTGTAGTGGGTGCCCTCGACGCCGTAGTCGACGAGCATCCGCTCCTTGGTGCCGTAGGGGGCGGCCGAGAAGTTGGCGGCGGCCAGCGCGTTCTCGATCGTCGTCTTCGAGGCGCCCTTGCGGATCAGCGACCAGATGGTGGCGGGCGAGGACGCGTACAGCGTCGGGTCGCCGCCGTCCGCGCCGTAGAGGTCGATGGCGTCGATCTGGAGGTCCGGGTTGGCCTGGGCCTGTTCGGCGGTCTTCCCGTACCAGTCGGCGATGTTGGTGTTGTAGACCAGGATCTGCCCGGCGGTGAACCGCTGGCCCTGGTCGCCCGAGCGCGCCTTGTCGTCGGGGTGGACCACACCCGCGTCGAACAGCTTGCGGACCCACGCCAGGGCTTCGAGGTACTCGGGCTGCTCGATGCGGTACGTCAGCTTGCCGTCGGACCCGATGTCCCAGCCGATCGGCCCGGAGCCGCGGACGCCGAAGTTGCTCCACGCGGACCAGGTCATGTCACCGCAGGCCCACACCTTGGCCTTGGAGCTGGTGGCCTCCTTGGCCCAACTGAGGAACTCGTCCGGCGACTTGGGTACGGAATAGCCCTTCTTGTCGAAGAGGTCCTTGCGGTACAACGGCGTGATCCAGTTCGCGGTGGCGGCCGGCATCGGAATGCCCCGCAGCGCGCCGCCGAAGATGCCCATGCGCCAGGCGTCGGAGGGGATCGCGGCCAGGTTCGGGTACTTCTTGACCTTGTCGCCCGCCAGGTAGGGGCCGAGGTCCATGAACTTCGCGGTGACCGCGTTCGAGATCTTGCCGACCAGCTCCCAGCTCGGCACGACCACCATGTCGGGTATGGAGCTGGAGGCGAGGACGGCGCCGAGCTTCTCGCCGTAGGTGCTGCCGTCCTGGTTCTGCCAGGTGACCTTGGTGCCCGCCGCGGCGTCGAGCGCCGTGTAGTAGGCGCAGCCGGGCTTCGGCGGGGAGCCCCAGAACGGGGACATGATCTTGAAGGGGGCGCCGGTGCCGAGCTTGTCCGGAACCGAGGTTTCGAGGGCCGCGAGGTCGACCTTGCCGGTGTAGCCGGCGGCCGAACCGTTCTTCGACGGAAGGTCCGGCTTGGCGACCGTGCTGGCGACGAAGGCCGGGAGCAGCTTGTCGGCCGCCTTACCCGACGTGGTTCCCTCCCGAGAGCCACTGTCCGAGCCGCCGCAGGCGGCAAGCAGCGGCATCCCGCCCGCCACCGCTGCGGTGGCGACCGCAGTGGAGGCGAGGAAGCTTCTCCGGCTGGGACCGGAGGAGGCGGAAGCGGCGTTCGGCGTCATTGCGTCAACCCTTCATGGCGCACCAGGACACCCGGCGGTGGAGCCGTCGGCTGCGGTGTCTTGAGTGGAACTGGCTGAGCTGAAGCGGTTCTCGGAACCTCGGAGGAGAGCGAGCCGTTCCGGCGGGCAGTCCTCGCAGTCGAAGTAGTCGAAGCGCTTCGATGTTGCTGCGAGGTTAAGTGAACACCCCAGGGTGCACAAGGGTCGTTCCCAAGATTCCTCCGAGGTGTGGAGGATCGAATCGGCCTCTTACGCGACTTGAAATGTCGGTCGGGAGTCGGAGTTGTTGCCCTGGGGTGTCTTGACACCCGGCCCTGGATCGAATGAGCATCGAAGCGCTTCGAAAGCGCTCCGCCGCTCCACCGCAAGGGGAACCCCACGTGACCGCACAAACGCCGCCTACGACGCCTTTCCGCGATCCGCGTCTGCCGTTCGCGAAGCGCATCGACGACCTGCTGTCGCGGCTGACCCTCGACGAGAAGGTCGCTTTCCTGCACCAGTTCGCGCCCGCCGTCGAACGGCTGGGCGTCGGCGAGTTCCGCACCGGCCAGGAGGCCCTGCACGGCGTGGCCTGGATGGGACGGGCCACGGTGTTTCCGCAGGCCGTGGGCCTCGGCGCGACCTGGAACACCGAGCTCGTACGACGGGTCGGCGAGGCGGTGTCCAAGGAGACCCGCGCGATGCGCGCCCGGGACGACCGCGTCGGCCTCAACGTCTGGTCCCCCACGGTGAACCTGCTCCGGCATCCGCTGTGGGGCCGTAACGAGGAGGGCTACTCGGAGGACCCGAAGCTCACGTCGGCCATCGCCACCGCCTACACGCAGGGCCTGCGCGGCGACCATCCGACGTACTGGCGCACGGCGCCGGTCCTCAAGCACTGGCTGGCGCACAACAACGAGACGGACCGGGCCACCGCGTCGAGTTCGGTCCGCCCGCGGGTGCTGCACGAGTACGACCTGCGCGCCTTCCGTGAGACGGTCGAGGCGGGCGCCACGGCCGGGGTGATGCCGGCGTACAACCTGGTCAACGGCCGTCCGAACCACGTCTCGCCCCATCTGCGCGAGCACCTGCGCACCTGGACCGACGAGGAGCTGCTGGTCTGCTCGGACGCGGGCGCGCCCTCCAACCTGGTCGACTTCGAGCACTACTTCGACACCCACGAGGAGGCCACCGCGGCCGCGGTCCTCGCCGGCGTCGACAGCTTCACCGACCACGGCACGGACAGCTCGCAGATCGTCGCCCGTATCCAGGGGGCCCTGGAACAGGGCCTGCTGACCGAGGCCGACATCGACGCCGCCGTCCGCCGCCAGCTCTCGGTGCGCTTCCGCCTCGGCGAGTTCGACCCGCACTACGACCCCTACGCGGACACCAGGGACTTCGACACCCCGGCGCACCGCGCGCTCGCCCAGGAGAGCGCCGAGCAGGCCGTCGTCCTGCTGAAGAACGACGGCGTGCTGCCGCTGGCCCCGGACACCCGGATCGCCGTGGTCGGCCTGCTCGCCGACGAGTGCAAGCTCGACTGGTACAGCGGCACCCTCATCCACCGCTCGACCCCGCTGGAGGGCCTGTACGAGCGGTTCGGCGCGGAGCGCGTCGAGTTCGCGGAGGGAGTGGACCGGGTCCTGCTGAAGACCTCGGCGGGTACGTTCCTCCAGGTGCCCTCCGCCGACGGGGTGGCCGACGAGGCGCGCGGCGCCGAGGGCGCGCTGGACCCGGCCCTGCTCGCGGGCCGCACCGACCTCCCCCCGCTCACCGCGGCCGCCGTCGGCACCGAACTCGCGCTCGTCGACTGGGGCGAGGGCGTCCTGACCCTGCGCGCGCCCGACGGGCGCTATCTCTCGGTCGCCGAGGACGGCTACGTACGCGCCTCCGCCGACCAGCCCGGCGGCTGGGTCGTCCAGGAGACGTTCCGGCTGGAACCGCACGGGGACGGACACCTCCTCAGGCACCTCGGCACGGGTCGCCACGTCTGTGTCGCCGCCGACGGGGTGAAGGTTGCCGACGAGAATCCGCAACCCGGAACGGAGCCGGAAGGCTTCACGCTGATCATCGCCGAACGCGGTCAGGACGCGGTGACCCGGGTCGCCTCACAGGCCGACGTGGTGCTGGTGGTCGCGGGCAACGACCCGCACATCAACGGCCGCGAGACCGAGGACCGCACGACCCTGCGCCTGCCCGCCCAGCAGGAGCGCCTGCTGCGCGCCGCCCGCGCCGCCAATCCGAACACCGTCCTGGCGCTGACCTCCGCCTATCCCTACGCGGTCGACACCACCGACCTCCGGGCGGCGCTGTGGACCGCCCACGGCGGCCAGGCGGCTGGCACCGCGCTCGCCCGCGTCCTGGCCGGCGATGTCTCCCCCGCCGGCCGTCTCCCCCAGACCTGGTACGCCGAGGACGCCGACCTGCCCGGCCTCCTCGACTACGACGTGATCGGCAGCCGCCAGACGTACCTCTATTTCGAGGGCACGCCACTGTTCCCGTTCGGACACGGGCTGTCGTACACGACGTTCTCGTACGGCGAGCTCGGCTCCCGTGTCGAGGGCGAGACGCTGCACGTCTCCTTCACCGTCACGAACACCGGCGAGGTCCCGGCCGACGAGGTCGCCCAGCTCTACACCCGCGCCGTGGACCCGGTGGTCCCGCGCCCGCGCCGCGAGCTGCTGGCGCACCGCCGCCTGACGCTCGCGCCGGGCGCCAAGGAGCAGTTGGTCTTCGAAGTCCCGTTGCGGTCCTTCGAGTTCTGGGACGTGGCGCAGGGCCGTATGCGCCTGGAGGCGGGCCCGTACGAGCTGCTGGCCGGCGCCTCCAGCGAGGACGTCCGCCTTCGCAGGACCGTACTGCTGGACGGTGAGCCCTCGGCCCCGCGTCCCGTGCGCGAACGCGGCCTGGACGCGGCCGACTTCGACGACCAGAGCGGCGTCGAGATCGTCGACCGCACGAAGACGTCGGGCGACGCGGTGACGGCGGCGGCGGGCAGGACCGGTGAACTGGTGTACCGCGGCTGCGACTTCGGCGCCGGTGTCGCGCAGGTGCGGATGACCGTGTCCGGTGAGGGCGTGGTGGAGCTCTCGCTCGACGGCGGTGCGGTGCTCGCGACCCTGACGTCGGACGCGTCCGACTCGGGGCCGTACGCCTACACGACGGTCGACGCCGGCATCGTCGCCGAGGGCGTGCACGACGTCCACCTCAGGCTGCGCGGCCCGCTGCGGCTCGCGCACGTCGGCTTCTCCGGTTGAGGGGCCGGAGAAGACCGGCACAGAGAAGGGGCCCGGCACCGGAAGGCATCGGTGCCGGACCCCTTCGGGGAGCCTATATGAAAATGGTTCCCATGAGCTAGAGGGCCAGTCCGGTCAGGACCAGCACCCGCTCGTACGTGTAGTCGTCCATCGCGAACTTCACGCCCTCGCGGCCCACACCGGACTGCTTCACACCGCCGTACGGCATCTGGTCGGCGCGGTAGGAGGGCACGTCACCGATGACGACACCGCCGACCTCCAGGGCGCGGTGGGCACGGAAGGCGGCCTGGAGGTCGTGGGTGAACACGCCCGCCTGCAGGCCGTACTTGGAGTCGTTGACGGCGGCGAAGGCCGCGGCCTCGCCGTCCACCTTCTGCACGGTGAGGACCGGCCCGAAGACCTCCTCGCAGGAGATTGTGGTGCTCGCCGGCACGTCGGTCAGGACGGTCGGCGCGTAGGAGGCGCCGTCGCGCTCGCCGCCGGTGAGGAGCCGCGCCCCCGCCCCGACGGCCTCCCGCACCCACGCCTCGACCCGCTTGGCGGCGTCCTCGCTGACCAGCGGCCCGACGTCGGTCTTGTCGTCGGACGGGTCACCGGTGACCTGGGCCTCGACGGCCGCGACCACGCGGGGCAGCAGCCGGTCGTGGACGGCGGCGTCCACGATGACCCGCTGGACGGAGATACAGGACTGGCCGCCCTGGTAGTTGGAGAAGGCGGCGATGCGGGTGGCGGCCCAGTCGAGGTCGGCGTCGGAGGCGTAGTCCCCGAGGACGACCGCGGCGCCGTTGCCCCCCAGCTCCAGGGTGCAGTGCTTGCGCGGCACCGAGTCCATGATCGCGTAGCCGACCTTCTCGGAACCGGTGAAGGAGATCACGGGAAGCCGCTCGTCCTGCACGAGGGACGGCATCCGGTCGTTCGGGACGGGAAGAATGCTCCACGAGCCCGCCGGCAGCTCGGTCTCGGCGAGCAGCTCGCCGATGACCAGCCCGGAGAGCGGGGTGGCGGGCGCCGGCTTCAGGATGATCGGCGCGCCGGCCGCGATCGCCGGGGCGATCTTGTGGGCACACAGGTTCAACGGGAAGTTGAACGGCGCGATGCCCAGCACGACCCCCTTCGGGAAGCGGCGGGTGAGGGCGAGCCGGCCCTGACCCCCGGCGTCCGTGTCGAGCCGCTGGGCCTCGCCGCCGTTGAACCGACGGGCCTCCTCGGCGGCGAACCGGAACACGGAGACGGCCCGGCCGACCTCGCCGCGGGCCCACTTGATCGGCTTGCCGTTCTCCGCGGAGATGAGCTGCGCGATCTCCTCGGTGCGCTCGGCCAGCCGCCTGCTGACGTGGTCGAGGGCGGCGGCGCGGATGTGGGCGGGGGTCGCGGCGAACTCGTCCCGCACGGCGTGCGCGGCGGCCACGGCCTCCTCGATCTGCGCGTCGCTCGGCACGGCGACCTTGCCGACGAGGCGACCGTCCCAGGGCGAGGTGACGTCGAAGCTGTCCTCGCCGGTGGCCTGGCGGCCGGCGAGCCAGAAGGCGTGGGTGGAAGTCATGTGTCGACGGTAGGGGCGGGGAGGCCGAAGGGTGTTTGGCCGAGGTGTAGTGGTGGGAGTGGGGAGTGTGCCGGATTGGCGGGGTGGGCGGGGTGGGCGGGGTGGAGGTCCCCGGGGGCTGCGCCCCGGCTTGAGAGGTAGAGGTTCACCGCTTGGCCGACCGAGAGGGTGGGTCCGGGTGGCCAGACGGGGGTTGGGGGCGGAGCCCTCACCGAGCGCCCGCAGCAGCGCCCGGTGCCTACTCCGACGACGTCGCCTTCAACGCCAGCCACAACTCCATCCGCACATCCGGATCGTCCAGCGACCGCCCCAGGATCTCCTCGACGCGCCGCATCCGATACCGCAGCGTATGCCGGTGCACCCCGAGATCCGCAGCCGCCGCATCCCACTGACCGTGCCGCGACAACCACGCCCGCAACGAGGCGACCAGATCCCCCCGCCCGGTCGCGTCATGCTCGTACAGCGGCCGGAGCAGCCCGTCGGCGAACGCCTTCACCGCGTCGTCCGCGAGCAACGGCAGTACGGACCCCGCCGCCACCTGCTCGTGCTCGACCAGCACCCGCCCCCGCCGCCGAGCCACCGACAACGCCTGCTCGGCCTGCTTGTACGCGGCCGCCGCGGCGATCGGCCCGACCGGCGTCGACAGGCCCACGACCAGCTCGTCCTCGTCACCGCCGGCCGTCTGCTCTTGTACCCCCGCCCGCGCGGCCTCCAGTGCCGCCGCGTACTCCGAGCACGCGGCCATCGCGGCACCGCCGTCCGTGGCCAGCACCACCAGCCGCTCCCCCTCGCCGCCCCCGTTCTCCGGCACGACCAGCACGGCCTCGCCGGAGCGGGCGGCAGCAGACTCCACGACCTCGGTGAGGGCGCCCAGCGGGTCACCGTTCGTGTCGGCCGCGGCGAGTGTCGCGGCCGTCGGCTTGGCGAGCGGCTCGCGCGCGTGGTCGTCGGTCTGCACCCGGGCGGCCGACGCGGCGGAGGCCGACTCGGCGACGATCATCCGGAAGGGGGCGTCCAGCAGACCGCCGTACAGATCCCCGGCGACCGTCCGCGCATGGTCCGGCTCCCCGGCGAGCAGCATGCGCAGCACCGCCGTACCGATCCGCTGCTCGGCCGCGTGCAGGGAGCGTGAGCGTTCCGTCGTGAGGGTCAGCAGGGCGATGGCGGAGTGGACGGCGTACCGCTCGGCCGTACCGAGGGCCGCGGCCGTCCCCACCGCCAGTGCCGCCCGCGGCCGTCGTCCCGTGCCCAGCGAGTGCAGTTCGACCCGGTCCTCGTGCTCCGGGCCGCCCACGACCGACGAGGCGGGCGCGGGCCGCTCCCGCAGCCGCTCGACGTCCGCGGTGAGCCGGGCGGCCCGGCGCCCCGCCCAATCCGGCGCGGTGGCGACGACGGCGCCCGAGGCGTCGTAGAGCGCCGCCCACCCGTCGACCTGCGAGGCGAGCGAACTCAGCAACCCCTCCGGGCCGTCCGTCAGCGCCTGCTTGGTCAGTTCCCGCTGCGCGGCGAAGCCCGCCGTCACCGACCGGTACTGGTCGGCGGCGATCGCCGCGGACACGGCCTTGCTGATGGCGAGGAAGGGTGTGCGGCGCGGCACCTCGAGCAGCGGCAGGCCCTCGTGCTCGGCGGCGTCGACGAGCGCCTGGGGGACCTCGTCGTAGGTGACCCCCACGGCGAAGCCGAGCCCGACCACCCCCGCCTCCACCAGCCGCTTCACATAGCGTGCCATCGCCTCCGGATCGCCCGCGTCCAGTTTCAGCGCGGTGATCAGCAGCAGTTCCCCGCCCTCCATGTAGGGCACGGGGTCGGCGAGCTCGCTGACGTGCGCCCAGCGGACCGGCACGTCCAGGCGGTCCCCGCCCGCCCGCACGGTCAGCTTCAGTGCGGAGTGATGGACGAGCGAGGCGAGGGTCGGGGGCATGAGGCCTTCAGGTATGTGTGACCGTCGTGATCTTTGTGATCTTTTGGCCGCCGCGTATGAACGGCCTGTGCCGATTCTGCCTCACCGTACGGTCACCCCGTGACGTCATCCCCTTGCGTCAGCCGCGCAGATCCACCAGCAGCGGCGGCGCGTGCTCCCCCCGCACGTTCGTCAGCGACAGCACCGCGTGCCCCGGCGGCACGTGTGCCAGCTCGGACGCGGACCACCGCTCCCGCTCGACCTGCCGGACGGTCACCGCCCGCGCGGTCGGCGCCTTGCCGGTGATCACCCGCCGCACCGCGTGCAGCACCTTGCCCGCCGGTGTCTCGGCGATGATCTGCCGGTCGGTGACGTCCCGCGCCTCGATCCACTCCTTGCCCCAGACCTCGGCGAAGTCCTGCCCGTCCCACGGCGTGAGCCCGGACAGCGCCATCCGGCACCCGGTGGCCCCGAGCAGCGGCCCGCGCAGCGGCCTCGGTACGTCGTCCAGCGTGCGCAACGTCAGCACGACCCCGGCGTTGCCCGACCGCAGCCGCTGGATGCCCCGTACCGCCTCCGGCGTCACCACGCCGGTGGCGTCGTCCAGCACCAGGCAGGCGAACAGCGACCGGTCCTCCCGTACCGCCACGCTCGCCGTGAACTGGGCCAGCACCAGCCGGGCCAGCATCCGCGAGGCGTCGGCGTGCCCGCGCTGCGGCAGGTCGATACGCACCCGCACCGGGTGGTCCAGTGCCTTCAGCGAGAAGGGCCGCGACTGTCCGGACGTGTCGAAGAAGCCCGCGAAGGCCGGCCGGTCGAGCAGGGCCACCCGGTCCGCGAGCACTCCGCCCACGTCCCCGGGGTGCCCCAGCTGCCGTTCCCTCGCGTCCAGTTCGCGCAGCAGCGACTCCTGCCGGGAGTCCTCCAGGCCCTTGCGCAGCGCGGCCAGCGGCGCGGGAGCGCCGTCGAGCAGCTGCCGCAGCTCCGGTACGGAGGGGAAGCGCCCGTGGACCGCGTGGAACGGGCCGAGGAGCTGGGCGAGGACGGTCGTGGAACGCCGGGTGTCCCCGCCCTGGTGCGGCTCGGCGAGATCGCCGACGAGCGCCTCGGCGAGCACCGCCGCCGCCTCGTCCGGGTCCGTCGTCCCGCCGTACAGGTCGAGGTCGTACACCGATTCCGGATTCCCGATCCGTACGACGACGTCGTAGGCGTCGGCAGGACCGAGCCCGGCGCCCGACGCGCCGACCACCACGACGGCTGCGCGCCCGGCGAGCGCGTGCAGGCACAGCGACTCGGCGATCGGGTTCACGACGCTGCCGGTCTTGCCGGAGCCGGGCGGCCCGACGGCCAGGAGCGAGGTGCCCAGCAGCTCGGGACCGAGACCGAGACCGGTGCCGCGGTAGGCGTACGGGTTGCGGGCGTCGTCGGCCGTGGTGCCCAGGCGCACCTGGCCGGTGACCAGGTCGTGCCGGGCGAGCCGGGTCGACAGGTCGCGCTCGCCGGAGGGATGCGCGCAGGCGGCGGCGCCTTCGCCGAGCACCGCCCCGGTGAAGGTGGCGAGGCCGTGCCGGCCACTGCGCACGCCCTGCCAGGCACGGTCGATCCGGGCGTGGTCGACGTCCCGCATCAGCCCGGCGCGGGCCTCGGCGGCGAGCCGCTCGGCGGCGTCGACGGCTCCGGCGGCCCGCAGGTGGGGCCACTCGGCGGGGTCCTGCTCGGGGGCGGGCGGCCGTTCCGCCGCCGTCGGCGCCGAGCGGCGCCAGGCGGGCGGGCCGTAGCGGCGCCAGACCTCATCCCAGCGGCCGACTTTTCCGAAGACCGCGAAGATCGCCGCGAACACCAGACCGGAGTAGACGTACGAAAGGGAGCCTCCCAGCTCGGAACGTCCCTGCGTCCACGAATCCGGGGCCAATACGTACCACGGCCACTGCCAGAAGCCGCCCAAGTAGCCGTTCCACAGCAGCGAGCAGAGCAGCCATCCGCAGAGGAACGCGATCACCGCCCCTGCGAGCAGCTGCCGCGTGGGAATCTGTTCAGGCTCCTCCTCCGGCCGCGGCTTGTGCCCGAACCGCCACACGCCCGGTGCCGCCTCCGGCCGGGGCGCCCGCAGCCAGGCGAGGAAGGCCGAACCGTCCGGCATCGGCGGCACGCCCGGGACCGGGGCCGCGGTGGGCCGCGGCGGCATCGCCGGGACCTCGGGGGGCCCTGCCGGACGTGGCACAGGATTCGCATGCGTACCCCGCGCGTCCCGCGTCCCGTCGCTGTCCATCGCCCTCGCCCCTTGACCAGCCGTTCCGTCCACCGTCAGCGAGTCAATCTAACGCCCTCGCATGGGGAGTTCACCGCTTACGCGGCCGGACGGACAGTGACCCGCGGCTGTGCCGCCATGTCCACCGCGGACAACCGGAGCCGCGGACAACGCCCACATGGAGCATGCCCACCCCCCGGTTGCCGCCCTAGCCTGCGAGAAGAGAGAAGGCAACAGTCGGCAGAAGCAACACCTCAGGAGCCCCCCATGACCGCACTTCCGCAGGAGCGCCGCGTCGTCACCGCCATCCCCGGCCCGAAGTCGCAGGAGCTGCAGGCCCGCCGCCTCGCCGCGGTCGCGCAGGGTGTGGGCTCCGTGCTGCCCGTGTTCACCGCGCGCGCGGGTGGCGGAATCATCGAGGACGTCGACGGCAACCGTCTCATCGACTTCGGCTCGGGCATCGCGGTCACGTCCGTCGGCGCCTCCGCCGAGGCCGTCGTACGCCGGGCCGCGGCCCAGCTCGCCGACTTCACCCACACCTGTTTCATGGTCACGCCGTACGAGGGGTACGTGGAGGTCGCCGAGGCCCTGGCCGAGCTGACCCCGGGCGACCACGCCAAGAAGTCCGCGCTGTTCAACTCCGGCGCCGAGGCCGTCGAGAACGCGGTCAAGATCGCCCGTTCGTACACCAAGCGGCAGGCGGTCGTCGTCTTCGACCACGGCTACCACGGGCGCACCAACCTCACCATGGCGCTGACCGCGAAGAACATGCCGTACAAGCACGGCTTCGGGCCGTTCGCGCCTGAGGTCTACCGTGTTCCGGTGGCCTACGGCTACCGCTGGCCGACCGGCCCGGAGAACGCGGGCCCCGAGGCCGCCGCGCAGGCCATCGACCAGATCACCAAGCAGGTCGGCCCGGAGAACGTGGCCGCGATCATCATCGAGCCGGTGCTCGGCGAGGGCGGCTTCATCGAGCCCGCGAAGGGCTTCCTGCCGGCCATCAGCAAGTTCGCCGCCGACCACGGCATCGTCTTCGTGGCCGACGAGATCCAGTCCGGCTTCTGCCGCACCGGCCAGTGGTTCGCCTGCGAGGACGAGGGCATCGTCCCCGACCTGATCACCACCGCCAAGGGCATCGCGGGCGGTCTCCCGCTCGCCGCCGTCACCGGCCGCGCCGAGATCATGGACGCCGCGCACGCGGGCGGCCTCGGCGGCACCTACGGCGGCAACCCGGTCGCCTGCGCGGGTGCGCTCGGCTCGATCGAGACGATGAAGGAGCTCGACCTCAACGCCAGGGCGAAGCACATCGAGACGGTCATGAAGGCCCGCCTCACCGCCATGGCCGAGAAGTTCGAGATCGTCGGTGACGTCCGCGGCCGGGGCGCCATGATCGCCATCGAACTGGTCAAGGACCGCGCCTCCAAGGAGCCGAACCCGGAGGCGACCGCCGCGCTCGCCAAGGCCTGCCACCAGGAGGGCCTGCTGGTCCTGACCTGTGGCACCTACGGCAACGTGCTGCGCTTCCTGCCCCCGCTGGTCATCGGTGAGGATCTCCTCAACGAAGGCCTCGACATCATCGAGCAGGCCTTCGCGCGCATCTGACGCCACGGGGAAACCTCTGGTGACAGGGGAGAACCACTGGTCGACCGCCCCGTCACGCCACATGAGCCACACCCGTCCCACCCCCGGAGTTCACCGCGGATTCCGGGGCTGAGGTGGGGAGCGGCAGAGCGTGTGAAGAAGGTGTGCGAGGTGGCTGTCAGGACGCGATTCCACCTGTCTTAGGCCCGTCGCCTGTCGTAGGTTCTACCCAGATGAGAGATACACCCCGCCCACAGGGGACTGTGGGCGACATCAGGCCGGGGCCTCCCCAGCTTCGACCTGGTCGTGCCCTCGCGCACACAACCGGAGCCTCCGGCTCTGGATCTCCTCACCGATCGGACAGTCGCTCGCCCCAAACCCCCCGGGGCGCGCGACCATCCGATCTGATCGGCCGCCCCGGAACCACCCCCCCTGTTCCGGGGCGGCCGGCCTCCTTCTTCCTCCTCGGGCTTCCGGCCCTTCTCTTCACGCTGATCACCTGGCAGGTCGTCGACGACGGCCTGCTGTTGCGCGTGGACGAACGCGTCAGCCGCGCCCTGGTCCACCCGGACCGTGTCTCCGAACTCCTCGCCGACCTGGGCAGTGTCCAGGTCGCGGTACCGGTCCTCGCCGTCGTCCTCGGGTACGTCGCCCTGCGGGCCCGCCGCACGGGTACAGACCACTGGTGGCGTGCGGCCACCGCCGCGGCCGTGCTCATGGCCCTGGTCCCGGCGCTGATCATCCCGCTCAAGGAACTCACGGCCCGCCCGGGCACCCCGGTCATGCCCCCGGGCACCGGCTACTACCCGTCCGGCCACACCGCCACGGCCGCCATCGCCTACGGCTCCGCGACCCTGCTGCTCCTCCCGTGGCTGCGCACCGCCTACGCCCGCCGTGCACTCCTCGTCGGGTGCGCGGCCGTCAACCTCGGCGTCGGTTTCGGCCTGGTCCGCCGCGGCTACCACTGGCCCCTGGATGTGCTGGCCAGTTGGTGTCTGTGTGCGGTGCTGCTCTCGTCCTTGTGGCGGTATCTCGGGCGGGGGACGCCCGACGACGAACCCGAATAGCGGGCGGCAAGCAGCCTTCCACGTCGGCCGCACGGGCGGCCGACGAACAGGCGGACGGCGAGTCGGCGGACGGTGAGCCGTCAAATGCGGCGCACGACCGCGCGGCTGGTCCCCCTAGTCGTCCTCGTGCCTCGCCAGGCTCGCCGCCGCCTCGTGCATCGCCAGTTCCAGAAGCGCCGGGTCGGTGAGGGTGCCGGAGCCGTCCGGAGGGAACAGCCAGCGGACTTTGCCGCTGGAGCGGCCCGGGTACGGCACCACGATCCAGGTGCCCGCCCCCGCCGTACGGATGCCGGTGCCGAGCCAGCGGGCCGCGGTGCCCGGCGGCACGAAGAAGCCCATGCGGGCGTCGCCGAAGTCGACCAGCACCGGTCCCGGCCGGTCCAGGATGCGGGTGAGGACGTCGAGCGTGGGACAGCCGAGTTCACCCGGCAGGATCAGTACGTCCCAGGCCTTGCCGGCGGGCAGGAGCGCGACCCCGTGGGGGTTGCGTTCCCACTCCCAGCGGCAGGCCTCGGGATACGGCGCCACGGATGCGAGCCAGTCGACCGCCGTTTTCGCCCCGGTCATGAGAGGACCTCCCTGTTCTGTCGTGGACGCGCGTCGCGTCACGAGAGAGAGGGAGGTCACCTGGCCGGCATTACGCGAGTTTCTGCCCCTCGTTGGAGTGAACCGGATCACAGCTCAGCTGTCGAAGCCGAGCCCGAGCCGGTCCATCGTCCGCAGCCACAGGTTGCGCCGCCCGCCGTGCGCGTCCGCCCGCGCCAGCGACCACTTGGTGAGGGCGATGCCCGTCCACGCGAAGGGCTCCGGCGGGAAGGGCAGCGGCTTCTTGCGGACCATTTCGAGCGAGGTGCGTTCCGTGGTCTCCCCCGCCAGCAGGTCGAGCATCACGTCGGCGCCGAAGCGGGTGGCTCCGACCCCCAGGCCCGTGTAGCCCGCCGCGTAGGCGACCTTCCCGTGGTGTGCCGTGCCGTAGAACGCCGAGAAGCGCGAGCAGGTGTCGATCGCGCCGCCCCACGCGTGCGTGAAGCGGACGCCCTCCAGCTGCGGGAAGCAGGTGAAGAAGTGCTCGGCGAGCTTGGCGTAGGTCTCCGGGCGGTCGTCGTACTCGGCGCGCACCCGGCCGCCGTACGGGTAGATCGCGTCGTAGCCGCCCCAGAGGATCCGGTTGTCGGCGGAGAGGCGGAAGTAGTGGAACTGGTTGGCGCTGTCGCCCAGCCCCTGTCTGTTCTTCCAGCCGATCGACGCCAACTGGCCGGCGGTCAGGGGCTCGGTCATCAGCGCGTAGTCGTAGACCGGGACCGTGTACGCCCGGACGCGCCGGACGAGGTTCGGGAAGATGTTGGTGCCGAGCGCGACCTTGCGGGCGCGGACCGAGCCGTACGGGGTACGTACGGCCATCCCGGCGCCGTAAGGCTTCAGGGTGAGGGCGGGGGTGTGCTCGTAGACGCGGACGCCGAGCCGGACGCAGGCCCGCTTCAGGTTCCAGGCGAGCTTGGCCGGGTTGAGCAGGGCGACGCCGCGGCGGTCGTGGAGGCCGGCCAGGAAGGTGGGTGAGGCGACCTGCTCGCGTACGGCCTCCGCCTCCAGGAACTCCACGCCGTCGGCGAGGCCGGCGCGCTCCGTCTCCTCGTACCAGTCGCGCAGTTCCCGTGCCTGGTACGGCTCGGTCGCCACGTCGATCTCGCCGGTGCGCTCGAAGTCGCAGTCGAGGTCGTGCCGGGCGACGGCCTTCTCGATCTCGTCGAGGTTGCGGGCGCCCAGTTCCTGGAGCCGGTGGATCTCGTCCGGCCAGCGGGTCAGTCCGTTGGACAGGCCGTGCGTGAGGGAGGCGGCACAGAAGCCGCCGTTGCGGCCCGAGGCGGCCCAGCCCGCCTCGCGGCCTTCCAGCAGGACGACATCCCGCTCGGGGTCGCGCTCCTTGGCGATGAGCGCGGTCCACAGTCCGCTGTATCCGCCGCCGACGACCAGCAGGTCGCAGGTGTCGGCGCCGGTGAGGGCGGGTTCGGGGTGGGGCTTGCCGGGGTCGTCCAGCCAGTACGGGACCGGCTGGGCGTCGGAAAGGGACCTTGTCCAACGGCTCATGGCGCCTGGGGCCATGATTTCAACTCCCTACGGGGTGTTTCCTTCTACGCCTTGTGCTTGGTGCGGCGGTTTCCGATGACCATCGAGGTCAGGACGAGCAGCACGGCGACCAGGAACATGGCCGTACCGATGACGTTGATCTGCACGGGCGTTCCGCGCTGTGCCGAACCCCAGACGAACATGGGGAAGGTGACGGTCGAGCCCGCGTTGAAATTGGTGATGATGAAGTCGTCGAAGGACAGCGCGAAGGCGAGCAGCGCGCCGGCCGCGATTCCCGGTGCCGCGATCGGCAGGGTGACCCGGACGAAGGTCTGGAACGGGCCGGCGTACAGGTCCTGGGCCGCCTGCTCCAGCCGCGGGTCCATCGACATCACGCGCGCCTTGACCGCCGTCACGACGAAGCTGAGGCAGAACATGATGTGGGCGATGAGGATCGTCCAGAAGCCGAGCTGCGCGCCCATGTTGAGGAACAGGGTGAGCAGCGAGGCCGCCATGACGACCTCGGGCATCGCCATCGGCAGGAAGATCAGCGAGTTGACGGCGCCCCGCGCGCGGAAGCGGTAGCGGACCAGGGCGAAGGCGATCGCCGTGCCGAGGGCGGTGGCGCCGAGCGTCGCCCAGAGGGCGATCTGGAGGCTGAGCGACAGCGAGCCGCACAGGCCGGAGACCCCGCACGGGTCCTTCCAGGCGTCCGTGGAGAACTGCTGCCACTCGTAGTTGAAGCGTCCCTTCGGCTTGTTGAAGGAGAACACCGTGACGACGACGTTCGGCAGCAGGAGATATCCGAGGGTGAGCAGTCCCGCGATGACGACGAGGCGGCGCTTGAGCCAGTTGACGAAGGCCATTTAAACCAGATCCTCCGTTCCGGACCGGCGGATGTAGACCGTGACCATCAGGAGGATCCCGGCCATGAGGATGAAGGAAAGCGCCGCGGCCGTCGGATAGTCGAGGATCCGCAGGAACTGGCTCTGGATGACGTTTCCGACCATGCGGGTGTCGGTCGAGCCGAGGAGGTCCGCGTTGACGTAGTCGCCGGCCGCCGGGATGAAGGTCAGCAGCGTGCCGGAGACCACGCCCGGCATCGACAGCGGGAAGGTGACCTTGCGGAAGGTGGTCCACGGCCGTGCGTACAGGTCGCCCGCCGCCTCGTGGAGCCGGCCGTCGATGCGCTCCAGGGAGCTGTACAGCGGCAGGATCATGAACGGCAGGAAGTTGTATGTCAGTCCGCAGACGACCGCGAGGGGCGTGGCCAGGACGCGGTCGCCGGAGGTCCAGCCGAGCCAGCTGGTGACGTCCAGGACGTGCAGGGTGTTGAGGGCGCCGACGACCGGGCCGCCGTCCGCGAGGATCGTCTTCCAGGCGAGCGTACGGATCAGGAAGCTGGTGAAGAACGGCGCGATCACCAGGATCATGATCAGGTTGCGCCAGCGGCCCGCGCGGAAGGCGATGAGGTAGGCCAGCGGGTAGCCGAGCAGCAAGCACAGGACGGTCGCGGCGGCTGCGTAGGCGACCGAGCGCAGGAACTGCGGCCAGTACTCGGACAGGGCGTCCCAGTAGGTGGCGAAGTGCCAGGTGACCTTGTAGCCCTCCTCCAGGGAGCCCGTCTGCACGGACGTGGAGGCCTGGTAGATCATCGGCAGCGCGAAGAAGACGATCAGCCAGAGGATGCCGGGCAGCAGCAGCCAGTACGGGACGAGGCGGCCGCGTCTGCGCGAGGGCTTCTTCGCGGGCGTGGTGGGTGCGAGGGGCGGGGGCGCCTCGGTGAGGGTCGACATCAGGCCGCCGCCCCCTCTTCCGGCTCCACGGTCTCGATGCCCGCGTCGATGTCCTGTGCCGCGTCCAGGCCGAAGGTGTGGGCCGGGCTCCAGTGCAGGACGACGTCGGCGCCGGGCACGAGCCGGGCGTCGCGGTCGATGTTCTGGGCGTAGACCTCGAACTCCGGGCAGACCGGGCTGTCTATGACGTACTGCGTGGAGACGCCGATGAAGCTGGAGTCGGCGATCTTGCCGGTGATGCGGTTGCGGCCGGCCGGGATCGCCCCCGCGTCGTCGACGTGGGTGAGGGATATCTTCTCCGGGCGGACGCCGACCAGCACCTTGCCGCCGGTCGTCGTCGGGGCGGAGCATCGCGCCTCGGGGAGGATCAGCTTGCCGCCGCCCGCCTTCAGCACGATCTCGTCGCCGCTCCTGGAGTCGACCTCGGCCTCGATGAGGTTGGAGGTGCCGAGGAAGTTGGCGACGAAGGTGGTGTGCGGGTTCTCGTAGAGGTCGGCGGGCGAGCCGAGCTGTTCGACGCGGCCCGCGTTCATCACGGCGACCGTGTCGGCCATGGTCATGGCCTCCTCCTGGTCGTGCGTGACATGGACGAAGGTGATGCCGACCTCGGTCTGGATGCGCTTGAGCTCCAGCTGCATCTGGCGGCGCAGTTTGAGGTCGAGGGCGCCGAGGGGCTCGTCGAGCAGGAGCACCTTGGGGGTGTTGATCAGGGCGCGGGCGACCGCGACGCGCTGCTGCTGGCCGCCGGAGAGCTGGTGCGGCTTCTTGCGGGCCTGCTCGCCGAGCTGGACGAGGTCGAGCATCTCCTCGACCTGCTTCTTCACCGACTTGATGCCACGCCGGCGCAGGCCGAAGGCGACGTTCTCGAAGATGTCGAGGTGCGGGAAGAGGGCGTAGGACTGGAAGACCGTGTTCACCGGCCGCTTGTACGGCGGCAGCCTGGTGACTTCCTGGTCGCCGAGGAAGACGGTGCCGGAGGAAGGTTCCTCCAGGCCCGCGATCATGCGCAGGGTGGTGGTCTTGCCGCAGCCCGAGGCGCCGAGCAGGGCGAAGAAGGAGCCCTGCGGCACGGTCAGGTCGAGCGGGTGCACGGCGGTGAAGGAGCCGTAGGTCTTGCTGATGCCCGAGAGGCGGACGTCGCCTCCGTGGTCCGTCTTGTTCGTCGTCGTCACGGTGATCACGCCCCAGTCAGCTTCGCGAACTTCTCTTCAAAGGCCGTCTCTTCCTTCGAGCTCAGTGAGCGGAAGGCGTGGGACTTCTCGGCCATGGCCTTGTCGGGGATGATCAGCGGGTTGTTCGCCGCATCCTTGTCGATCTTCTCCAGCTCGGGCTTCACACCGTCGACGGGACACACGTAGTTGATGTACGCGGCGAGTTCGGCGGCCGGCTTCGGCTCGTAGTAGTAGTCGATGAGCCGTTCGGCGTTCGTCTTGTGACGCGCCTTGTTGGGGACCAGCAGGTTGTCGGTCGACGTCATGTAGCCGCTGTCCGGGATGATGAAGTCGATGTCCGGGCTGTCCGCCTTCAGCTGGACGACGTCACCGGCCCAGGCGATGCAGGCGGCGAAGTCGCCGCTGGTCAGGTCGGAGGTGTAGTCGTTGCCGGTGAAGCGGCGTATCTGGCCCTTGTCGACGGCCTTCTGGAGGCGGGCGATCACCGCGTCGTAGTCGTCGGCGGTGAAGTTCGCCGGGTCCTTGCCCATGTCGAGCAGGGTCATCCCGATGCTGTCGCGCATCTCCGACAGGAATCCGACGCGCCCCTTGAGCTTGGGGTTGTCGAGCAGGTCGGAGACCGACTTCACCTCGACGCCGTCCAGCGCCTTCTTGTTGTAGGCGATGACCGTGGAGATGCCCTGCCACACGTACGAGTAGGCGCGGCCGGGGTCCCAGTCGGGGTCGCGGAACTGCGCCGACAGGTTGGCGTAGGCGTTCGGGAGGTGGGAGGGGTCGAGTTTCTGGACCCAGCCCAGGCGGATCAGGCGGGCGGCCAGCCAGTCGGTGAGGACGATGATGTCGCGGCCGGTGTCCTGGCCCGCGGCGAGCTGCGGCTTGATCTTGCCGAAGAACTCGTTGTTGTCGTTGATGTCCTCGGTGTACTTGACCTTGATGCCGGTCCGTTCGGTGAACGCCTCCACCGTCGGGTGGTGCTTGCCGCTGTCGTCGACGTCCATGTACTCGGTCCAGTTGGAGAAGTCGACTGTCTTCTCCTTCGCCGAGTGGTCGTCGGCGGAGACCCCGCCCTGCGTCTTGCCCGCCGCGGGGATGCCGCAGGCGCTCAGCGCGCCCATTCCGCCGACCGCGAGCGCGCCGCCCGCGGAGGTGCGCAGCAGTGAACGACGGGTGAGTGAGGCCCTGCCGTTCCTGAAGCTGCGCCGCATGGCGGCCACCTGGGCCGGGGACAGGCGGTCGGGCTCGTACTGCTCCATGCGCGTGGTGCCCTTTCGGGAGGATGGTGGGCGGCCGCTGGTCAGGCGGCCTGGATACGGCTATCGGTCCCCGAAGATCGTGCGGTGCCAGTCCTTGCGCGGCACCGCCGTGTTGTCGAACATGACGTGTTTGATCTGGGTGTACTCCTCGAACGAGTACGCGGACATGTCCTTGCCGAAGCCGGACGCCTTGTATCCGCCGTGCGGCATCTCGCTGATGATCGGGATGTGGTCGTTGATCCATACGCAGCCCGCCTTGATCTCGCGGGTGGCGCGGTTCGCCCGGTAGACATCCCGGCTCCAGGCGGAGGCGGCGAGCCCGTACGGGGTGTCGTTGGCCAGCCGGATGCCCTCGTCGTCGCTGTCGAAGGGCAGGACGACGAGCACCGGCCCGAAGAGCTCGGACTGGACGATCTCGCTGTCCTGGGCGGCGTCCGCGACCAGGGTGGGGCGATAGTACGCACCGTTTTCGAGATCCGCCTGCGGAGCCTCGCCTCCGGTCACCACGCGCGCGTAGGCACGCGCCCGGTCGACGAAGCCGGCGACCCGGTCGCGCTGGGCGTGCGAGATCAGCGGGCCGAGGTCGGTGCCCGGCGCGAAGGGGTCGCCCAGCCGGACGGTCTCCATGAGGGCGGCCGTCTGCTCGACGAAGGCCTCGTAGAGGGGCCGCTGTACGTACGCGCGCGTGGCGGCCGTGCAGTCCTGCCCGGTGTTGATGAGCGCGCCCGCGACCGCGCCGTGGACGGCGGCCTCCAGGTCGGCGTCGTCGAAGACCACGAACGGCGCCTTGCCGCCCAGCTCCAGGTGCAGGCGCTTGACGGTGGCGGTGGCGACCTCGGCGACGCGCTTGCCGACGGCGGTGGAGCCGGTGAAGGAGGTCATGGCCACGTCGGGATGGCCGACGAGGTGCTCGCCGGCCTCCTTGCCGGTGCCGCTGACGATGTTGATCACCCCGTCCGGGATTCCGGCGTCGGTGGCGGCCTGGGCGAAGAGCAGCGAGGTGAGCGGGGTGAGCTCGGCGGGCTTCAGGACGATCGTGTTGCCCGCGGCGATCGCCGGGAGGATCTTCCAGGCGGCCATCTGGAGGGGGTAGTTCCAGGGCGCGATGGAGCCGACGACGCCGATGGGTTCGCGGCGTACGTACGAGGTGTGGTCCGCGGAGTACTCGCCGGCCGACTGCCCCTGGAGGTGGCGGGCGGCCCCGGCGAAGAAGGCGGTGTTGTCGATCGTCCCCGGGACGTCGAACTCGCGGGTCAGCTTGAGCGGCTTGCCGCACTGGAGGGACTCGGCGCGGGCGAAGTCCTCCGCGCGCTCGGCGAGCACCGCGGCGAAGCGGTGCAGGGCGTCGGAGCGCTCGCCCGGGGTGGCCGAGGACCAGCCGGGGAAGGCCGCGCGGGCGGCGGCGACGGCCGCGTCCACGTCCGACGCGCTCGCCGGCTCGTACGTGTACACCGCCGCACCGGTCGAAGGGTCGACGGCCGCGTGCGTACGGCCCGAGGTGCCCTTGGTCAGGCGCCCCGCGATGAACTGCGCGCCGTCCGCGAAGCGGTCCTGGGCCGGAAATCGTTCCGGGGTGGCATTGCCCGGGTTGTGCATGTCGCTCTCTCGCTCTCCTCCGCCGTCGCCCCCCGTTCGTCGGAGGCGGGCGGCGTAGCTCCAGCTCGATTTGAGTGCCGATCCTGACAGAGCAGAGGGCACTCAACAAGTGATTCCGTTGTTGCCTTTTGGTTACGCGACGGAATCTGTCGACCAGGTGTCGAGTCGGCATGGAAAAGGAGGGACGGACTGTCAGTGGTGGCTGCCAGACTCGCGTGCATGGAAGGAACCACGGGGACGATCGACTCACGGGAAGCGCTGGTCAGGGAGGTCCGGGCGGGCGCGAGGATCAAGTACCTGCACTTCTGGGGGCACCGGCCGCGGCCGGACGGCCGGGTGGGGCCGAGCTGCCTGAGCCAGTGGTGGCCCTCGCCGTTCACCGTGGACGGCGTGTCCTACGCGACCGCCGAGCACTGGATGATGGCGCGGAAAGCGCGGCTGTTCGAGGACGGGGAGGCGGAGCGACGGGTGCTGACGGCCGGGTCTCCGGCCGCGGCGAAGAAGGTGGGGCGGCTCGTGCGCGGCTTCGACGAGGCGCTATGGGAGCGGGAGCGCTTCGGGATCGTGGTCGAGGGCAGCGTCCACAAGTTCGCCTCGGATCCCGGGCTGCGCGGGTTCCTGCTGAACACGGGCCGGCGCGTACTGGTGGAGGCGAGCCCCGTGGACCGCGTGTGGGGTATCGGCCTCGCCGCGGACGACGAGGCGGCTCAGGATCCCGAGCGGTGGCGGGGGCCGAACCTGCTGGGGTTCGCGCTGATGGAGGCGCGGGAGCGGCTGCGGGGACAAGGGGCTGACACCTGAGCCGGCCCCCTGAACCGGCCGCCGACACCCTGGCGAAGAGGGTTGGATGAGGTCCACATGGCCTCCGACCAGGACTGTCAGGACACGTACAGGCTCGTATTCCTCCTCCGCGTCGCTACGACCTGTGTAGAGGAGGGATTCCGAATCGGACACCACGGCAAGTGAGGCACCTGGCAGGGCATCCTTGATGGCCGGCGGCATCTCCACGTCGAACCCCAGGACGGCCCGCCGAGGTGTTCACAGCCCGGCCAATCCCCACTCCCCTGCCTGCAGGGCCTCCAGCGCGATCTCCGCCATTGCTCGTCTCATTGCGCTTCCCTCTTGTTTTCCGCATGACTCGTTTTCCGCATGACTCGTTTTCCGCATGGCTTCCCTGCGGACGTGCTGCTTGTGGGTTTCCGCTTGAGCAGAAGACCGGTGAAAACCGACAGATGGCTGCAAGAGGGGCCTGCGCCTGCCGGTTGGGAGGTGATGCGGCATCAGATGGTGTTGAATCCTCACCTCCCCGTGACCAATCATCTGAGACGGCGTCAGAAGTCAGTCCGATCCGAGCGTGATCGTTTGATTCTTCCTGGTCAGGGATGGTTTTTCTCGCCGTGAGGGAGAGATGCCGCACCCGACCAGGAACTCGGCTCGGCTCAAACGGTGCGAGATCGCTCGAGGGACGGCTTCTGATCTCTGCGGTGCCTGCTGCGCCTAGGACACGGCCACCAGCACCGCGATCATCCCGACGGCCAGGGTCAGACCCACCGAGCCGCAGATGATCCCGGCCAGGGCCTGGCCGGCGTTGGTGGCCTCGCCCCGCCGCGCCTTCTGCCGGGCCAGCACACCGAGGACCACGGCGACGATGCCGCCGATGATGGCGAACGGCCACATGCAGAAGCCCACGGCGGAGATGATGCCGACCACCATCGAGGCCGTGCCCATCCCGTTGTTCGGTGTGGGCGGCATGCCGGGCCAGCCGTAGTAGGCGCCGGGGCCGTGGGAGTGCGGGGCGTGGGCGCCATAGCCGGGTCCGGGCGGGGCGGCGGGGTAGCCGTAGCCGCCGGGATAGCCGTACGGGGCCTGACCCGGGCCGCCGGGGGCGACAGGCGGCCCGGGCACCTGCTCCTGTCCGTAGGGCACGGCCGGGAAGGGGGCGATGGGGGCCGAGGGCGGGACGGCGCCCGCCGGGCCGGGGGGCACGGGTGCGGCCGGGGCCGGCGGGGCGAAGGGGTCGTGGGAGTTGTTCGTCCGGCCCGGCGACGAGGCCGAGGGGGTGAAGGGCGAGGACCAGGGCTTGGGCCCCTCGGGGCCGCCGACGGGCGGCATAGAGGTGACCGTCTGCTGATCGTGCACGGAGGAGGTCGGCGGGGACACGGACCCCGTGTCGGCGATCGTGGCGTCGGGGCCGACGGCAGCGTCCTGCGGCGGCGTCGGCCATGGCTTGGACCCGGCGTCGGGTCGGTCGGTCCCCTCGTCGGCCGGCGCGGCCCACGGATCGGGGACAGCGTCGGCGGGCTCACCGGTCCCGCCCGTCGGCGTCGGCCCGGGAGCGGTGTTTCCTCGCGCTCCCGGCGTCTGCGCGTCGTCGGACATGCGCGGGCCCCCCTCCGTCGAACCTGCCGTCATGCTAAGGCCAGGGCCCGTCCGGCGTGACCCCGGCCTACGATGATCCCGAGTCACCGATCAGCCGATCACCCGCGTCCCGCCGTACACCGGCCAGGGAACGCCGTTCCCGGGGAGGAACCTTGACCGACCGTCTCATCGACCCCCGCGTCCCGCGCGACCTACACGCCTTCATCGCGTCGCTGCCCAAGGCCGAACTGCATGTGCACCACGTAGGCTCCGCCTCCCCGCGGATCGTCTCGGAACTCGCCGCCCGGCACCCCGACTCCACGGTGCCCACCGACCCCGAGGCCCTGGTCGACTACTTCACGTTCACGGACTTCGCCCACTTCATCCAGGTGTACCTGTCGGTCGTCGACCTGATCCGCACCCCGGAGGACGTCCGGCTGCTGACCTACGAGGTGGCCCGGGACCTGGCCCGGCAGCAGGTGCGGTACGCCGAGCTGACCATCACGCCGTTCTCCTCGACCCGGCGCGGTATCGACGAGGGCGCCTTCATGGACGCGATCGAGGACGCCCGCAAGGCGGCCGAGGCGGACTTCGGGACCGTACTGCGCTGGTGCTTCGACATTCCCGGTGAAGCCGGTCTGGAGGCCGCCGAGGAGACGACACGGCTGGCCACCGACGACCGCCTCCGCCCCGAGGGGCTGGTGTCCTTCGGACTGGGCGGGCCCGAGATCGGCGTACCGCGGCCGCAGTTCAAGCCGTACTTCGACCGCGCGATCGCCGCGGGCCTGCGGTCGGTGCCGCACGCCGGCGAGACCACCGGACCCGAGACGGTGTGGGACGCGCTGACCCACCTGCGCGCCGAGCGGATCGGGCACGGCACCAGTTCCGCGAAGGACGAGAAGCTCCTCGCCCACCTCGCCGAGCACCGGATCGCCTTGGAGGTGTGCCCGACCTCCAACATCGCCACCCGCGCGGTGCGCACCCTCGACGAGCACCCGATCAAGGACTTCGTGAAGGCCGGCGTCCTGGTCACGATCAACTCCGACGATCCGCCGATGTTCGGCACCGACCTGAACAACGAGTACGCCGTCGCCGCCCGGCTGCTGGAGCTCGACGAGCGGGGTCTGGCCGACCTCGCCAAGAACGCGGTGGAGGCGTCCTTCCTCGACGCGGCCGGCCAGGCCCGCATCAAGGACGAGATCGACACCTACACCGCGGCGTGGCTCGCTCCCTGACCCCAGCACAATGGGCGCATGCAGAAGCTGACCGCCGTGGCCCACCGCGGCGACCCCTACCGCGTCCGTGAGAACACGATCGACTCGCTGCGTTCCGCGCTTCAACTGGGCGCGGACGCGGTCGAGATCGACGTACGGCTCACCCGGGACGGCGTGCCCGTGCTGTTGCACGACGAGACGCTGAAGCGGCTGTGGGAGCACGACCGCCCGCTGCTGTCGCTGTCGTCGGACGAGGTGCGCGGGCTCACCGACGACAAGGTGCCGACGCTGGCCCGGGCGCTGGCCGCGACCGGCGACACCCGGGTGATGCTCGACCTGCCGGGCACGCGCGACGTGCGGGTGGCGCGCCGGGTCGTGGACGTCGTGCGCGAGTGCGGGGCCGAGGAGCGCGTGTACTACTGCGCGGACGCCACGGCCATGCTCGCCGTGCGCGCCGCCGACCCGGCCGCCGAGATCGCGCTGACCTGGACGACCCTGGCGCCGCCGCGGCCGGCACTGCTGGACGCGGTCCGGCCGCGCTGGCTCAACTACCGCTTCCCCCTGGTCGACCGCGCCCTCGCCGAACGCGTCCACACCGACGGCTACCTGCTCTCGGTCTGGACCCCCGACACCCGCCGCTCGATGCGCCGCCTCATCGACATCGGCGTCGACTCGATCACCACCAACCGCGTCGACATCCTGTGCGCCCTGCGGGACGCCGTCTAGGGCCTGTCCGGCGGATCATGTCGCAGACGCGGGGCCCGGCACACCGATCTGCGGCGTTGTCGTCGGTTGCCGACTCCCCCACGCTCGACTGCGCTCGCGCGGGGGGACCTCCATCGCGTAGACGCCCTCCTCCGCCTCGCAGCTCGACGCACCAGGCCCCGCTCACCTGCGTCGATGAGGCGCCGTCGATTTCCTGCGACTTGATCCGCCGGACAGGACCTAGCCGCGCGGCCCGGCGAACCGGACCGGCGGCGCGATCGCCTGTGCGTCCGCCCCCTCCCCCACCCACAGCCCGATCAGCAGCGCGGCCGTCGCCTCCACCAGGCCGGCCCGTTCCAGCCCCCCGGCGTTCAGCGGCTCGCAGCCGAGGTCGCGCACGAGTCGTCGTACGACGGAGAGCGCCGGCCCCTCGTCCCCGCACAGCGGCACCGCGAGCGGGCGGCCGTCGAAGACCGGCGGGGTCAGGCGCCACACGTCGACGTGGCAGAGGTTGAAGGCCTTCACGACGTGGGCGGTGGGGGCGGCGGCGGCGATGCGTTCGGCCGCCGAGGGGCCGCCCACGGTGAGCAGGGTGAACCCGGGGCCGCCCACCGGGTTGGTGCAGTCGATCAACACCCGTCCGCGCAACACGTCTTCGAGTTCCGTGACGACCCCGACCACGGCCTCGTACGGCAGCGCCGACAGCACCGCGTCCGTCCCGAACCGTGCCGCCTCCCGCAGGCTTACGCCGCCCGACCGGCTTCCGGCGACCACCTCGTGTCCGGCACGCGCCCACCGGGTGCCCAGCGCGTCCGCCATTTCTCCGTTGCCCAGGATTCCTATCCGCATGAGCAGGACTGTAGGAAGCCGTTCGGGCACCATTCGGTACGTGGACCAGACGTTTCTCGCCGACTGCCGTGCCCGGCTCGCCTTCGACCTGCTCGCCAACACCTGGAACGCGGTGGTGCTGTGGGCGTTGCGCCAAGGCCCCGTGCGTCACGGCGAGTTGCGGGACCGCATCGGTGGCATCAGCCAGAAGGTGCTGACCGAGACGCTGCGGCGGCTGGAGTTCAACGGCCTGGTCGCGCGGCGGGCGTACGGCGGCTCGCCACCGCGCGTCGAGTACGAACTCACCTCGCTGGGACGGACCTTGCTCACCCCCATCGACCTCTTCGGCGCCTGGGCGTTCGAGCACGGCGACGAGGTGATGGAGGCTCAGGAGCGCCACCGGCAGGCGGAGCGCTACAGGCGCGACTCCTGAGGGACCGTCGCCGGGTCGGCGGGGGTCGCGCGAGTGACGTACTGCGGTACGGGGGTGTCGTCCTCGCCGGTGTCGCGGACCAGGCCGTAGCGGATCAGGCCCTGGGGAGGGCCGGAGGTGATGTCCTCGGTCACCTTGTCCCAGGTGGTCGGGAAGACGGTCAGCCCGTAGGACGCGCCGCGCTCGTTCTGGTTGAGGGTGACGGTGCCGTCAACGTAGAAGTACTCGTTCTGCCACATCTGCTGGGTGCCTTCGGGCAGGACCGTGTAGCCGATGTCCGGGCCGCCCATGCCGGTGACGTAGCCACGGTCGGAACCATCCCCGATGACGTCGTCCATACGACGGCCGCCACCGGAGGCGACGTGGAAGATCTTGCCCTTCAGACCGGTCCAGGCCGGCATGGTCAGCCCGCCGGGCCGGTCGTGCGGCGCGATCTGCCAGCGCACCAGGACATAACCCTGCCCACTGAGCGTCACGCTCTCGCCGCGGTGCTGCATCACGGCCTGCCGGCCGCCGGTGCTGGTGATGCCCGACTCGGGCCGGTGCGGCAGCGTCCCGGGCCGGGCGTCCGGGTCCGGTGCCCGGTCGACGGCGTCGACGACGGTGCCGTAGAGGTCGGCCTTCTTCGTCGCGGAGGGCGGGGGGGACGGGGACGCCGACGGAGGCGGAGGGGCGGAGGTCACCGCCGGGGCGGAACGGGTGACGGTCGCGCGCGGTGGCGGGGCGGGTTCCGAGGGCTGCGTGACGACGTACGCGCCGCCCGCGACGATGGTCGCGCCCGCCGTCATGGCGACGGCCGGCTTGGCGAGCGCGCTCACCACCTTGGCGGACCAGCCGACGGAGGTGCTCGCGGCGGTGGCGGCGGCCGCCGTCTTGCCGCCGAAGGCCAGCGAGAGGGTGAAGCCGACGGGGACCGGGACGAGCGCGATCCCGACGAGAAGGCGCTCCGCCGGTACGACCGGCTCGCGGGCGTCGCCGCAGTAGCCGCAGCCCCTCAGGTGCCGGGCCAGGCGTTTGCGCCAGACCGAGTCGGGGCGGCCGTTCCAGCGGGCGGTCAGCTCGCGCAGGTCCGGGCAGGCGCCGTCGAGGGCGCGCACGATGCCGCGCGAGGTCTCCAGGCGCTCCTTCATCCGCTGGACGCGTACGGCGGCATGCTGCCTGCTGACGCCGACGGCCGCCGCGAGCTCGCGCCGGGTGAGTTCGCCGGCCACCTCCAGCCACCACAAAGACAGCAGCTGGCGGTCCTCGTCGTCGAGCCAGCGCACCGCCTCCGCGACCTCGCGCCGCTGCCCTTCCAACTGGAGCCTGAGGATGGTCAGTTCGGAGAAGTCGGCGGCGTCCCGCGGTGCCGACTCGTCCAGCGGGTCGGTGGTCCTGCGGCGGGCCCGGTCGCGGATCTGCCGCATGGCGATCGCCACCAGCCAGGACCGGAAGCTGTCCGGGTCGCGCAGCGAGCCGAGGTTGTCGACGGCCCGCAGCATCGTCTCCTGGACGACGTCGTCGACGTCGGCGTGGCCGTTCAGGGCCCGGCCGACGATGTTGTACACCAGCGGCAGCCAGCCCGCGACGAGCTCGTCCAGCGCCCGCCGGTCGCCGGCCTGCGCGGCGGCGATGGTGGAGCGCCAGTGCTGCGTGTCCACGGGACCCTTTCGGTGGCGGGTGTGACGGCTGAGGTCAGTGGTCTTCTGCACGCACCCTCTCAGGCGGGCCGGGGCTGTCGTATGTCCGGGATCACAGTGCGGAGACGGCGTGAAGACCACCGGGATAACAGTTTTTGCGCGCCCCTAAGGGCTGCCCCTGACAACTCCCTCCCCTCGCACGGCACTTACTCGGGGTTCGACCAGGGGCGGGTGCCCTCCTCGGTGACGATCCGGAGGCCGGCGCGGGCCCGGAGGATGATCACCAACACATTCGTCGACCTCTGGAGCAGACGCATGCGCACCCGCCGCCGTACGACCGTCCTCGCCGCCTCCCTCGTCCTCGCCCTGGGCGCCGTCCCGCTGGCCGCCCCCGCGTTCGCCGCGTCCGGACCGGCCCCCTTACCGGCCTCCGCGCACACCACGCCGACCGGCCCGGACACCACGGCCCTGGAGGCCGCGCTGAAGGGCCTGCCCGACCAGGACGCCACCGCGGCCCTCGTGCGGGTGGGCGGCGAGGGCAGCTGGCGGGGCGTGGCGGGGGTGCGCGATCTGCGGACCGGGGCGCCCGCGCTGGAGAACGCGCGGTTCCGGGCCGGATCGACGACGAAGATCGTGACCGCGGCGATCGCGCTGCAACTCGCCGCCGAGGGGCGGATCTCCCTGGACGGCACGGTGCAGCAGTACCTGCCCGGCCTGCTCACCGAGGACTTCTCGCCCATCACCGTGCGACAGCTGCTGAACTTCACCAGCGGCCTGCAACCGGGCGCGTCCCTCGGCGACAACGTCGACGACGGCTATGAGCACCGCTTCGAGACGCTGACGCCCGAGGAGGTCGTGGCCGCGTCGGTCGCCAAGGGCCCGGACCCCGACCACGCGCCCGGCGAGCGGCAGCACTACAGCAACATCCACTACACCGTGCTCGGCATGCTGATCGAGAAGGTCACCGGCGACTCGTACGCGGACCAGGCGGCCGTACGGATCTTCCGCCCGCTCGGCATGCGGCACACCTCGTTCCCCGACGGCCCCGACCCCCGCGTCCACGGACCGCACAACCGCGGATACGACTGGATCGACGGCAAGCTGGTGGACGTGACCGACTGGAACATGTCGGACCGGTGGGCGGCCGGGGACATGATCTCGACGACGGCGGACCTCGAACGGCTACTGGTGGGCGTGTTCAAGGGGCGTGTCGTACCCGAGCCGCAGCTGTCGGTGATGTTCTCGGTGCCGGACCTGCCGGGCGCGACGATGGGTGCGCCGTTCTCGCCCTTCAAGGTGAACGGCCGGACGGTCTGGGGCAAGACGGGCTCCCGCCCCGGCTACCACACGGTCGTCGCGGCCACTCGCAACCTGTCCCGGACGGTGGTCTACTCCGTCAACTCGACCGACGCGAAGGGCGAGGGCCTTCCCATCGTCCAACGCTTCGCGTTCCCCGCGTTCAACCGCTGACGACGGCACCGGCGGGCGCTGCCGGCACCGGAGCCGTCAGCGCCTCCAGCCGCTTGATCTTCCTGCGGACGACATACAGCGGGATCACCCCGAAGACCCCGAACGCCATGTCGATCAGGGTCCACCAGAAGGGGATCCCCCGGATCGGCCCGCAGATCAGCGCGAGCGGCACGATCCCGGCGCAGGCGATCATCCCGAACTCGACGACCCAGATGTTGCGGACCGGGTCGCGGTAGGGGCCGTAGAAGGCGACCGCGATGACGAGGTGCGCGAAGGCCAGCCAGTCCGTGCCGTACAGCACGAAGGGGTATTCGACGTCCACGACGTCGAGCCCCTGCCGGACCCGTTCGATCCAGTCCATGAGCCCGGGCAGGTATTCCGGCACGGACAGCGCCCGCAACAGGTCCTCGGTCCAGCGCAGTTCGTGGACCAGGGGGAAGGCGGTGGCGCCGCTGAGCACCAGGCAGACGATGAAGAGGACCAACCATGCGCGGATGCCCTTGAGGAGGGCTGCTCTGTCGCTCATGGCAGCAGAGTAGCCCTTAATTGAACATGTTCAAAAATGGGTTGTCGTGGTGTGCGTCACCCGAGGACCCGTGCAGGAGCGGCCTATGGTCCGGCGCTGCTCGCGGGCGGGGCGGAGGCCCCGTGCGAGGCGTCCAGGGACGGCTCGGCGAACTGCGAGGTCGGAACCGGCGACGGCGCGTGGCTGGGGGCGGAGGTACCGGCCGGTTCGGAGGGACTGGGGGCCCCCACCGTGGGGTCGGCGCTGTCGGGGACGGGGGTGTCCGACGGAACCGGCGGGACCGAAGGGCTGCTCGCGGGCGGCGGGGCCAGCGGGACCGACGGGGTCGCGGGTGCCTCGTGCGTGGCGAGGCGGAAGGGCAGCGCGGCGAGGGCGGCGACCGCACAGGTCACAGCCACTCCGGACGCGGCGCGCACCAGGCGCCGGCGGGCGGCACGGCGGCGGATCGCGTCGTAACGGCCCGCGGGTGGGCCGAGGTGGTCGGAGGCGGGCCGCAGGATGACGGCGAGGGGGTCGTCGGGCTCGAACTCCGGACCCTCGTCAGAGTGTGTGATCAAGGCTTCTCCCCAGATGGGCGCGGAGCAGTTCGCGGGCCGCGTGGAGGTCGGCCTTGACGGTTCCTTCCTTGCGCCCGGTCAGCGCGGACACCTCCCGGATCGGCATGTCAGCGTAGTAGTGCAGGAGGATCGGTACGCGCAGCCGTTCCGGCAGCGACTGGACGAGCAGGCGCACCGAGGGGTCGGCCTGTTCGGTCTGCGGGCGTACGGCGGCCTCGGCGGTGGCACGGCGTACGGCCCTGCGCTCGCGTTCGAGCCTGCGCCAGTGGTCCCGCACCAGGTTGGCCGCGGTGACGTAGAGGAAGCCCCGGGGCTCCGCCACCGAGGTCCAGCGGCCCCAGAGCCGGGTGAAGGCCTCCGAGGCGATCTCGTGGGCCGTCTCGTCGTCGTCGACCAGCCGCCGACACCAGCCGGCGAGGCGCGGGTAGAGGGCGGCGAACAGCTCGGACGCTGCCTTCTCGCGGGACCGTTTCAACGCTCTGCGTGCTCTCCGTGGTCGTGAGGCGCTCGGTGGTGACGGTGGCTGGGTGACGGTGGCCGGGTGACGGTGCGCGCGGGTGTCGGTGCGCGGGCGGCGGCTGGGGGCCGGTGTGCGGGTGCCGGTGTGCGGGGGTCAGGTGCCGGCTGAGCTCATCGTGGCGAAGACGATCACGTTGTCGGGGTAGCCGTCCCCGGTGAGGGCGCCGCCGCACGTGATGAGCCGCAACTCCGGGCGGTCCACGTCCCCGTAGACCTCGTTCGCGGGGAAGTCCGCCTTGGCGACCGTGCGTACCTCGTCCACCGAGAACACCGCCGTCCTGCCGTTCTCCAGGCGCGCCTCGATCGGGTCGCCCCGGTGCAGCTCCGCGAGACGGCGGAAGACCCCGTCCCCGTAGGTGCCGACCGTGACGTGCCCGAGGATCACCGACGGGCCGACCTGGCCCGGCGTCGGCGAGTGCCGGTACCAGCCGGCGCGGTCGTGCGCCGTGATCGGGGGCACCTGCACGCTGCCGTCCGCGGCCAGCCCCAGCCGCATCACCGGGGTGTCGACCCCGATGGCCGGGATCCGCAGCCCGACCGGGACCGAACGCCCGAGGGCCTGCCCCGCCGGCGCGGAGGACCGCGCGGACGGTGACGTGCCCGTGGAGCGTGCGGTCGCGTCCCGGTCGGCCTGGGGACCGCCACAGCCCGCGAGCAGCGAGGCCGTCGCCGCGGTGACGAAGGCGCGCCTGGAGAGCGAGGTCATGCCCCGGTCGCCCGCCGACGCCGTACGACGATGAAGGCCGCGCCGCCCACGGCGCACACCGCGGCGGCACCCCCGCCGATGAGTCCGGTGGCGGATCCGGACTGCGCCGACTCCTCGCCGACCCCGGTGTCGGGCGCCCCGCTCGGCACGACGGACACCTGCCCGGGCGTGGGCGCCAGGGTCGGTTCCGCGCTCGGGTCGACGGTCGGCGCCTCGCTCGCATCGGTGGTCGCGGACGGGACCGGGCTCGCTTCGGCACCGGCGGACGGGACGCTGGTGGAGGCCGGGCTCGGGGTCCCCCCGTCGGCGAACGCCGGCACGGCTCCCGCCAGCACGGCGGTGCACGCGAGTGCCAGGGCGCTCAGGACAGTTCGGCGCATGAATCGCTCTCTCTCGTCGGTCCGCCCGCCAGGTGGCTCGGCGGGCTGGGTTGCAGATCGACGGGAGAGACGAGGCAGCGGGGGAACAGGTTGCAAAGAGATGGCAAAGTCGTTCTGGGCGCACTTCGGGTACGGCGCGGCCCCGGACGGTCAACTCCCGTCCGGGGCCGCGCCGTACGCCGTGACGACGCCGTGGCGACGCCGTACCGACTAGCCGTCCAGCGAGGTCATCACGTGCTTGATCCGCGTGTAGTCGTCGAAGCCGTACGACGAGAGGTCCTTGCCGTAGCCGGACTTCTTGAAGCCGCCGTGGGGCATCTCCGCGACCAGCGGGATGTGGGTGTTGATCCACACGCAGCCGAAGTCGAGCTTCTTGGACATCCGCATCGCGCGGCCGTGGTCCTTGGTCCACACGGAGGAGGCGAGGGCGTACTCGACGCCGTTGGCCCACTGAACGGCCTGGTCCTCGTCGGAGAAGGACTGGACGGTGATGACCGGGCCGAAGACCTCCTTCTGGATGATCTCGTCGTCCTGCTTGAGGCCGGAGACGACGGTCGGCGCGTAGAAGTAGCCCTTCTCGCCGACCTGGTGGCCACCGGTCTCGACCTTGGCGTGCGCGGGCAGCCGCTCGATGAAGCCGGAGACCTGCTTGAGCTGGTTCGGGTTGTTGAGCGGGCCGTACAGGACGTCCTCGTCGTCCGGCTGACCCGTCTTCGTCTCGGCGGCGGCCTTCGCGAGCGCGGCCACGAACTCGTCGTGGATGGCCTCCTGCACGAGGACGCGGGTGGCGGCCGTACAGTCCTGCCCGGCGTTGAAGAAGCCCGCGACGGAGATGTCCTCGACGGCCTTGGGGATGTCGGTGTCGTCGAAGACGACGACCGGCGCCTTGCCGCCCAGCTCCAGGTGGACCCGCTTGACGTCCTTGGACGCGGACTCGGCGACCGACATGCCCGCCCGGACGGAACCGGTGATGGAGGCCATCGCCGGGGTCGGGTGCTCGACCATCAGGCGGCCGGTGTCACGGTCGCCGGTGATGACGTTGAAGACACCCTTGGGCAGGATCGAGCCGATGATGTCGGCGATCAGGACCGTCGACGCCGGGGTGGTGTCCGACGGCTTCAGTACGACCGTGTTGCCCGCCGCGAGCGCCGGGGCGAACTTCCACACGGCCATCATCATCGGGTAGTTCCACGGCGCGACCTGCGCGCAGACGCCGACCGGCTCGCGGCGGACGATCGAGGTCAGGCCCTCCATGTACTCGCCGGCCGAGCGCCCCTCCAGCATCCGGGCGGCGCCCGCGAAGAAGCGGATCTGGTCGACCATGGGAGGGATCTCCTCGGAGCGGGTCAGCCCGATCGGCTTGCCCGTGTTCTCCACCTCGGCCGCGATGAGTTCCTCGGCCCGCTCCTCGAACGCGTCAGCGATCTTCAGGAGGGCCTTCTGACGCTCGGCGGGGGTGGTGTCGCGCCAGGCCGGGAACGCGGCGGCGGCGGCCGCCATGGCGGCGTCCACGTCGGCCTGCCCGGACAGCGGCGCGGTCGCGTACGCCTCGCCCGTCGCGGGGTTGACCACCTCGGTGGTCCGTCCGTCGGCGGCGTCCCGGAACTCCCCGGCGATGTAGTTCCGTAGGGTGCGCAGCCCACGCGGCTCGGTGCTCACTGCCGGCCTCCTGTGTCGGGTCGAACTGTCCATTGACTGAGACACCCACCCTAATCCGCGCGCCGACGTTTTCAACACCCCCGATCGCGTCAAGGCTGCGAAATCCGCAGGTCTCACTCACGTAAACAACGAATTTCATCGCCTCGACCTTGCGGAAGTGACGAGACCTCGTGCACAGTGACGTCGTGGCCAGTCGAAGCGCAGACCCCAGGGACTCCCGCGAGTCCAGGAACGGCACCACTCCGCATCTGGATGCCGTCTCCCTCGCCATCATCGAACAGCTCCAGGAGGACGGCCGCCGGCCGTACGCCGCCATCGGCAAGGCCGTCGGTCTGTCCGAGGCGGCCGTGCGCCAGCGCGTGCAGAAGCTGCTCGACCAGGGCGTGATGCAGATCGTCGCCGTGACGGACCCGCTCACCGTGGGGTTCCGCCGGCAGGCCATGGTCGGCATTCACGTGGACGGTGACGTGGAGTCCGTCGCCGACGCGGTGACCGCCATGTCCGAATGCGAGTACGTGGTGATGACCGCAGGCTCCTTCGACCTGATGGTGGAGGTCGTCTGCGAGGACGACGACCACCTCCTGGACGTCATCAACAAACGCATCCGAGCCATCCCCGGAGTGCGCTCCACCGAGAGCTTCGTCTACCTCAAGCTCAAGAAGCAGACCTACATGTGGGGAACCCGATAGCCGTGAGCAAGGACCTCAGCCAGACCGCGTACGACCACCTGTGGATGCACTTCACCCGCATGTCCTCGTACCAGAACTCCCCCGTCCCGACCATCGTCCGGGGTGAGGGCACCTACATCTACGACGACAAGGGCAGGCGCTACCTCGACGGTCTCGCGGGTCTGTTCGTGGTCCAGGCCGGTCACGGCCGCACGGAACTCGCCGAGACCGCCTTCAAGCAGGCGCAGGAGCTGGCGTTCTTCCCGATCTGGTCCTACGCCCACCCGAAGGCCGTGGAGCTCGCCGAGCGCCTCGCGCACCACGCGCCCGGCGACCTGAACAAGGTCTTCTTCACCACCGGCGGCGGCGAGGCGGTCGAGACCGCATGGAAGCTCGCCAAGCAGTACTTCAAGCTGACCGGCAAGCCCACCAAGTACAAGGTCATCTCCCGCGCGGTCGCCTACCACGGCACCCCACAGGGCGCCCTGTCCATCACCGGCCTGCCGGCCCTGAAGGCCCCCTTCGAGCCCCTGGTCCCGGGCGCGCACAAGGTCCCGAACACCAACATCTACCGAGCCCCCCTCTTCGGCGACGACCCGGAGGCCTTCGGCCGCTGGGCCGCCGACCAGATCGAGCAGCAGATCCTCATGGAGGGCGCGGACACGGTCGCCGCGGTCTTCCTGGAGCCGGTCCAGAACGCGGGCGGCTGCTTCCCGCCGCCGCCCGGCTACTTCCAGCGGGTCCGCGAGATCTGCGACCAGTACGACGTGCTGCTCGTCTCGGACGAGGTCATCTGCGCCTTCGGCCGCCTCGGCACGATGTTCGCCTGCGACAAGTTCGACTACGTCCCGGACATGATCACCTGCGCCAAGGGCATGACCTCGGGCTACTCCCCGATCGGCGCCTGCATCATCTCCGACCGGCTGGCCGAGCCGTTCTACACGGGCGACAACACCTTCCTGCACGGCTACACCTTCGGCGGCCACCCGGTGTCGGCCGCGGTGGGTCTGGCCAACCTCGACCTGTTCGAGCGCGAGAACCTCAACCAGCACGTCCTCGACAACGAGGGCGCCTTCCGCGCCACCCTGGAGAAGCTGCACGACCTGCCGATCGTCGGCGACGTCCGCGGCAACGGCTTCTTCTACGGCATCGAACTGGTGAAGGACAAGCACACCAAGGAGTCCTTCAACGAGGAGGAGACCGAGCGCGTCCTGTACGGCTTCCTCTCCAAGGCCCTGTTCGACAACGGCCTGTACTGCCGTGCCGACGACCGCGGCGACCCGGTCGTCCAGCTCGCCCCGCCGCTGATCTCCAACCAGGAGACGTTCGACGAGATCGAGCAGATCCTGCGCGCGACGCTCACGGAGGCGTGGACGAAGCTGTAGTCCCCCGGCGGTTCCGCGGCCCGGGTGCACCCGTACGAGTGAGAAGGGGTGCACCCGGGCCGCGTGCTGTCCGGCGTTCCGGCCCCGGATCCTTAGCGTGCCCTGTAACCGATCGGCCCTGCCTTCGTTCCCCCGCACGGGGGATCGGCACGGGAATTACGGATCTGAACGAGGTGTACGCCCATGGTGGCCCCGCCGGACAACGACGTGCTCTGGGCACGCGCCCTGCACTTCACCCACGACGACGGCTCGCCCGCGCTCAGCGGAGTGTCGCTCGGCGTCCGCGAGGGCGAGATCCTCGCCGTCAGCGGCCCGCGCGGCAGCGGCAAGTCGACCCTGCTGCGGTGCCTGTCCGGCCTGGTCCCCGCGCAGCGCGGCGAGGTCTGGTTCAACAGCGCGCCCGTGCACACCATGGCCCCGACGACCCGCGAACGCCTGCGCCGCGACCGCTTCGGCTGGATCGACCCGGCCCCGGTGCTCGTCCCCGAGCTGAACGTCTGGGAGAACGCCGCCCTGCCCCTCATGCTGCGCGGCACCGGCCGCCGGCGCGCCAAGACGGCCGCCCTGGAGTGGCTGGAGCGCCTCGACATCGGCGACGGCATCCACAAACGCCCGCACGAACTGCGCCAGTCCGAACGCCAGCGGGTCTGCATCGCGCGGGCCCTGGCGCCCGCCCCGACGGTCCTGTTCGCCGACGAGCCGACCGCGCCCCTGCACCGCGCCGACCGGGCCCACGTGCTGCGCACGCTCACCACGGCGGCCCGCTCGCACGGCATCACGGTGGTGCTGGCCACGCACGACGCGGACACGGCGGCCCTGGCCGACCGCACGGTGTCGCTGCTGGACGGGCGGCGCGTGCACACCGTCCACCTGCCTCCGGTCGCCGAGACGGAAGGCCGGGCCACGTGCTCGCTCTCCGTCTGAGCCGCGGCGCCCATCCGGCCGTCCAGCTCCGCCGCATCCTGGTGACGGCGGCCTCGGCCGGCACGGGCTTCCTCCTGCTGTGCACCCTCGGCTACGCGATGAGCCACCCGGACGCACCGGCCGCCTCACTCCTCCGCCTGGCCTGGTGCGCGACCCCGCTGGCCGCCACGGTCCACTTCGCGGTCGCCGTGGCCCGCACCGACCCCGCCACCAAACCCCGCACCGGACTCTCCGCCATCGGCCTGGGCCCGGCCCGCCTGATGGCGATGTCGGCGACGACAACGGCCCTCTCCTGCACCCTGGGCTCGATGCTCGCCCTCCTGTTCTTCCTCCACCTGCGAGGCGACCTGACGGGCATGCCCTTCGACGGCGCGGCATCCGAGTTCCTGGCCGCGAAGACCCCGCTGCCGCTGCCGGCCGCCCTGACCCTGCTGACGCTGACACCGGCGACCGCGTCGGTGGCGGTGGGCTGGGTGCTGCGCCCCCGCGAGGACAGAACGGCGCCCCGAACGGCGGCCGGGCGCTACGGCCGCTACGGCGCGTACGGCATCTCGACCGCACGGGAGACCTTCGGAACGTACGCCCGCTTCGGCACCCGCCTACGAGGCACGAACACCCGACCCACACGACCCACGGGCAACCGGGCCGCGGAGCCGGCGAGCAACCGCCCCACACAGCCTCTGAGCGACCGGGCCGTGGAGCCCGCGGGCAGCCGTGCCACGCAGCCCCTGAGCGACCGGGCCGTGGAGCCCGCGGCCGACCTTGCCATGGAGCCCGGGGGCAGCTGGGCCACGCAGCCCTTGAGCGACCGTGCCGTGGAGCCCGCGGCCGACCTTGCCATGGAGCCCGCGGGCAGCCGGGCCATGCAGCACTTGAGCGACCGTGCCCCGCAACTCGCGGACGACCAGCTCACGCAACCCATGAGCGGCGGTGCCGCGCAGCCGAGGAACGACCGGGCCACGCATCCCGCAGACGGCCGCCCCACCCAGCCCCTGAGCCACCGTGCCGCACAGCCCACGGACGACCGCCCCACGCAGCCCGCGGACAGCCGCCCCACCCAGCCCTTGAGCGACCGTGCCGCACAGCCCACGGACGACCGCCCCACGCAGCCCACGGGCAGCCGCCCCACCCAGCCTGCGGGCAGTCGTGCCGCTGGGGCGGCACGGGTGGGCGCAGGCGGCACCCCGCAAGCGCGGGCAAGTGAAACCCACTCCCCAGCTCCGACTCAGGACGCGCCAACCCCCGACCCGGACCCCACCGCCCTCGCCCCGGCCCCCCAGGAGGCCCCCCGAGGCCTCCCGTGGGGCATCGCCGTACTGGCCGCGGGCCTGGCGGCAGAGGCGTACGCCACCCGCACCGCCCCCGGCACTCCCGCCACCCTGCCCGGCGGCCTGACCACCCCCGGCCCGGCCTCCGTGCTCATCGGGTGGATCCTCACCGCCACCGGCCTCGCCCTCACCGGCCCCGGCCTCACCCACCTCTGCGGCCGCCTCCTCCAGACCGCCCGCCCAGGCGCCCTCCGGCTCCTCGCCGGCCGCGTCCTGATGGCGGAAGCCTCCCGGATCGGCCGCCCCCTGGGCGTCGTCTGCGCGGTGGCTTCGGGCACGTACGCCATGGCGTCGCTGTACGACGGGGCGGAACCCTCCTTCGGCCCGCTGACCGCCCTCGGCCTGTTCCTGGTGACCGGCTGCACGGTGGCCACCCTCCTCACCGCAGCCGTCGAAGCCAAGCAGGCCCGCGCCGACACCACCGCCGCGCTGTTGCGGATCGGCGCCCCCGCCACGGTGCTGCGCAGCGCCGCCGCCCTCCGTGCCGGCGCGCTGCTAGCCCTTTTCGGCCCGCTCACGCTGGTCGTCGCCGAGCTGGCGGCGCTGCCACTGACCCGCTGACCGGCGGCCCCACTGCCCCGCTGGCCCGCTGACCCGCTGGCCGCCCAGGCCCGCTGGTCCACCGACAGGCCAACCGACCGACCCGCCGTACCGAAAAAGGCAGGAAAAAAATCTCCGTCGGCCGATGAGTTCCGACGCGCCGCGCCGTCTATCCCACCGAACGCCACGTACTCGATGGGAGAGACCGATGACCGCGACGTACCAGCAGATGATCTTCGTGAACCTGCCCGTGAACGACCTCGACGCCTCGAAGAAGTTCTTCACGGAGCTGGGGTACGCGATCAACCCGCAGTTCAGCGACGACAACGCGGCCTCCGTGGTTATCAGCGACACCATCGTCGCCATGCTGCTGACCAAGCCGTTCTACGCGACCTTCACCAAGAAGGAGATCGCCGACGCGACGCAGACCAGCGAGGTACTGGTCGCGCTGAGCGCCGAGAGCCGCGAGAAGGTCGACGAGCTGGTCGAGAAGGCCCTCGCCGCCGGCGGCTCCCCGGCCGGCGAGACCCAGGACCACGGCTTCATGTACGGCCGCTCCTTCGACGACCTCGACGGCCACACCTGGGAGGTCGTGTGGATGGACCCGTCCGCCATCGAGGGCTGAACCGATGTGCCTAGCATGGGGCGGGTGCAGACGATGCCCGCCCATGCGGCCCACCACAACGACCGTGAGATCGAGAGCCTCGACGAGTTCGACGCGACCGTCTCGGCCCGTGCGACGCTCGCCGGATTCCGGGTCCAGGCCGTGGACCTGACGGACCGTACGCGGGAGTTGCTCACCACGGACACGGCGGGTGCCGTCTTCCTCGGCTGCCCCATGCGCCAGGACGCGGCGGCCAAGGTCCGCGCGGACGGCGCCATGGTCTTCCCGCCCGTCCCCGACCTGCCGTTCAACCCGTACCGGGGCCTGCTCTACTCCCCCGACGACCTGTTCGCCTCCCTGCCTGACGGCTACGAGGCCACGCCCGACGCCCTGGCGTACGCCTGGTTCCAGCAGACCAAGGCCGACGGCGACATATACGCCTCGATGCTGCGCTCGGTCCACGACGACTCCATCTCGGACGCCCTCGACGAACTCCTGCGCGGCACGCGGGTGGTGGGTGTCATGGGCGGCCACGCGATGGCGCGCGGCACGGAGGCCTACGCCGGTGCCGCCCGGCTCGGCCGGGAGCTGGCCCGCGCCGGCTTCACGGTCGCCACCGGCGGCGGCCCGGGCGCGATGGAGGCGGCGAACCTCGGCGCGTACGCCGCCCCGTACGACGACGACATGCTGACGGAGTCGCTCCGACTCCTCGCCAAGGCGCCGAAGTTCACGCCGTCGGTCACCGAATGGGCGTCGGCCGCCTTCGAGGTGCGTGCCCAGTGGCCGAAGGGCGGCACCTCCGTCGGCATCCCGACCTGGTTCTACGGCCACGAGCCGCCGAACGCCTTCGCCTCCCACATCGCCAAGTACTTCGCCAACGCCACGCGCGAGGACGGCCTGCTGGCCCGCTGCACCGCGGGCGTGGTCTTCCTGCCGGGCGCCGCCGGCACCGTGCAGGAGATCTTCGACAACGCGACGCCGAACTACTACGAGTCGCGCGGCGAGCCCACGCCGATGGTCCTCGTGGACCGTGCCCATTGGACGGACCGGCTGCCCACGTGGCCGCTTCTTCAGGCGCTCGCGCGGGAGCGGTCGATGGAGTCCCGCATCGCGTTGGTCGACCGGATCGAGGAGGCTCCGGAGGTGCTGAAACGTCTCGGTGGTTAAACAGACGGCAAAGCAAACGCTTGTAGCCTGCATATGCGTTGACACTTCTTATGCAGCGCTTATAGACCTGTGAGCCTCTAGGGGATGCTGATGTCACATCAACACCTCACCCACCCCCCGCAGTTGCGCAACTCGTAAAGGACAAAAGTGTCCATAACTCGCCGTACCGTCGCACGTTCCGTGCGCATCCTCGGTGTCGCCTCCGCCTCGGCGGCGCTCGCGCTCAGTGCCTCCGGCAGCGCGTTCGCCTGCAACATCAACGAGTTCTCCGCCGAAGCCAAGTGCCAGGGCGCCAAGGGCGTCATCACGGTCACCGACGTGGACCCCGCCGGTATCCCGGCCACCGTCACCGTGTTCCTCGAGAACAACGGCGCCGACGTCAAGAAGGTCGGCGAGCAGGTGGTCAAGGGCTCGCGCGAGGGCGTCACGATCACGTTCAAAGAGGACTGGCTGCCGAACGCCGAGTACCGCATCCACGTCAAGGCCGAGACCTACGTGGACGAGGACATCACGCCCAACCTGACCACCCCGTCCACGGCCTGCAAGACCGAGGACACCCCGACGCCGACGCCCACCGCGACGCCGTCCGCCTCGACCCCGGCCGAGGAGACCATCACCCCGGCTCCTTCGGCCTCGGAGAGCAGCAGCACCGCCCCTGCGGACACCGCGAGCAGCGCTCCGTCCCCTGCGGCCGGTGAGTCCAACCTCGCCGAGACCGGCGCGAACTCCAGCACCGGCATGATCGCCGGGATCGCGGCCGCCCTGGTCGCGATCGGCGGCGGAGCCGTGTTCTTCGGCCTGCGCCGCCGCGGGACGAACAACACCCGCTGACCTCCAGCACACCGCGGTGGCCCGCCCCCTCACACCAGAGGAGCCGGGCCACCGCCACGTCACGCCGCCCCTGCCCCCCGCGCTGCCGCGATAGCTGCGGGCTCGCGCCACACAGGCACAGCGGCGGACGCATGCCACTCCCGCCCAGCTGCGGGCAGTCGTGCCGCTGAGGCGATGAGGGTCCCCCCGCTAGAGCGAAGCCGAAAGTGGGGGAGGGTGGGCGCAACGGCACCCCGCAAGCGCGGGCGAGCAACCCAGCGCGACCTCAGCCCCATGCCGAGCACCACACAGCCAACAGATGCGGGGTCCGGCTCAACGCAGGGCGCGCGCCCGTCCCTCACCCCAGCACGACGATGTCGTCCGCATCGAACTCCACCCCCACCACATCCCCCACCCCCGGCGCCACCCGCAACGCACACGCCGCCTCCAGCCGAGGCGCCCCCTCCTCCGGCTGCAGACGCACGGCGACATGCGTGCCCTTGAACGTCCGCCCGGCCACTACACACCGCAACCCCTCGTCCGCCCCCACCAGCCGTACGCCCGCCGGCCGCACGAGCACGGACCGCACCCCCTGCGCCGCCCCCGCGGGGACCGGCACCTTGCCCCACGGCGTGTCCGCGGCCTCCCCCACGACCGTGCCCTCGGCCACGTTCTCGAAGCCGAGGAAGCGGGCCACGAACTCGTCGGCCGGCCGCTGCCACACCTCAAGAGGCGTACCGGACTGGGCGATCCGCCCGTCCCGCATCACCACCACCCGGTCGGCGAGCGCGAAGGCCTCGCCCTGGTCGTGGGTCACGGCGAGCACGGTGGTGCCCAACCGGCCGAAGAGCTCCCGCAGTTCGACGACCAGCCGCTCCCGCAGCGACCGGTCCAGCTGCCCGAGCGGCTCGTCCAGCATCAGCAGCCGCGGCCTGGGCGCCAGGGCCCGGGCCAGCGCCACCCGCTGCTGCTCACCCCCGGACAGCGAGGCGACGGCCCGCTGCCCTGCCCCCGGAAGCCCGACCAGGTCGAGCAATTCCCGTACCCGCTCGCCCTGTTGTTCCTTGGCCGCCCCGTGCATCCGCAGCCCGAACCCGACGTTGCCGCCCACGTCCCGCTGCGGGAACAGCTGATGATCCTGGAACATCAGCCCGACCCCCCGCTTGTGCGCGGGCACACCCGCCTGGTCGCGACCGTCGAGCAACACCCGCCCGTCGTCGAGCGGTTGGAGCCCCGCCACCACCCTCAACAGCGTCGACTTGCCGCTGCCGCTCGGCCCGAGCACGCACACGATCTCGTGCTCGGCGACATCGAGGGCGACCCGGTCCAGCACGGCCCGCCCGCCGAACCGTACGGTCGCGTCCTCAAGACTCAGCAGCATCCAGCACTCCCCGGCATCCAGCACTCCTCGGCATCTAGAACTCCCCGGTCCGGTCGGTCCGCAGCCGCTCAAGGACCAGCAGTGCCACCGCGCACACGATCATCAGAATCGTCGACAGGGCCATCGCCTGGCCGTAGTTGAGTTCCCCGGCCCGCCCGAGCAGCCGCGCCACGGCGACCGGAAGGGTCGGGTTGTCGGGCCGCGCGATGAACACCGTCGCCCCGAACTCCCCGAGCGACACGGCGAAGGCGAACCCCGCCGCGATCAGCAGAGCCCGCCGCACCATCGGCAGATCGACCTCGCGCCACACCCGCCACGGCGACGCCCCGAGCACGGCCGCCGCCTCCCGCAGCCGTACGTCCACCGCCCGCAGCACGGGCAGCATGGTCCGTACGACGAAGGGGACGCCGACCAGTGCCTGCGCGAGCGGCACCAGGATCCACGAGGACCGCAGGTCCAGGGGCGGCTCGTCGAGCGCGATCAGGAACCCGAACCCGACCGTCACCGCGGACACCCCGAGCGGCAGCATCAGCAGCGCGTCGAACCCGCGCACGAACCGGCCCGCGTCCCGGCGGGTGAGCGCCACGGCGGCCAGGCCGCCGATCAGCACGGCGATGGCGGTGGCCACGACGGCGTACTGCAGGGAATTGCCGATCGCCTCGATCGGCGGCACCAGGAAGAGCCCGCCCTCCTCGCTGGTCAGCGCCCGGTAGTAGGCGAAGTCGGGCGCGTCGAGGGACCGCTGCACCAGCACGGCGAGCGGCAGCAGAAGCAGGACGACGACACAGACGAGGACGCCGGCCAGCAGTGCCCACTGCCCGGCCCCGCGCGGCCGGCGCGCGGTCACGGACGCGTCCACCAGCCGCAGGGCGGTCTCCCGCCGCCGTACGGTCCACGCGTGCAGCGCGAGGATCGCGCCCACCGCCAGGAACTGGATCAGCGTCAGCACGGCGGCCGTGGACAGGTCGAAGATCTCGGAGGTCTGCCGGTAGATCTCCACTTCGAGCGTCGAGAAGGTCGGCCCGCCCAGGATCTGCACCACACCGAAGGAGGTGAAGGTGAAGAGGAACACCATGAGCGCGGCGGCGGCCACGGCGGGCGCGAGCGCGGGCAGCGTGACCTTCCGCCAGGCCGCCGGCCGGGACGCGCCGAGCATCCGCGCGGCCTCCTCCTGCCGCGGGTCGAGCTGCCCCCAGAGCCCGCCGACGGTCCGTACGACCACCGCGTAGTTGAAGAAGACGTGCGCCAGCAGGATCGCCCACACGGTGGTGTCCAGGCGTACGCCCCACAGCTCGTCCAGCAGCCCGCCCCGCCCGACGAGCGCCAGGAACGCCGTACCGACGACGACCGTCGGCAGCACGAAGGGGACGGTGACGACGGCCCGCAGGACCTGCTTGCCGGGGAAGTCGAAGCGGGCGAAGACGTACGCGCCCGGCAGCGCGATCAGCAGGGTGAGCACGGTGGAGGCCGACGCCTGCCAGGTGGTGAACCACAGGACGTGCCGGACGTCGGACTGCCCGAGCACGTCCGCGATCCGGCCGAACTGCCACACCCCGTCGACCTTGAGGCCGCGTACGACGATCGCGGCGACGGGGTAGGCGAAGAAGACCGCGAAGAACGCGACGGGCACGGCGATGAGCCCGAGCCGCGCCGCCGCGCTCTTCCCGGATCCCTTGCGCGGGGCTGCGCGCGGGGTTACTTCAGTACGAGCGAGGTCCACGACTTGACCCACTGGTCACGGTGGTCGGCGATCGCGGCCGGGTCCATGGTCTCGGGATCCTTGGCCTGCGGTCCGTACTTGGTGAACTCGGCCGGCACCTGCGCGCCCTCCCGCACCGGGTAGACGAACATGTTCAGCGGCATGTCCTCCTGGAACTCCTTGCTGAGCAGGAAGTCGAGGAGCGCCTTGCCGCCCTTGGCGTTCGCGGCGTTGCTCAGCAGACCCGCGTACTCGACCTGGCGGAAGCAGGTGCCGCTGGCGACGCCCGTGGGCGCGGTCGTCGGCTTCGGGTCGGCGTAGATCACCTCGGCGGGTGGCGAGGAGGCGTAGGAGACGACGAGCGGGCGGTCGGCCTTGGCCTGCTTGCCGCCGGCCGAGCCGGAGAACTCCTCGTTGTAGGCCTGCTCCCAGCCGTCGACGACCTTGACGCCGTTGGCCTTGAGCTTCGTCCAGTAGTCCGTCCAGCCGTCGTCGCCGTACCTGGCCGCCGTACCGAGGAGGAATCCCAGCCCCGGGGAGGAGGTGGAGGCGTTCTCGGTGACGAGGAGGTTCTTGTAGGCGGGCTTGATCAGATCGTCGAACGAGGTCGGCGGCGCCAGCTTGTGCTTGCTGAAGTACGCCTTGTCGTAGTTGACGCAGATGTCGCCGGTGTCGATCGGCGTGACCCGGTGCTTGTCCTGGTCGGCCCGGTACGCGGACCCGACCAGGTCGGAGCCCTTCGCCTCGTACGACTGGAAGAGCCCGTTGTCCAGGGCCCGCGACAGCAGGGTGTTGTCGACGCCGAAGAAGACGTCGCCCTGCGGGTTGTCCTTGGTCAGGATCGCCTTGTTGACGGCCTGCCCGGCGTCGCCGTCCTTGAGGACCTTGACCTTGTAGCCGGACTGCTTCTCGAAGTCGGCGAGGACATTCTTCGAGACGGCCCACGAGTCGTGGCTGACGAGTGTCACGGTCTTGGAGTCGCCTCCGCCGCTCCCGCCGTCGGCGGAGGACCCGCACGCGGAGAGCGTGACGAGGCCGAGTCCCACGGCGACAACCGTGGCCTTCTTGGTGATGCTCACAGAATTCCTCCTGGGGGTGGCCAGGAAGAGACGCGGCCCTGCCCGGGCGCCTCGGAAAGGTCCGAGGCGCCCGGGCAGGGCGCAACAGCTCGAGTAGTGACCGAACTTCCTACCCAGAATGACCTGGGCGAGGTTCAGAGGGTCTGCGGCCGGTGCCGCACTCTCAGCGCTGTGGCGCTCCCCTGTCGGAATATGAAGATGTACGTACGGACGTCACACTACCGTTCGGTCGCGGCGAGCTGACCACACGCCCCGTCGATCTCCTGTCCACGGGTGTCCCGGACCGTGACCGGTACACCATGGGCGGCGATGGCCTCGACGAACGCCTTCTCGTCCTCGGGCCGCGAGGCGGTCCACTTCGACCCCGGCGTCGGGTTCAGCGGAATGAGGTTGACGTGCACGGGCTTTCCCCTGAGCAGCCGCCCGAGCCGGTCACCTCGCCACGCCTGGTCGTTGATGTCCCGGATCAACGCGTACTCGATGGACAGCCGGCGCCCGGACCGCTCCGTGTACGCGAAGCCGGCGTCCAGGACCTCGCGCACCTTCCACCGCGTGTTCACGGGGACGAGAGTGTCGCGCAGCTCGTCGTCGGGGGCGTGCAGCGAGATGGCGAGCCGGCACTTGAAGCCCTCGTCGGTGAAGCGGTTGATCGCCGGGACGAGCCCGACCGTCGAGACGGTGATCCCACGCTGCGAGAGCCCGAGCCCGTCCGGCTCGGGGTCGGTGAGCCGCCGGATGGCACCGACGACCCGGTTGTAGTTGGCCAGCGGCTCACCCATGCCCATGAAGACGATGTTGCTGAGCCGCGTCGGACCACCGGGAATCTCGCCGTCCCTGAGCGCCCGCATCCCGTCCACGATCTGGTGCACGATCTCCGCGGTGGACAGGTTCCGGTCCAGCCCCGCCTGCCCGGTCGCACAGAACGGGCAGTTCATCCCGCACCCCGCCTGCGAACTGATGCACATGGTCACCCGGTCCGGGTACCGCATCAGCACCGACTCGACGAGCGTCCCGTCGAACAGCCGCCACAGCGTCTTGCGGGTGGTGTCCTGGTCGGTCGACAGATGCCGCACCACGGTCATGAGCTCGGGCAGCAGTGCCTCCTGCAGCCGCCCGCGCGATCCGGCCGGGATGTCGGTCCACTCCTGCGGATCGTGCGCGTACCGCGCGAAGTAGTGCTGCGACAGCTGCTTGGCACGAAACGGCTTCTCACCGACCGCGGCCACCGCTTCCTTGCGCTCGGCGGGCGTGAGGTCGGCGAGATGCCGCGGCGGCTTCTTGGCTCCGCGCGGGGCGACGAAAGTGAGTTCTCCGGGTGCAGGCATAACCCATCCAGTGTCGCAGATCCACTCGGATGCCCGGTCGGCTCAGCAGGCGCAGGTGATCACGACCACAAAACGAGTGACGTGGAGCCTGTCCGCCCGGTGCGACTTCCCGCGGTACCGCCGCACCCGGCGCCGCCCACCCTGGGCGACCAGCACACCGCACCACCTGCACGGCAGATCACCCTGACACCTGCCGTCGTCGCCCAGCCGAGATCACCCTTACACCTGCCGTCGTCGCCCAGCCAAGATCACCGTGACACCTGCCGTCGTCACCCAGCCACACCCCGCCACGCCCAGCCACGCCCGCCCCGTGGACGAACCTCAAAGGGCCGCCCCCGGCCGGACTACGGCATCGGGTGCTCCAGCCGGTCCTTGAGCAGTTGCTCGTTGCGCGGGAGCTCCTTGCGCATCTGTGGGCGGACGACCAGCGGGACGAGGACCTTGCCGAGGCCGTGGCCCTCGAAGTCGATGTCGATCGTCACGCGGGAGCGTCGCCCCTCGTCGAGCGGTTCGATCTCACCGTGGACGCGCGGCCTGACGGGACCGTCGATACCGTGCAGACCCCAGCTGTACGGGGGGACGTGCTCGTCGAACTCCACGGTCATCGGCATCTCGCGGCTGCCGATCCGCCGGGTGACCCGCACCCGCGAGCCCTCGTGCAGCGGACCCTCGTCGAGCCGCTGTGCGGAGACCGCGCTCAGTTGCCATTCGGGCAGGTGAGAGGGGTCCGTGACGTACGTGTAGACGTCGTCGGGGGTGCAGTCGACGTCGATCACTTCTCGGACGGCGGACATGGCGCCCTCCTTCCAGAGTGAACCCGTTTGCGGGCTTATACCGGAATCGTCCCACTCGGCGGCCGGAGAGGCCATCGCCCGTAACGCGAGGATCCCCCGCCGAAGCGAGGGCCCCACGAGAGAGACGTACGACGGTCAGCCGGAGCCGACGAAGATGACGAACAGGAGCCAGACCACCGGAGCCGTCGGCAGCAGCGAGTCCAGGCGGTCCATGATGCCGCCGTGCCCCGGCAGCAGCGTGCCCATGTCCTTGATGCCCAGGTCCCGCTTGATCATCGACTCGCCGAGGTCGCCCAGCGTGGCACTGGCCGCGACCGCGAAGCCCAGCACCACGCCCTGCCACCAGGCGCCGTCGTCGATCAAAAACTCCATGGACAGCGCGCCCGCCACCATGGCGAAGCTCAGCGCGCCGAGCAGGCCCTCGCGGGTCTTGCCGGGGCTGATGCGCGGGGCGAGCTTGTGCTTGCCGAAGCGCCAGCCGATGGCATACGCCCCGGTGTCGCTGACGACGGTCAGGAGCAGGAACGTCAGCACGCGACGCGGACCGTCGTCGGCGGTGAGCATCATGGCGACGAACGTGGCCAGGAACGGGACGTAGAAGGCCGCGAAGACGCCCGCGGTGACGTCCCTGAGATAGCCCTCCGGCGGTTCCGTCATCCGCCAGACCAGGACTGCCAGCGCGGTGAGCGCCATCGCGACCCACGCGCCCTCGGCACCCCGGACGTACCCGGAGACGACCATGGCCGCGCCGCCGAGCGCGAGCGGGACGAGGGGCGCCTTGATGCCCTTGCGCTCCTCGAGCCGCTTGGTCAGCTCCCACACGCCGACCACGACGGCGACCGCGATCACGCCGACGAAGACGGCCTTGACGACGAACAGCGACGCGACGATCACCACGCCCAGCCCGACGCCGACGCCTATGGCCGCGCTCAGGTCACGTCCCGCGCTCTTCTTCTGCGGCGCGGACGCCGGCTGCGAGGAGTCGGGCATGGGCTCCGGATTCTGCGGCGCCGTCCCGTGGGACGACGTCTGCGGCATGTCGTGAGGGCCGTAGGACGGGGCCTGCGGCGGGTCGTACGGCTGCGGCTGCCGTACGGCGTACGGCGGCCGCGGCGTCTCGTCGCGGAACAAGGGGCCGCTCAGCCGAGCGGCCCCCCGGTCGTCATCCTGGTCTCCGCCATGTGCGGGTACGTCGGGCACGATGGGCATGGGGCGAGTCTGCTGCGCGTCATGCGCATCGTACGTGGGACCCGCCGGGCCGGCCCCCTGGACAGGCCCCTGGTCGGTGGGCCCCCAGTACCCGGCAGGCGGCCCGGCTTGTGGCGGAGAGCCCCAGGAAGAGTCGTTCATCAGACCTCGAGCAGCTCCGCTTCCTTGTGCTTGAGGAGCTCGTCCACCTGGGCGACGTACTTGTGGGTGGTGTCGTCGAGCTCCTTCTCCGCACGGCGGCCCTCGTCCTCACCGACGTCGCCGTCCTTGACGAGCTTGTCGATGGCGTCCTTGGCCTTGCGGCGCACCGAGCGGATGGAGACCTTGCTGTCCTCGGCCTTGCTCCGGGCGACCTTGATGTAGTCCCTGCGGCGCTCCTCGGTGAGCTCCGGGAACACCACCCGGATGATGTTGCCGTCGTTGCTCGGGTTGACGCCCAGGTCGGAGTCGCGGATCGCCTGCTCGATGTTGCGCAGCGCGCTCTTGTCGAACGGGGTCACGACCGCCATGCGCGGCTCCGGCACGGAGAACGAAGCCAGCTGGTTGATCGGCGTCGGCGCGCCGTAGTAGTCGGCCACGATCTTGTTGAACATCGCCGGGTGCGCACGGCCGGTGCGGATCGCGGCGAAGTCCTCCTTGGCGACCACGACGGCCTTCTCCATCTTCTCCTCGGCCTCGAGGAGGGTCTCTTCGATCACCACTTGCTCCTGCGTGTCTTGAGTAGGCCCGGCTGCGGTTCCTTGGCGAGGGCGGCGGCCGGCTGCGTCGCGTCTTCTTCCTGCACGTTTCCCGACCCTCAGGACATTGTCCATCCCTCCGGTCGGGGTCGTCAGCCCTGGCTGACTTGGTCACCCACCAGCGTGCCGATCTTCTCACCCTTGACGGCGCGCGCGATATTGCCCTCGGCGAGAAGCTCGAACACCAGGATCGGGAGCTTGTTGTCGCGGCACAGTGTGACGGCGGTGGCGTCGGCGACCTTGAGGTCCCGCGTGATGACCTCGCCGTAGCCGAGGGCGTCGAACTTGACCGCGTCGGGGTTGGTCTTCGGGTCGGAGTCGTAGACGCCGTCCACACCGTTCTTGCCCATCAGGAGCGCCTCGGCGTCGATCTCCAGGGCGCGCTGGGCGGCGGTGGTGTCGGTCGAGAAGTACGGCATGCCCATACCGGCGCCGAAGATGACCACACGGCCCTTCTCCAGGTGCCGGATGGCGCGCAGCGGGATGTACGGCTCGGCGACCTGCCCCATGGTGATGGCGGTCTGCACCCGGGACTGGATGCCCTCCTTCTCCAGGAAGTCCTGGAGGGCGAGGCAGTTCATGACGGTGCCGAGCATGCCCATGTAGTCGGACCGGGCGCGGTCCATGCCTCGCTGCTGGAGTTCGGCACCACGGAAGAAGTTGCCGCCGCCGATGACTACGGCGATCTCCGCGCCGTCCCGCACGACCGCCGCGATCTCACGGGCGATCTTGTGCACCACGTCGGGGTCGACGCCCAGGCCCCCGCCACCGGCGAACGCCTCTCCGGACAGCTTCAGCAGAAACCGCCCGCGTACTTTGCCGTCGTCGCTCTTCTGGGGCTTGGTGGTCATGGCGTTCTCCTCATGGTGCACATACGAGGAGGCCATTGCCGGTGGGGTGTCGTTCGCAACCCATGCGCGGCAATGGCCTCCTCGTCAGATCTGCTGTCGTCCGCCACACATGTGACGGCGTACGCGGACGACTGCTGCCGACCCTATCGGGGTCGCGCGTCGATCGCGGTACGGACTCAGATGCCGACCTTGATGCGCGTGAAGCGCTTCAGGGTGACACCCGCCTCGTCCAGAACCTTCTGGACGGACTTCTTGTTGTCGAGTGCGTACGGCTGGCCGAGCAGCGTGGCGTCCTTGAAGAAGCCGTTGAGGCGACCCTCGACGATCTTCGGCAGGGCGGCCTCGGGCTTGCCCTCGGCGCGGGTGGTCTCCTCGGCGACGCGGCGCTCGGACTCGACGACCTCGGCCGGCACGTCGTCCTTGGAGAGGTACTTCGGCGCGAAGGCGGCGATGTGCTGGGCGACGCCCTTGGCGATCTCGGCGTTGGGCTTGTCGAGCTCGACGAGGACACCGATCTGCGGCGGCAGGTCGGGCATCGTGCGGTGCATGTACGCCGACACGAAGCCGTCGGAGAACTGCGAGAAGCGGTCCAGGACGATCTTCTCGCCCAGGTTGGCGTTGGCCTCGTCCACGAACGCCTGGACGGTCTTGCCGGGCTCGATCTCGGAGGCGAGCAGCGCCTCGAGGTCGGCCGGGGCGGTCTTGGCGACGTGCTCGGCGATCGTGGTGGCGACGGCCTGGAACTTGTCACCCTTGGCGACGAAGTCCGTCTCGCACTTCAGCTCGACGAGGACGCCGGAGGAGTTGTCGTCGGCGATGATCGAGACCACAGCGCCGTTCTCGGCGGAGCGGCCCTCACGCTTGGCGACGCCCTTCTGGCCCTTGATACGGAGCGCCTCGACGGCCTTCTCGACGTTGCCCTCGGCCTCGTCCAGTGCCTTCTTGCAGTCCATCATGCCGGCGCCGGTGAGCTCACGGAGCTTCTTGACGTCGGCGGCGGTGTAGTTCGCCATGATTCTGGAATCTCTTTCGAAGTCTGAAGATCTACGGGCGCCGGACGGCGGGGGCTTCGTGGGCCCCCGCCGTCCGGAACCCGAAGGTCGTGAGGGGTCAGGCCTGCTCGGCGGCCTCGGCGGCGGGGGCCTCGGCGGGGGCGTCGGCGGCAGCCTCGGCAGGGGCATCGGCGGGAGCCTCAGCGGCGGCCTCGGCCGGAGCCTCGGCAGCGGGGGCCTCGGCGGCAGGGGCCTCGGCAGCGGCGGGGGCCTCGGCCTCGTCGGCCTTCTTCTCGCCCTCGAGCAGGTCGCGCTCCCACGCGGCGAGCGGCTCGCCCGCGGCCTTGTCGCCCTTGCCCTCGGTGGCGACACCGGAGCGGGAGATGAGGCCCTCGGCGACCGCGTCCGCGATCACACGGGTGAGCAGCGTGACGGAGCGGATCGCGTCGTCGTTGCCGGGGATCTTGTAGTCGACCTCGTCGGGGTCACAGTTCGTGTCGAGGATGGCGACGACCGGGATGTTGAGCTTCCGGGCCTCGCCGACCGCGATGTGCTCCTTCTTGGTGTCCACGATCCAGACGGCGCTGGGAACCTTGGACATCTCGCGGATACCGCCGAGGGTCTTCTCCAGCTTGGCCTTCTCGCGCGAGAGCACGAGAAGCTCCTTCTTGGTCAGACCGGACGCGGCGACGTCCTCGAAGTCGATCTGCTCGAGCTCCTTGAGGCGCTGCAGACGCTTGTAGACGGTCGAGAAGTTGGTGAGCATGCCGCCCAGCCAGCGCTGGTTGACGTAGGGCATGCCGACACGGGTGGCCTGCTCGGCGATGGCCTCCTGCGCCTGCTTCTTCGTGCCGACGAACATGACCGTGCCGCCGTGGGCGACGGTCTCCTTGACGAACTCGTAGGCGCGGTCGATGTACGACAGCGACTGGAGCAGGTCGATGATGTAGATGCCGTTGCGCTCCGTGAAGATGAACCGCTTCATCTTCGGGTTCCAACGACGGGTCTGGTGACCGAAGTGGACGCCGCTTTCCAGCAGCTCCCGCATCGTGACGACGGCCATGGCCGTTCTCCTTGGTGTTCTCGGTTGTGCCGCGCGTGCCGGGATGGCACTCGCGCCTGACGCCCGCGATGCGCCTTGCCGCTAGGGACCGAGAGGCGCTGACACCGGCTGTTTGAGGGCCTGATGTCGGGGCGTGCGAAGTCGACCCGGTGACCCGGATCGCCAGAAGAAGTGTACGGGACCCGCGAGGCACCGGGTGACGCCGCTGTCCACAACCGGTAGGTGGTCCACAGGCCCCGGCCACGATCGAGGCGGGTGCGGGACGGTTCTCGCATGCGAGCGATGCGATGTGCGGTTACGTGGACGGGGTTGCCGCTGCTTCTCACGGCGGCGGTACTGCTCTGCGCGCCCCTGCCGACGGTCCGGCCGGCCCCTTTCGACCCGGCGGCCACGGACACCTCCGTCCCACCCCTCGGCCGCACCTGGCCCGTGGGCACCCGCCCACCGGTCCTCCGCGGCTGGGAACCCCCGGCGACGGCGTACGGCCGCGGCCACCGAGGCATCGACCTCGCGGCCGGTGCCGGCACACCGGTACGGGCGGTGGCGACGGGCCGGGTGTCCTTCGCGGGCCGGGTGGCGGGCAAGGGGGTCGTCTCGGTGGAGCTGCCGGGGACGGGCAGCCCACCGCTGCGCACGACGTACGAGCCGGTACGGGCGTCGGTGAAGAAGGGTGCGGAGGTGGCGGCGGGCGAGGTGGTGGGCACGGTGGAACCGACCGGCTCTCACTGCACGAGCACATGCGTGCACTGGGGCCTGAGAAGGGGCGAGACCTACCTGGACCCGCTCTCCCTGCTGCCTCCATGGCTCCTCACCAGAGAGCCGCCGCGACTCCTACCGGTGATCGGCGTCCCGATGCCACCCCAGTCGACCTAGCCACCGACAGCCGACACCACCTGTCCGCGGCCGGCGGGAAGGGGGCACGGGTGGGCGCGGACGGGCAGGAGTGGGGGCGGACGGCACCCCGCCAACGCAGGCGCGCTGTCCGCGGGCAGTCGTGCCGCTGGGGCGCCACGGGTGGGCGCGGGCGGGCGGACGGGCAGGAGTGGGCGCGTACAGCACCCCGCCAACGCAGGCGTGTGTCCGCGGGCAGTCATGCCGCTCGGGCGGCACGGGTGGGCGCGGACGGCACCCCGCCAGCGCCGGGCAGCGCGGACTCACCCCCGCCCGGCCACAGCGGACGTCAGCCCCGGACGCCCCGCAGCGCCATGGAAACCGCCGCCTCCGTGATCACCGAAGGCTCCTCCGCCGCGCCCAGCTCGATCCGCCGCACAGCCGCGTCCACAACCCCCTGCAGCAACATCGCCGCCATCCGGGGCTGGGCGTGCCCCATCTCCCCCAACGCCTCGACGATCATCGCCACGAGCCCTCCGTGCGCGGCCCGGATCTTCTCCCGGGCCCCCGCGTCCAGCTCACTCGCGGAGATCGCCACCACGGCCCGGTGCCGCCGGTCTCCGACCAGCGCCAGCTGCTGCCGCACATACGCCTCGACCTTGCCCTCGGGCTCCTGGGCCCGCTCCATCGCCGACGACACCTCCGCCGCCCAGACGGGGAAGTCGACCTGGCACAGCTCCTCGACCACGGCGGCCCGCGACCGGAAATACTCGTACACCGACGACCGCGCGAGCCCTGTCCGCTCGGCGAGGGCCGGGAAGGTCAGCGCCTCCGTCCCACCCTCGGACAACAGGGAACGAGCCGCGTCCAGCAGGGCGGCTCGCTGCATCGACCGGTGCTCGGCCACGGAGGCCGCTCGAATCCTTGGCACCCGACCACTCTACGGACGGACCACCGCCGACGGGAGTGACTCCACTCGCCCCGCCGCCTCAGCGACCGAAACTCGCCAGCTTCGCCCGCAACTGGAGCACCGACTTGGTGTGGATCTGACTCACCCGGCTCTCGGTCACCCCCAGTACGTTCCCGATCTCGGCGAGCGTGAGCCCTTCGTAGTAGTACAGCGTCACCACGGTCTTCTCCCGCTCGGGCAACGTGTTGATCGCCCGAGCCAGGAACCGCCGCAGTTCCCGGTCCTCGGCCACCTCCACCGGGTTGTCCGCGGCGGTGTCCTCCAGCGTGTCCATGAGGCTCAGCCGGTCGCCGCCCTCACCGCCGACGTGCAGCAGTTCCTCCAGGGCCACCACGTTGGCCAGCGACAACTGGCTGAAGACCGCGTGGAGGTCGTCGACCGCGATGCCCATCTCGGCGGCCACCTCCCCCTCGCTCGGCGTCCGCCGCAGCCGCGCCTCAAGCGTGGCGTACGCCCGCTCGACATTGCGCGCCTTCTGTCGCACGGACCTCGGGATCCAGTCCAGCGCGCGCAGTTCGTCGATCATCGCGCCCCGGATCCGGGTGATCGCGTACGTCTCGAACTTGATCTCCCGGTCGACGTCGAACTTCTCGATCGCGTCGATGAGTCCGAAGACCCCCGAGGACACGAAGTCCGCCTGCTCCACGTTGGGCGGCAGGCCGACGCTCACCCGTCCCGCCACGTACTTCACGAGGGGCGAGTAGTGCAGGATCAGCTGCTCGCGCAGCCGCTCGTCCCCTGTCGCCTTGTACGACCGCCACAACTCGTCGAGCGTCGAGGGAGCGGGCGGCCGCACGCTGCCACCCTCGCGGGCGGCTGGGGGGATCGCCGCCCGGTCGGACCCGGAGGTGTGCTGGGGCATTCGTCGCCTTGTGCCGTTCTGCCGTGATGTGGGGGTGCCTGGGTGAGCTGTCGGGCTGATGTCGTTCTGATGTCGAGTCGCCTGTCTGTGTCGGAATCCACGTGAGCGTAGCGTGACTGTGGCGTCGCAGTGCGCGAACGGCGTGGCCCAGGCCGTGCGCAGATACGTTCAGCTGGACGCCCCATCGCTACACGGTCGTCGCTCTGCGTGATCATCGAATCGCGCCAACTGCGGGGATTTCCAAGGGCATCAGGGTTCCCCCGGACGGCCGAACACGCTCGGTCAGCACCCGCCCGCGGCACCGCCCGCGGAGATCATTGCCTGGCGTGTCAACTTCCAGCCGTCGCCGTGTCGTTCGACGTAACCAAGTGCTCGGAGTTCGTACAGTCTCGCGACCGCGTCGTCCCGGGTCGTCAGCGCGCCGCGCGCGATCTCGTCCGGCGTCGCCGCGCGGTGACCGGGCAGCGCGGCCAGGACCTGCCGTGCCGCCGCGTCGAGGAGATCCCGCGGCAGCACGGGCCCGCGTCGGTCCGGGGCCAGCTCCCCCATGTCACCGACCAGTTCGACGACTTCCGCGGCGTCCGTGACCAGTGCCGCCTCTCCGCGCAGCAACTCGTGCACACCGGCGGACAGGCCGCTGGTGGCCGGTCCGGGCACGCCCATGGTGTGGCGGCCCAGACGCTGTGCCGCACGTGCCGTGGCCAGCGAACCGCTGCGATGGGCGGCCTCGACGACGACGGTGCCCCGGGTGAGCGCGGCGATCACCCTGTTGCGCAGCACGAATCTGCTCGGGGTCGGGTGGTCGCCAGGCGGCAACTCCCCGATCACCAGGCCCTGCTCCGCGATCCTGGTGATCAAGTGCGTGTGTCCGCGCGGGTAGGGCCGGTCCACTCCGCAGGCGAGTACGGCGACGGTGGCCCCGCCGGCACCAAGGGCCCCGCGGTGGGCGGCGCCGTCGACCCCGTAGGCGCCGCCGGACACCACGACCCAGCCACGTTCGGCGAGGTCCGCGGCGAGGGTGGCCGCCATGTGGGCGCCGTACTCGGTGCAGGCGCGGGCGCCCACGACGGCCACCGAGCGGAGCGCCCACATGCGCAGGCTGGGGCTGCCCCGCACCCACAGCCCGAGCGGGCGGGCGTCCCCCAGGTCGTCGAGCTGCCCCGGCCACTCGCTGGCGCCCGGACCGACGAACCGCACACCGGCGTCCCGCGCGACGGCGAGATCCCGGCCGGGCTCGACCCCCGCGACCCGGCCGACCAGCCCGGCCCACCGCTTGTCGCTCACCCCGGGCAACGGCATCACACCGTCCCGCAACCGCCGGACCACCTCTCTCACGCCGTATTCCCGCACCCACCGCCCGGCGATCTCGTCACCGGGCTCGACGACCCGAGTGAGAAAGACCCGTCCGAGCAGCTCGCCGTCCGGATCGGCGCCCATGCTCACGTCAGTGCTCCGATGGCCATGGGGACACCTCGTGGCACTCCCGTACGCAGTTGCAGCGCCAGGGCGACGTCGCTCGCGTCGGGACGGTCGTGACCGACGAGGTCGGCGACGGTCCAGGCCACGCGCAGCACCCGGTCGATCCCGCGAGCGGTCAGCACGCCCCGCTCCAGGTTGCGCTCCGCGTCGTCCATGGCACCGGCCACCGCATGCCAGCGGCTGCGCAGCTCGCGTCCGGGAACCTCGCTGTTCGTGCGCCACGGTGTCCCGGCGAGGCGGGCCACCGCACGTTCCCGGGCCTCCCGGACCCGGCCGGCCACCGTGGCCGTGGACTCACCCCGGGCACCGCGCTCGGTCAGCTGGGCGCGCGTGACCCGGTCCACCTCGACACGCAGGTCCACCCGGTCGAGGAGGGGACCGGACAGCCTGGCCTGGTAGCGCCGGATCGAGGAGGGCGGGCACTCGCACAGGTCGTCCGTCTGGGAGAAGCGGCCACAGGGGCACGGGTTGGCCGCCAGCACCATCAGGAACTTCGCCGGGAAGCGCACCACGCCCGCACTGCGAGCGATCACGACATGGCCCGCCTCCAGGGGCTGCCGGAGGGCGTCCAGGGCCCGACCGCTGAACTCGGGTGTTTCGTCCAGGAAGAGGACACCGCGGTGCGAGAGGGACACCGCGCCCGGCCGGGCGATGCCGGGGCCCCCGCCGACCAGTGCCTGCATCGTCGCCGAGTGGTGCGGGGCGCAGTAGGGGGCGACGTCGATCAAGGGCTTGCCCGCGGGCAGCAGGCCCGCCACCGAGTGCACCGCCGTGACCTCCAGCGACTCCTGGCGCTCGAGCGGCGGCAGGATCGCGGGCAGCCGCTCCGCGAGCATCGTCTTCCCGGCGCCGGGCGGTCCCTCGAGGAACAGGTGGTGCCCGCCCGCCGCGGCGACCTCCACGGCCGTTCGCGCCGAGGTCTGGCCCACGACGTCGGCGAGATCGTAGTCGAGCTGTGCGGCACCCACGCTGTGCATTCCCGTGGCGGCGCCGGTGCCCGGCACCCGCAGGCCGGCCAGGAGCGGATCGGGGCGGCCCAGGTCGTCCGGCTCCTCCTCCGGCACGGGCTCGTCCGCGAGGACCGCGATCAGCTGCCGCAGACTGCGTACCCCCAGCACGGACACCCCGGGCACCAGGGATGCCTCGGCGGCGGCGCATTCCGGCACCACCACCTGCTCATAGCCGGCGTCGGCCGCGGCCAGTACCGCCGGGAGGATGCCCCGCACCGGTCGCACCCGGCCGTCGAGCCCCACTTCTCCGATCATCACGATGTCGGCGAGCACCCGCGGATCGATCCGCTCGGCCGCCCCCAGCACCGCGGCCGCGACGGCCAGGTCGAATCCGCTGCCGCTCTTCGGGACGGACGCCGGGCTCAGGCCGACCGTCAGCTTCTTCTGGGGCCATGAGGCGCCCGAGTTGACCACCGCGGCCCGCACCCGGTCCCGGCTCTCCGTGAGGCTCTTGTCCGGCAGTCCCACCAGCGTGAACGCCGCGACCCCAGGTTCCAGGTCGGCCTGGACCTCGACCACCACGCCCTCGACGCCCACCAGCGCCACCGAACACGTACGTGCGAAGCCCATCTCAGGCCACCCCCCGCACATGCTCGACCACCGGCGCGCCTCGGCTGGGCAGGACGACTCCCACCAGGTCGATGCGGACGCCTCCCGGCGGTGCCCCTCCGTGTGCGTGGATCCAGCGTTCGGCGAGGCCCCGCAGGCGCTGCGCCTTGCCGGAGGTCACCGCGGCCATCGGATGCTCGAAGACTCCGGCCCGCCGCGTCTTGACCTCGCAGACGACCAGGACGTCGCCGTCCCGCGCCACGATGTCGATCTCACCGGTCCTGCCGCAGCGCCAGTTGCGCTCCAGGACCGTCATCCCGGCCTCCGCCAGCCGCCGCGCGGCCAGCGTCTCGCCGTACTTGCCGAGTGCACTGCGTGCCTGGTGTGTGTTCATGTCGGCACCACCTCCGGCGCCAACCGTCACGCAACCGCCACCAAGAAGTGGATCTTGGTGGACTACTCGGCGGTTGTGGAAAACCCCGTCACCCTGGCGGGGGAAAACTCAACGGATCCGACCACCACCTCAGCGGACCGACTCAGCCGCCCGGCATCTCCAGATCACTCTTGTTCAGCTCCTCGATGTTCACGTCCTTGAACGTGAGCACCCGCACCTGCTTCACGAACCGAGCCGGCCGGTACATGTCCCACACCCAGGCATCCGCCATGGACACCTCGAAGAACACCTCACCCTGGACCGAGTGCACCTGCATCTCGTAGTCGTTGGTGAGATAGAAGCGCCGCTCGGTCTCGATCACGTATTTGAACAGACCGACGACATCGCGGTACTCCCGGTAGAGCTTGAGCTCCATCTCGGTCTCGTACTTCTCGAGGTCCTCGGCGCTCATGGCATGTTCCCCTTCAGCCGTGCGATCCCACCATTGTGCGCCAGTCCCGCGAGCCCCTAGACGATTTCGGTGTCCAAGGTCACGGGCCCGGCCGGGGGACCTTCGTCGAGCAGCCTGCTCAGCAGCTCGGCGAGTCTGGTCGGATACACCGTCTCATGTGCCTGGCTCAGTTCCCGACACGTCCACCAGCGCGCTCCGGCGACGCTGCGCCGTTCCAGCTCGGTAAGCCCCCTGGCCTCGGTGGCCGTCTGGGTCGTACGGGCCAGGTAGTACCACTCGTCCTGGTCCCAGCGTCGGCCCGCGAACGGGAAGGAGCACGTCCGCCGCCACAGGACCGGGCCGAGCTCGACCTCGGTGATGCCGGTCTCCTCGGCGAGTTCCCTGAGCGCGGCCTCCTCATGAGTCTCGTCGCCCTCGAGGCCGCCGCCGGGCGTGAACCACCAGTCGTCGGCCGGATCGTCCGGCTCGTGGCCGTGCAGGAGAAGGATGCGGTTCTCGGGGTCGAGCAGGACGACCCGGGCCACCTTGCGCAGACCGCCCTCGTACGCGTCGCGGCCCGTGCCCGTGCCCGTCGCCTCAGCGGGCACCGGCCAGCTCCGTCCGCGGCCGGGAGCGGCCGCCGAACAGCTTGGCGACCGGGCCGTACGCGCCACCGCCGAGGACCAGCGCGGCTCCGAGGACGATCAGCGTGACGATCGTACGGAGCGGGCCCGGCGAGGACAGCGTGCCGAGCGTCTCGAAGCCGGTCGGCCGCTCCAGCATGCCGTTCATGGGCCAGACGACGGCGTCCACCCGGGCCGTCACGGCGCTCCGGGCCACCGTGCCGCTCGCCGCGTCGGTGAGGTGGGCCGTGGAGTCCAGGGAGCCCGCTCGCTCGTCGCCCAGCAGGAACAGCCTGCCCTCAGGCACCGTCACGGTCGGAAAGCCCGTGATCTCGGCCGCGCTTCCCTCGGGCAGATACGGTTCGTCGATCTGCTTGCCGTTGACGGTCAGCTTGCCCTCGCTGCAGCAGGCCACCGTGTCGCCGCCGATGGCCACGACCCGCTTGACCACGGGGGCGTTGGTCACCCAGGTCTTGTCCTTGAAGACGACGACGTCGCCACGGCGAATCTCGTCGCCGTCGACGCGCTGGGCCAGGACCCGGTCGCCGGCGTTGATCGTCGGCGTCATCGATCCGGTGGGCACGGTGTACGGGCGGTAGGACACCGCTGCCCAGGCGAAACCCCCGAGGAACAGCACGAGGCCCAGTGCGACGGCCAGCCCGGACAGTCTCTGTCCGGTCCGGCTGCCCACCGGGCCCGTGTCTGTGCCGCCGCTGCGCGGGGCCGTACGCGTCGTGCTCTCGCCACCCATGGGTCCGCACCCTACCCGGGGGTACCTGACCGGGTCAGCCCTTCGGCCCCGGTCAAGGTCACAAGCTGTACGAGGGTTTTGTCGAGCCTTGACCTCAGCGGGTCTCGGCCACGGCGATCTTGCGACGGCGCCACAGCGCCACCGGCACCACGCCGACGAACGCGAACGCGCTCGGCGCGGCCGTCAGGGCCGCGGACGCCGCCGCCTGGGTGTTCAGCCCTGACTGGTCGAAGGTGTCCGGGACCGGCAGGGTGCCCCAGCGGTTGATCGGCCAGGCCTTCACGATGGCGCGGCCGACGACCTCGTCCACCGGGACCATGCCGTGGTACTTGTCGCTCTGGTTGTAGCGCGAGTCGCGCGAGTTCTGCCGGTGGTCGCCCATGACCCAGATGGAGCCCTCGGGGACCTTCACGGTGAACTGGCCGCCCTGGTCGTCCTGGCTGCACGGGGTGTTGCCGGGGTAGACGTACGCCGACTCGTCCAGTGCCTTGCCGTTGACCTTCAGCGGGCCGGTGCCGCTGCACGAGACGGTGTCGCCGCCGACGCCGATGACCCGCTTGATCAGGTCCTTCTCGGACGGGGACGGCATCAGGCCGATCCAGCTGAGGAACGTCTGCACGGCGTTCGGATTGGTCGTCGGCTCGCCCGCCAGCCAGTTGCTCGGGTCGTGGAAGACGACGACCTCACCGCGCTCGGGTTCAGAACCGAACCACGGGGTGAGCTTGTCGACCAGGACGCGGTCACCCTCCTGGAGGGTGTTCTGCATCGAGTCGGACGGGATCGAGAACGCCTGCAACAGGAAGGTCTTGATCAGCAGCGCGAGCACGAGCGCGATGCCGATCAGGATCGGCAGCTCCTTCCAGAAGGAGCGCGGCTTCTTCGCCCTGGAGGAGGAGCCACCCCGTCCCTGATCGTCCGTTCCGGTCTCGTCGGCCCTTGTGCCGTCTTCGGCCGCCCCGGAGTCATTCCCGGAGGTCACGGCGCTGTCCGCGGCCGGGACGGCTGATTCCGCGGGTCGCCCGCGGTGCTCCTCGCCGTCGTGTCCGGACCGTGCGCCAACCGCCACATCCCCCACGCCAACTCCTTACTCTGTGCCGCTGCCTGGCCCACGTTCGGCGCAGGCCCACCACTCCCATAACGAGCGGGAGTTCCGCAGGGCTCGGGAGTTGGGCAGATGCGTTCGGATCGTCGGGAGCAACCCTAAGCGACAGCTGGGGAGCCGCGGTCGCCCCGGACGCCGAGTCGGACACCGAAGCGTAGGTTATCGGCTCGTCCAGCGCGTTCCAGTGACCGAAGGGCCAGGCGATGACCCTGGCCCGGCCCACCACCGAGTCCTCGGAGACCGTGCCGCCGTAGTCGGTGTCCTGGTGAGCGCGGGAGTCCGCGGAGTTGGCCCGGTGGTCGCCCATCACCCACAGCCGTCCCTGCGGGACGGTGATGTCGAACTGTGTCGTGGACGGGGCGTTTCCGGGATACAGGTATTCCTCGTTCAGGGGAACGCCGTTGACGGTGACTCGCCCTTGCGTGTCACAGCACTTGACGCGGTCGCCTCCGACACCGACGACCCGCTTGATGAGGTCCTTCTCGTCGTCGGAGGGCAGCAGGCCGATGAAGGTGAGCCCTTCCTTGACCTGCTTGACGACGATCGGGTCGTCCTTCTTCGTGGTGGTCTGCTCGTCCTTGAGCCAGCCGCCGGGGTCCTTGAAGACGACCACGTCCCCGCGCTCGGGCCTGGACCCGAACCACGGGGTGAGCTTGTCGACCAGGACGCGGTCGCCGATCTGGATCGTCTGCTCCATGGAGCCGGACGGGATCACGAACGCCTGGACGAGGAAGGTCTTCAGGACGAGGGCGATGAGGACGGCGACGCCGACGAGAAGGGGTATCTCCTTGACCGCGCCGCGCCTGCGGCGCCGCTTGACCTTGCGCTGGAGCTTGCGCCGCTCCGCGCGGGTACGGCCGCCGGTCGGGCCGACCGAGGAGCGACGGGAGCCGGTGGGCAGCAGGTTGTCGGCCGCGCTGTCGGGCGCACCGCGCGGTTTGCCGCGGTTACCCATGGGCGCCGTCCGCCGGGTTCGGCTCGCTCGGCTCCTGGCCGGGCACGCGTGCGTAGGCAGCGGGAAGGCGCAGGCGGGTGAAGTGGCCGGCGGGCCAGAGGATCCAGTCGGCCCGTCCGATGACCTCGTCGACGGGGATCATGCCGCCGCCCGGTGAGCCCAGGTGGTCGCGGGAGTCGCTGGAGTCGCTGCGGTGGTCCCCGAGGAGGAAGAGGGTGCCGGCGGGCACCTCGACGTCGAAGGGCACCGTGGAAGGGCTGTCTCCGGGGTACAGGAACGTCGACTCGTCGACCGACCGGCCGTTCACCTCGATCCTCCCCTCCCTGTCACAGCAGACCACGTGGTCTCCCCCTACCCCCACAACGCGCTTGACGTAGTCCCCGTCCCCGAAATACCCCGTTCCGTCGAACACGACGACATCGCCGCGCTGCGGTTCGGAACCGAAACGGTACGCCAACTTATTTACGAGAACGCGGTCCCCGATCCTCAATCCCCTTTCCATGGATCCGCTGGGAATCTGGAACGGCTGCACCACGAAGGTGCTGAGCAGCAGCAGGAAGAGCAGGCACAGCAGCAGGGTCAGGGTGATCCGCCCGCCGGGTAGCCATTCGGCGGCCCGCGACACCAACGCGAAACGCGACCGGCCCTCCGGCCCTCCTGTGTCCGAGATCTCCTCGGCATCACAAGGGCGGGAGGAGCGGTCGCGCTCCGTCGGCTGTGCTTCGGTGTCCATCGGGGCCAGATGCTATCCGGCCCCTCTGTGGGACTCCGCGCGCGATCAGTTGTCGCGCTTCTCCTTGATCTTCGCGGCCTTGCCGCGCAGCTCGCGCAGGTAGTAGAGCTTGGCGCGACGCACGTCACCGCGGGTGACGAGCTCGATCTTCTCGACGATCGGGGTGTGCACCGGGAAGGTGCGCTCGACGCCGACGGAGAAGGAGACCTTGCGGACCGAGAAGGTCTCGCGGACACCGGCGCCCTGGCGGCGGATGACTACGCCCTTGAACTGCTGCACACGGGAGCGGTTGCCCTCGATGACGCGGACGTGGACGTTGACCGTGTCACCCGGGCGGAAGGCCGGGATGTCGGTGCGCAGCGACGCGGAGTCGACGGAGTCGAGCAGGTGAGACATTTCGTCTGCTTTCCTCGCTGATGCCACAGGTCATCAACGGAAACTAGGTTCTTTGGGTGGAGTTGCACGGATCGGGGCGGGCGTCGTGTCCCCCTGTGGCAGGGGCGCACGCCGGACGACGCACAACAGCGGCCTATTCTTCCACGTCGTCCGGCCTGCGCCAAAATCGTCCGTACGGCTGCCCTGCCGGATCCGGCGCCCAGCCCAGGATGGAGAGCATCTCGCGGTCCTTCTTGTCGAAGAGCTTGGGCTCGCAGCGCTCGATGAGATCGGGCCGGTTGGCCGCCGTGCGCTTGAGGGCCTCGTCGCGGCGCCAGCGGGCGATCTTGCCGTGGTGGCCGCTGAGCAGCACGTCCGGGATGCCGCGCTCACGCCACTGGGGCGGCTTGGTGTAGACGGGGCCTTCCAGGAGGTTGGCCATGGGCCCGGGCGCGAAGGAGTCGTCCTGGTGCGACTCGGCGTTGCCCAGGACTCCGGGCAGCAACCGGGCCACGGCCTCGGTGACGACGAGTACGGCCGCCTCGCCGCCGGCGAGGACGTAGTCGCCGATGGAGACCTCGTAGACCGGCATCCGGGTCGCGTACTCGTCGATGACGCGGCGGTCGATGCCCTCGTAGCGGGCGGGGGTGAAGACCAGCCACGGGCGCTCGGAGAGCTCGACGGCGAGTTCCTGGGTGAAGGGGCGGCCGCTGGGTGTGGGGACGATCAGAGCGGGCGCGTGGGAGCCCGTCTCGTAGCCGTCCGCGAGGATCTCGTCGAGCGCCTCGCCCCAGGGCTCGGTCTTCATCACCATGCCGGGACCCCCGCCGTACGGGGTGTCGTCGACCGTGTTGTGGCGGTCGTACGTCCAGGACCGCAGGTCGTGGACGCGCACGTTCAGCTGTCCACGCGCGCGCGCCTTGCCGACGAGGGAGACGTTCAGGGGTTCCAGGTACTCGGGAAAGATCGTGACGACGTCGAGCCGCATTACGCCTCTTCCCCGGCGGAGTCCCTGGAGGAGTCACCCGAGGAGTCACGCGAGGAGTCCTCCAGGACGTCTGTGGCGGAGTCCCTGGCGGACGCGATCACGGCGTTGTCGTCGATCAGTCCCGGCGGCGGGTCGATGACCGCCCGCTGCTCCTCGAGGTCGATCTCGGTGACGATCTCCTCGACGAAGGGGATCATCACCTCGCTCCCGTCGGCCCGCTCGACGATGAAGAGGTCCTGGGAGGGCAGGTGCGAGATCTCGGTGATCCGGCCCACCTCCATGCCGTCCTTGGTGACGACGTCGAGGTCCATGAGCTGGTGGTCGTAGTACTCGTCCTCGTCCTCCGGCAGCTCCTCCGGATCGACATCGGCGATCAGGAGGGTGTTGCGCAGCGCTTCGGCGGCGGTGCGGTCGCGCACGCCCTCGAAGCGCAGCAGGAGGCGCCCGCTGTGGACGCGGCCCGTTTCGATGGTCAGCGGACCGGTGGCGGCCGGGTCGGTGGCCAGGACTGCGCCGGGGGCGAGCCTGAGCTCCGGCTCGTCGGTACGTACCTCGACGGTGACCTCGCCCTTGATGCCGTGGGCGCGGCCGATCCGTGCGACTACCAGCTGCACTGTGCTTGCTCTCCTGTCATACGACGGGCCGTTCGACGTCGGACATACGACGTCGGGCCGGGGACGGCCCAGTGGCCCTCCCCGGCCCGAGCCGGTGCTGCGTTTGGCGTCAGCGGACGTGATCCACGTCGACGAGGTCGACGCGGACACCGCGGCCGCCGATGGCGCCCACGACGGTCCGCAGGGCGCGTGCGGTGCGGCCGTTGCGGCCGATCACCTTGCCGAGGTCGTCGGGGTGGACCCGGACCTCCAGCACTCGCCCGCGACGCAGGTCGCGCGAGGCGACCTGCACATCGTCAGGGTTGTCGACGATGCCCTTCACGAGGTGCTCGAGAGCCTCCTCGAGCATGCTCAGGCCTCGGTCGACGCGGACTCGGCCGGGGCGTCGTCCTTCTTCTCAGCCTTCTTCTTCTGGGTGATGGCCTCACCCTTGCCCTCGTCGTCGCCGCCGAGAGCCTCGAACAGCGGACGAGCGGCCTTCTCGGCGGGCTGGAGCAGCGGAGCCGGGGCGGGCTCGCCCTTGAACTTCTGCCAGTCGCCGGTCTTCTTCAGGATGGCGAGCACGGGCTCGGTCGGCTGAGCGCCGACGGAGAGCCAGTAGGCGACGCGGTCGGCGTCGACCTCCATGCGCGAGGGGTTCTGCACCGGGTGGTACAGGCCGATCTCCTCGATCGCACGGCCGTCACGACGGGTGCGGGAGTCGGCGACGACGATGCGGTAGTGAGGCGAACGGATCTTGCCCAGACGCTTCAGCTTGATCTTGACTGCCACGGGAGTGGGTTCTCCTGGATTTGACGTGGTTGGGCACGGCGAGATGGCCGCGTGGGGTTGCGGTACCCGAGTGCCCGATGGACGCGTCAGCCGGAGGCGAGAGGGTTCCTGTGCGGCTGTCGAGTACAGCTGGCCATTCTGCCACACTCCGCGGGTCGGGTCCGACCGCGGGTGCCCCGAGGCACGCCTGAGAGGCGCCCGGCGCCACGGGGTGCCGCTGCCTTACGGCCGCAACGGCGCCCCGCGCCCCTGCCTTCCGCGCGTCCGGCACCCACGAGATGCCGGTGAGGCGGTCAGCCGGCCGCCGCGCCCACGATCTCCGGGATCCGGAACGGCTTCCCGCACCCTCCGCACACGATCGGCGCCTGGGCCAGTACCGACGGGACGACCCGGACGTTGCGCCCGCAGTCGCAGACCGCCTTCACACGGACGCCACCACCGGAGGAGCCGTGGCGGGCGGCCGGCCCCCGGAAGGTGCTGGACGTGTCGGCGGCGGTCGCCACCGAGTGGGCCTTGAGGGCGCGCTGGACGCGCTCGATGGTCGGGCGGTAGCGGCGCTTCGCCTCGGGGGTGAGCGTGACCAGGGAGAAGCCGCTGCTGGGGTGCGGTTCCTCGGGGTGGTCCAGGCCCAGCTCCTCGGCGATCGCGAGGAATCTGCGGTTGTGGTAGCGGCCGGCACGGGAGGTGTCGCGGATGCCGCGCGCGGCGGCGATGCCATGGACTGCCTCGTGAAGCAGTCGCTCGAAGGAGAGCTCGTGACCGCACGCGGACGACGACTCCCCGATCAGGGACTCTGGCGCGGCAAGATCGGGCAGCTCGGGGTGGTACCGCTGAATGTCGGCCCACGCCTCTGCCAGCTCTGCGGCGAGAACAGGTGGTGTCTGTGTCGTGCTCACGTAATGACAACGAGCCAGAGTGCCGCTGTGTTCCGATTCCGGGCATCCCAAATAATTTGCACGTACCCGTCAGTTGCCGCTGATGCGTCCGGACGAGGGCGGGTGCGCTGATCTGCGGATAAGCCTCACAGCTCGTCACAAGCTGGTGCGTAGTCTGACGTACGCCCCGGCGCGTAGACGATGTCCACGCGCCGGGGTTCGTGTGTTCCGCAGTTGTGCAAGAGGCGTTTCGGTCGCTCTTCCGCCGGAGGGGCGCTACTCAGTAAGCGCGCGCGACGATCGCGACGTTACCCGGTGCGTCGCCGTCCTTCGGCACCGACCCGTCCTCGGCGACGAGACACCGTACGGTCGCCGAGTGCTCGGCCAGCTTGGCCTCGCCCTCTTCGCCGAGGCTCGCCCAGGGGACGCGCGCCCAGCCGCCGGCCACGGCGGCCTCGACGGCCTCCTCGATCGTCGACACCTCGGAGGTACGGGACTCGCGGCGCTCGCGGGACTGCTTCAGCAGCAGCGCCTGGTCCTCTTCGAGGATCGCGGGGAGGAGGCCCACGAGGGAGTCCAGGGCCACCGGCTCCTTGCCTCCGGGGATGCGGCGGGCCAGCATCGCGGTGCCGTTCTCCAGGTCACGGGGCCCGATCTCGATCCGTACGGGCACGCCCTTGAGCTCCCAGTCGACGGCGCGGCGGCCGAAGGGGGTGTCCACCCGGTCGTCCACCTGGACGCGTACGCCCGCCGCCTTCAGGCGGTCACCGAGCTCGCGGACCTTGGCCAGAACCGCCTCGTCGTCCTTGATGGCGAGGACGACGGCCTGGATCTGCGCCAGGCGCGGCGGGACCCGGAGGCCGTTGTCGTCGCCGTGCATCATCACCAGGGCGCCGATCATGCGCGTGGTCGAGCCCCAGGAGGTCTGCCAGACCAGTTCCTGTGTGCCGTCCTTCGACAGGTACGAGGTGTTGAACGCCTTGGCGAAGTTCTGGCCGAGTTCGTGGCTGGTGGCCATCTGGAGGGCCTTGCCGTCGCCCATCATGCCTTCGAGCGTGAGGGTGTTGATCGCGCCGGCGAACCGCTCCTTGACGGTCTTGCGTCCGGGGACCACGTCCATCGCGAGGACGTTCACCATGAAGTCCTCGTAGACCCTGCGGTGGATGTGCGAGGCGAAGTCGCGCGCGTCCTCGAACGTGGCGTGCGCGGTGTGGCCCTCCTGCCACAGGAACTCGGACGTGCGCAGGAACAGGCGGGGCCTGAGCTCCCAACGGACCACGTTTGCCCACTGGTTGATCAACAGGGGCAGGTCGCGGTAGCTCTGCACCCACTTCGAGAAGTAGTCGTTGATGATCATCTCGGAGGTGGGGCGGACGACCGCCGGCTCCTCCAGCTCCTTGCCGCCGCCGTGCGTGACCACGGCCAGCTCCGGCGCGAACCCCTCGACGTGCTCCGCCTCGCGCGCGAGGTAGGACTGCGGGATCAGCAGCGGGAAGTACGCGTTCTGGGTGCCCGTCTCCTTGATCCGGGCGTCCATCTCGGCCTGCATCCGCTCCCACAGACCGTACCCGTACGGTCGGATCACCATGGTGCCGCGCACCGGCCCGTTGTCGGCCAGCTCGGCCTTGCTGATCAGATCCTGGTACCAACGCGGGAAGTCGTCCGCGCGGGGCGTGAGAACGGGTGCCTTTGCCATGGCGCGATGGTACGGGCCCAGGTTGCCGGGATGTGAATTCTCGCCACTCCCACCGCGAACCCGCAAACCGGGCCCGACAACCCCTGGACGCGGGCTCGAGTGCGGAGTTATCTGGCATACGGGGGGAGTGCGGCGCACGGCACGGGGGCTACGGAATCGGGCACAGCGGCAACTCTCGGCGGATTGGGGCGCGTACCTATGACACCTACGCTCGTGCGGCAGCATCTGTCCCATACGGGGAGAGCACCCCGTGTGGACCTCGGTGCACGCGCGCGTGACTGGTCCGAGATCCAGGAGCGGATGCTGGTGCCGCTCTACGAGGCCGTCTACGAGCGACTCGAAGTGGGCCCCGCCTCCAGGCTGTTGGGCCTCGGCTGCGGCTCGGGGCTCGCCCTGCTGATGGCGGCCTCCAGAGGTGCCGCGGTGACCGGTGTCGACGCCTCCCCCGAGCGGCTGGCCCTCGCCAAGGAGCGGCTGCTGCCGTCGGCGTGGGGCACGCGCGGGCGGGGCGCCACCCGGCTCGTCGAGGGTTCGCCCGGGGACGCGGCCGACCCGGACACGCCTGCGTACACCCTGGTGACCGCCTTCGAGCCCATCGGGTGCCTGGCGGGCGACTCGGAAGGGCTCGCGGAGCTGCTCGCCTCGGCGGTGCCGCTCGCCGCGCGGGGGGCGACGGTGGTGCTGGCCGGCTGGGGTCCACCGGAGCGGTGTGCCACGTCGTCCGTGCTGCGGGTGGCCACCAAGCTGGCGGATCCGCTGCGCGGTACGGGCAGTTGGCGCCTCGCCCTGAGGGACGACCTGGAGGAGGTCGCCCAGCGGGCCGGCCTCAAGCCGGACGGCTCCGGCCGGGTCGCCTGCCCCTTCGGGTACGCCGACGTCGACAGTGCCGTACGAGGACTGCTGTCGACGGGGCTCTTCGACGCGGCGATCTCCGCGACGGACCGGGTCCAGGTCGACAAGGAGCTGACGGAGGCCCTGCATCCGCATCAGCGCCGGGACGGCACGGTGTGGATGCCGAACGTGTTCCGGTACCTGGTGGCGCGGGTCCCCTAGGCGTCGACGTCCTTGCGTAGACGCGTGATCCCCGCGATCCGGTACACGGCCGTCTCCTCCAGCGTCTCGTTCGCCAGCAGCGCCTCGGCCAGCGCGTTCAACTGGCCGCGGTGGTCGCGGAGTTTGCGGCAGGCCTCCTCGTAGCACTCGTCGACGATCCGCCGCATCTCGTGCTCGATCGTGTCGAGGGTGCCCGGGGCGGCCGCGAGGCCGTAGGCCTGCTGGGCGTCGTTCGGGAGGGCGGACAGACGGCCGACGCGCTCGCTCATGCCCCAGCGGGCGACCATGCCGCGGGCGATGTTGGTGACCTGTTCGAGGTCGTTCTCGGCGCCGGTGGTGACGACGCCGTAGACGACGTGCTCGGCGGCCATGCCGCCGAGCGCGCCGATGATGCGGCCGCGCAGGTACTCCTCGGTGTACGCGTACCGGTCCGCGTCCGGCGTGGACAGCGTCACGCCGAGGGCCCTGCCGCGCGGCACGATGGTGATCTTGCGGACCGGGTCGGCGCCGGGCTGCAGCATGCCGAGCAGGGCGTGTCCGCTCTCGTGGTACGCCGTTCTGCGCCGCTCCTCCTCGGGCATCACCAGCGGGCGTTCGGCGCCCAGCTGCACCTTCTCCAGGGCCTGCGAGAGGTCGGTCTGCGTGACGTGTTCCTGCTTGCGCTTGACCGCCAACAGGGCCGCCTCGTTGGCCAGGTTGGCCAGTTCCGCACCGGTCATGCCCGGGGTCGTGCGGGCCATCTGGGCCAGGTCGACGTCCTCGGCCAGCGGGATCTCTCGGGTGTGGATCGCCAGGATGGCCTCGCGGCCGCCGCGGTCCGGGGGCGAGACCATGACGACCCGGTCGAAGCGGCCGGGGCGGGTCAGGGCCGGGTCGAGGACGTCGGCGCGGTTGGTCGCGGCGATCACGATGACGCCCTCCGCGCCCGAGAAGCCGTCCATCTCGGTCAGGATCTGGTTCAGCGTCTGTTCGCGCTCGTCGTGGCCGCCCATGCCGGAGCCGCCGCCGCGGACCCGGCCGATGGTGTCGATCTCGTCGATGAAGATGATCGACGGCGCCACCTTGCGGGCCTCCGCGAACAGTTCGCGGACGCGGGAGGCGCCGACGCCCACGATCATCTCGATGAACTCGGAGGCGGACGCGGAGAAGAACGGCACGCCGGCCTCGCCGGCCACCGCACGCGCGAGGAGCGTCTTCCCGGTGCCGGGCGGGCCGGCCAGCAGCACGCCTCTGGGCATCTTGGCGCCCATCTTCCGGTAGGCGTCCGGGTTCTTCAGGAAGTCGACGACGTCGTTGAGCTCGCCCTCGACCTCGTCGATGCCCGCCACGTCCTCGAACGTCGTGCGCCTGTGCCCCGACTCCAGCCCCACCGGCCGGGGCGGCGCCTTGCGGCCGAGCATCCCGCCCGCGCCGCCCATGCCCGCGCTCATCCGCCGCGCGATGAAGATCCACAGGACGACCAGGAGCAGCATCGGGGCCAGCGAGATCAGCAGGTTGGACAGAAGGCTGCGCTGCTGGACGACCGGCTGCGCGGTGACGGTGACCTTGTTCTTGGTCAGGTCCTCCCAGAGCTGGTCGTCCGCGAAGGTCGGCCGCTCTGTCTTGAACTTGGTGTAGGTGCCGTCGCCGTCGGGGTTGTCCTGCTTCTTCTTGAGCTGCCCCTGGATCGCGTCGCCCTTGGCGTAGATCTTGGTGACGTTGCCGGCGTCGACCTGCCTGCTGAACTCCGTGTACGAGACCGTCGGCTCGTCGCCGTCGTTGAAGAAGGACAGCACGAGGTTGGCGAGGAGGAACACGAGCAGCGCGGCGACGGCCAGACTCCACCAGCCGCCGCGCGGCCGCCACCTGCCCGACGGCGTCTTCGGCGGCTCCTCCGGGGTGCCCTCGGTGCGCCAGGGCTGGTCAGGGGCCTTGCGCGGCGGCACAGGGTTGGTCATACCGGGACGTTACGACACGGATCACGCACCGGCACTCGCAGAACGCACCGAGGGCGCCCCTCTCCTGAAGGACGCCCTCGACCTCGTACAGAAGGCCGTCAGCCCATGAACTTCTTGAACTCGTCCGGCAGCTCGAAGTCCTGAGGAGCCTGCTGGCCGGGCAGCCCGAACGCGTTGCCGCCCTCGGCCGCGGCGGCGCGGCGCGCGGCCTCCTCCTGCTCCTGCTGCTTGCGCTTCATCGGGTTGCCGGAGCGCTGTTTGCCCTTGGCCTTCTTCGGCTGCTTCTTGGACCGGCCGGGACCGCCGCCCATGCCCGGGACCCCCGGCATGCCGGGCATGCCGCCGCCCTGGGCCATGCGCGACATCATCTTGCGGGCCTCGAAGAAGCGCTCGACCAGGCCCTTGACCGCGCTGACGTCGACACCGGAGCCCTTGGCGATACGGGCGCGGCGCGAGCCGTTGATGATCGTCGGTTCCTGGCGCTCGGCCGGGGTCATCGACTTGATGATGGCGGCCGTGCGGTCGACGTCACGCTCGTCGAGGTTGTTGATCTGGTCCTTGATCTGGCCCATGCCCGGAAGCATGCCGAGCAGCTTGGAGATGCTGCCCATCTTCCTGACCTGCTCCATCTGGGCCAGGAAGTCGTCCAGGGTGAAGTCCTGGCCCTTCTTGGACGCCAGCTTGGAGGCCATCTGCTGGGCCTCTTCCTGGCTGAACGTCTTCTCCGCCTGCTCGATCAGGGTGAGCAGGTCACCCATGTCGAGGATGCGGGAGGCCATCCGGTCAGGGTGGAAGGCGTCGAAGTCCTCGAGCTTCTCGCCGTTCGACGCGAACATGATCGGCTTGCCGGTCACCGAGGCGATCGACAGGGCCGCACCACCGCGGGCGTCACCGTCGAGCTTGGAGAGCACCACGCCGTCGAAGCCGACGCCGTCGCGGAAGGACTCGGCGGTGTTGACCGCGTCCTGACCGATCATGGCGTCGACGACGAAGAGGATCTCGTCGGGCGAGACCACGTCCCGGATGTCCGCGGCCTGCTGCATCATCTCGGCGTCGATGCCGAGGCGGCCGGCGGTGTCCACGATCACGATGTCGTGGACCTTGGTCCTGGCGTACTCGATGGAGTCCTTGGCGACCTTGACCGGGTCACCCACGCCGTTGCCCGGCTCGGGTGCGTAGACGGCCACGCCGGCCCGCTCGGCGACGACGCTGAGCTGGTTGACGGCGTTCGGGCGCTGGAGGTCGGCGGCGACCAGGATCGGCGAGTGGCCCTGCTCCTTCAGCCACCGGCCGAGCTTGCCCGCGAGGGTGGTCTTACCGGCACCCTGCAGACCCGCCAGCATGATCACGGTCGGCGGCTGCTTGGCGAAGCGCAGGCGGCGGGTCTCGCCGCCGAGGATCGTGACGAGCTCGTCGTTCACGATCTTCAGGACCTGCTGGGCCGGGTTGAGCGCCCTGGAGACCTCGGCGCCGAGGGCACGCTCCTTGACGTTCTTGATGAACGTCCGCACGACCGGCAGGGCCACATCCGCTTCGAGGAGTGCGATGCGGATCTCGCGCGCGGTGGCGTCGATGTCCGCCTCGGAGAGCCGTCCCTTGCCGCGCAGGTTCTTGAAAGTCGCTGAGAGGCGATCGGAGAGAGTATCGAACACGGCGCTCGCGGTCCTCGGGGTTGTCGGTGGCTGGCTTCGGAATCGCCCTCCAGGGTATCCCGGCTCCACAAGACCGGGTCACTGCCGGTCAGGCCCGCAAGGTCTCCTCCAGTTTCCGCACCACGGAGGCGGCCTCGTCGTTCGGCAGGGGCGAGCCGTCGGAGCCGGTCACGTAGAAGGCGTCCACGGCGTTGGCGCCCAGGGTGCTGACGTGCGCGCTGCGCATCCGCACGCCCGCCTCCTCCAGCGCGTGCCCGATGCGGTGCAGCAGGCCGGGTACGTCCTGGGCGCGGACCTCGATGACGGTGGCCAGCCGGGACGCGGCCGGGTGGACGGTGACCCGGGGCGGCGGCGCCACGACTCCCCGGCGGCGCGGGTAGGCGGCGTCGCGCTCGGCGAGGCGGCCGGTGATGTCCAGGGAGCCGTCGAGGGCGCGTACGAGGTCGGCGCGCAGCCGGGCGGCCTGGGGCAGGGAGCCGTACTCGGCGGCGACCCGCCAGTTCAGCAGCAGGACGGAGCCCTCGACGCCGTCTGGCAGGTCCAGGGCCCGCAGCTCGGCCGTGCGGACCGTCAGGCGGTGCATGGCGAGGACGCCGGCCACCGCGGGCAGCACGCCGGGCTGGTCCGGTACGGCGATGAGCAGTTCCACGCCGAGGGGCTCGGGATCACCGGCCGGCTGTTCCTCGGCCGGCGGCTGCTCGGTCTGCGCGCGCAGGGCGAGCACCGGGCCGCCGGTGGCGACCGACTCGATGGCGAGCCGCTCCTGCTCGGCGGTGGGCGCGGCGGACTCGGGGTCGTCCGGCAGGTCACCGGACAGGACCGCGTGGACCCGCTTGACGAGGTCGGCGACGAGCGAGCCGCGCCAGGACGACCAGGCCGCCGGTCCGGTGGCCAGCGCGTCCGCCTCGGTGAGCGCGTGCAGCAGTTCCAGCGTGCTCTGCGAGCCGACCGCGTCGGCGACCGAGCGCACGGTGGCCGGGTCCTCCAGGTCACGCCGGGTGGCGGTGTCGATGAGGAGCAGGTGATGGCGTACGAGTGTGGCGAGCACCGCCACGTCCGCGCGGTCGAAGCCGATCCGGGCGGCCACGTCCTTGGCGATGATCTCGCCGGCCACCGAGTGGTCGCCGGGCCAGCCCTTGCCGATGTCGTGCAGCAGCGCGGCGACCAGGAGGAGGTCGGGGCGGCTGACGCGGCGGGTGAACTCGGAGGCGCGGACGGCGGTCTCGATGAGGTGCCGGTCGACGGTCCAGACGTGCACGGCGTTGCGCTGCGGGCGGCAGCGCACCCGCTCCCAGTCCGGCAGCAGGCGGGTGATCAGGCCCTCCGCCTCCAGCGCCTCCCACACGTCGATGGTGGGCTGCCCGGAGCCGAGCAGGGTCACGAGCTGTTCGCGCGCCTCGGCGGGCCAGGGCGCGGGCAGCGGGCGTGCGCCGGCCGCCATGCGCCGTACCGCGTGCAGGGAGAGCGGAAGGCCGGCCTGTGCCGCGGCGGCCGCGGCACGCAGTGGGAGCACGGGGTCACGATCGGGGCGCGCGGCGCGGGCGAGCACCACCTCGCCGTCCTGCTCCACGACCCCCTCGGCCAGCGGCGAGCGGTCGGCGACCGGCTTGCCACCCCCGAGCATGGCGCGCAGACGCGGTCGCACGGCGCGCGACCTGAGCACGCGCCCCACTTCGCGCCAGGTGACGTCACTGGCGTACGAGATGACCCGCGCCGCCTCGTACACCTGCCGCAGCAGCGTGTCAGCGTCGAGCAGGCCGAGCTCGGCCGCGACCTGGTCCTGCTCCTGGAGCGCGAGCCGGTCGGTCGCGCGCCCCGTCGTCAGGTGCAGGGCGTCACGGACGTCGAGCAGCCTGCGCCGGGCGTCGTCGAGGCCCTCGCGCGGAGCGTCGGCCAGCCAGGAGGCGGCGACGGCGCGCAGGGCGGTGGCGTCGCGGAGGCCGCCGCGGGCCTCCTTGAGGTCGGGTTCCAGGAGGTACTGCAGTTCACCCTGCCGCTCGGCGCGCTCGGCGCACAGCTCCTGGAGTTCGGGGAGACGTTTCGGCGCCTGGTTGCGCCAGTCGGCCAGGACGGCCGTACGCAGGCCGGCCGTGAGGCCGAGGTCGCCCGCGAGGTGCCGGGCGTCCAGCAGGCCCAGCTGCACCTTCAGGTCCTCACCGGCGGTCTTGCGGGCCTCGGCCGGCGTCCGCACGGAGTGGTCGAGGGCGAGGCCCAGGTCCCAGACCGGGTACCAGATGCGGTCGGCCAGGGCGGCCACCGCGCCGGAGTCGCTGCCGTCGTGCAGCAGCACCAGGTCCAGGTCGCTGCGGGGGGACAGTTCGCCGCGGCCGTAGCCGCCGACGGCGATCAGGGAGACACCGCGCACCTCCCCCGCCGCGTTGAACAGGCCCGAAAGCCAGTCGTCGGTCAGTTCGGCGAGGGCGGAACGGCGCGGCGGCCCGGACCGCGCCCCCTCTGTGAGGAGGCGCAGCCGGGCCGCCGCGTAACCGCTGGGTCCCGAGTCCTCTGCATCCTTGCGCACGTCCGTACTCGTCACCCAGTGGCTCCTGTTCTGTTCTTCTGTCAGAGCGCGTCCGGGCCGCGCTCGCCGGTGCGGACCCGTACGGCGGTCTCGACCGGGAGGGACCAGACCTTGCCGTCACCGATCTTGCCGGTGCGGGCCGCCTTGACGATGACGTCGATGAGACCCTCGGCGTCGTCGTCCTCGGCCAGCACCTCGATGCGGATCTTCGGGACCAGGTCGACCGTGTACTCGGCACCGCGGTAGACCTCGGTGTGGCCCCGCTGACGACCGTAGCCGCTCGCCTCGGTGACCGTCAGGCCGTGGACCCCGAAGGCCTGGAGGGCTTCCTTGATCTCGTCGAGCCGGTGAGGCTTCACGACGGCGGTGATGAGCTTCATGCGTCCACCTTCTTCGCGGTGTCGGCCACCGGGGCCGGAACTGCGGTCGTGCGGGCGGAACCACCGCCGGCACCGCTGAAGTCGTATGCGGTCTCGGCGTGCTCGGCCGAGTCGATGCCGGCCACCTCGACGTCCTCGGAGACCCGCATCCCGATCGTCTTGTCGATCAGGAAGGCGAGGATCGCGGAGGCGACGAGCGAGTAGGCGAGGACCGCGAAGACACCGGCGCACTGCTTCCAGAACTGGGTCATGCCGCCGCCGTAGAAGAGACCCTCGACGGTGGACTGACCGTGGCCGCTGGCGAAGAGGCCGATGAGCAGGGAGCCGACGACACCGCCGACCAGGTGGACGCCGACGACGTCGAGCGAGTCGTCGTAGCCGAACCTGTACTTCAGGCCGACGGCCATGGCGCACAGGACACCGGCGATGACGCCGACGGCGATCGCGCCGAGCGGGGAGACCGCACCACCGGACGGGGTGATGGCGACCAGACCGGCAACGGCACCGGAGGCCGCGCCCAGCGTGGTGAACGCGCCGTGGCGGATCTTCTCGTAGATGAGCCAGGCCAGCATGGCGGCGGCGGTGGCGACCTGCGTGTTGACGAACATCAGCGCGCCGACGCCGTCATCGTTGCCGAGCCACGAGCCGGCGTTGAAGCCGAACCAGCCGAACCACAGCAGACCGGCGCCGAGCATGACCAGCGGCAGGCTGTGCGGACGCATCGGGTCCTTCTTGAACCCGACGCGCTTGCCGATGACCAGGATCACGCCGAGCGCCGCGGCACCCGCGTTGATGTGGACCGCCGTACCACCGGCGAAGTCGATCACACCCAGCTCGAAGGCCCAGCCGCCGGTGCCCCAGACCCAGTGCGCGACCGGGAAGTAGACGACCGTGGCCCACAGGGCGACGAACAGCGCCCACGCCGTGAACTTGACGCGGTCCGCGAGGGCACCGCTGATCAGGGCGGGCGTGATGATGGCGAACATCATCTGGAAGACCATGAAGACGAAGATCGGGATGGTGTAACCGTCCCACAGCTGCGTCAGGCCGATGTTGCTGAGGCCGACCCAGTCGGAGTTCCAGCCGATGATGCTGCCGGAGTCGGTACCAAAGGCCATCGAGAAGCCGTACAGCACCCACAGGATGGTGACGATCCCGATACTGATGAAGCTCATCATCAGCATGTTCAGGGTGCTCTTGACCCGGACCATGCCTCCGTAGAAGAAGGCCAGACCCGGAGTCATGATCAGCACCAGGGCGGAACAGATGAGCATGAAGCCCGTGTTGGCGGCAGACAGCTTGGGTGCTTCTGCGGCGAGCGTGATGGCTGCTGGTGCCATCGGCGTCTCCTCGTCGTTGGTACGGCCCCGTGCGGGCGAAGCCTGAGCGGATTGAGGGGTGGGCCGGTTATGCGCCATGAGATTGACGCAGCGCGGTTTCGGTCGACGCCCCTCGTTGTTTCGCCGCCGTGACGAAGGCGCCTTGCGTGTTACGCCTGGATGAACTGGCAGATATTGGATGGGCCGATCGTTATCGTGGCGCAACCTTCGGCGAGGGCAGGAAACCGGCCGCGGTCGGCCTTCCGATGACCTGGCATGGGGGAGCCGAGTCGGGCAGTTCGGGAGGGCCGGCCGCGGCCGGGGTTCAGGGGATTCCCTGGGGCGTCAGACCGCCTCCGCGGTCTCGGGCAGCTCGATGGCGAGCTGGTCGGTGAGGTCCACGACCTCGGCGAGATCGCCGAAATCGCGTACGGCCGTGTCGACCGTCTTTCGGATACGAGTGTTGACGCGCTCGGAGCGCACCTTCTTGGCTTCCAGCATCGCCCTCTTGGCCAGCACCGCACTGCGCTCGGGCTCTCGCTGGAGCAGGTGGACCGTGGCCAGACCGATCAGGTTGAGTGCGTACGAACGCTGATGATCGGAATCCTCGGCGAAGAGCTCCACGGCCCGCTGCATCAGGGGCTCGGCAAGGGAGGCGTAGGTGGGGCTGCGGCCGGCGACGTAGGCGAGGTCGCGGTAGGAGTGGGAGTTCTCGCCGTGCAGCTCGGCCTCGGAGAAGAAGCCGATCCAGTCGGGGTCCGGCTCGTCCCACTCGTCGGCGTCGGCGAAGGTGTCCTCGGCCATCCGGACCGCCCTCTTGCACTTGCCGGGCTGCCCCATGTTGGCGTAGGCGCGGGCCTCCATCGCATACAGCATGGACTGGGTGCGCGGGCTCGCGCAGTCCCGGCTGCCGTACTGCGCGAGATGGATCAGCTCCAGGGCGTCCTCGGGCCGCCCGAGGTGAATCATCTGGCGGCTCATGCTCGACAGGATGTAGGAACCGAGGGGCTTGTCGCCCGCTTCCTTGGCCGCGTGCAGGGCGAGCACGAAGTACTTCTGGGCGGTGGGCTGCAGCCCCACGTCGTACGACATCCAGCCGGCCAGTTCGGCGAGCTCGGCGGCGACCTTGAACAGCTTCCGGGTGGTGGCCTCGGGCTGTGGCTCCTGGAGGAGGTCGGTCACCTCGTGCAGCTGGCCGACGACCGCCTTGCGGCGCAGACCGCCGCCGCACTGGGCGTCCCACTGGCGGAACATCACCGTCGTCGTCTCGAGGAGGTCAAGCTCGGGCCGGGACAGCCGGCCGCGGCGGGCCGCGGATGAGGACGGCTCGGGCTCGCGGTGCGGGGACGGAGACCCGGGCACCAGCCAGCGCTGCATGGGCTCGATGAGGGACGGGCCCGCGGACAGGGCCAGCGAGCTCCCGAGGAAGCCGCGCCGCGCCAGCATCAGGTCGCTGCGCGAGAACTCGCTGAGCAGGGCCACCGTCTGCGGGCCCGTCCAGGGCAGGTCCACTCCGGTCGCCGAGGGCGCCTGGCGGGCCGTGCGCAGGCCGAGGTCCTCGACGGAGACGACACAGCCGAACCGCTCGGAGAACAGCTCGGACAGGATCCGGGGGATCGGCTCGCGGGGGTTCTCGCCGTCCAGCCAGCGGCGTACCCGCGAGGTGTCGGTGGAGATGTGGTTGGCGCCCAACTGGCGGGCCCTGCGGTTGACCTGGCGGGCGAGCTCGCCCTTGGACCAGCCGCTGCGCACGAACCACGAGGCGAGCAGCTCGTTCGGGCGCTTGTCAGCGTTCGTTGCGTTTGTCGCGCTCGTCCCGCTACCGCCGTTGCCGCTCACTGGAACGCCCCCATCCCTGAGACCCACTTGTCACTGAGTGCGCCAAGCCTTATCAGAATGCCGGTAAATACGGCCGCCCGTCCGGCGGTTGCCACGCTTCGAACGGGAACCCGGGTTGCCTCCGGCATACCCACAAGTGCATGTGCCCCAGGACTCGTGCACTCAAAGTAATCCTACGATCACGCGTCCAGCCATGGCGATCCCGGAAACGCCACCATTCGCCACCCCTTCGAATGAACTCACGGTCGCCTCCACACGATTCACTTGACAGAGAACGACGGGAACGGGCGGGTCGACGCACTCAGGGGCGCACGAGACCGGGCACACCACCCTGAGTATTTCCGGGCGCCGACATGACCCGGAAGTGGCGGTGGAACTGGCAACGGAGAGTCACAGTTCGCGTTCGTCACGTAACCACGGCACGCCGGACACGTTGGAGGGGGCATGGGCTTCACGATCGGCGGCATTCGGGAGATCCGCTCCGGCTCGCGTCGGCGCGGCCGCTCGTCGGAGTGCACGACCGTCGCCGAGTTCACCGGACTCTGGGGCTGGGACGTCGTCCCCGGGGCGCGCGCCGCGGCGGGTGTCTGCTCGTGCGGGCGCGCCGACTGCGCCGCCCCGGGCGCCCACCCCCTCGACTTCGCGCCGTACGTCCCCGCCGGGGCGACCCTCGACGAAGTCACCAAGACCTGGGGCGAGTTCCCCGGCGCCTCGGTGATGCTGCCGGTCGGCCGGGCGTTCGACGTGATCGAGGTGGCCGAGCCCGCCGGGCGCCGCGCCCTGGTCCGCCTGGAGCGTATGGGCCTGCCTCTCGGCCCGGTGACCGCCACCCCCGAGGGCCGCGCCCACTTCTTCGTCGCCCCCGGCGCCGCCGCCGAACTCCCCGAGCTCCTCTACCGCATGGGCTGGGACGACCCCACCTCCCTCGACCTGCACGGCCTCGGCACCGGCACCCACCTCACGGCTCCGCCGTCCGACCGAGGCGGACTGGGCCCGGCGCGCTGGCTGCGCCCGCCCTCACTGGACACCGCCACGAAGCCGCCGGCGGCGCGGTTGCTGCTGGGGACGCTGGCGTACGTGGCACACCGGTCGCGCGCCTAGCCGTACACAGCGAAGCGCCCGCTCCCGACTGCACCTCGGGGCGGGCGCTTCTTCGAGCACGTACGTGTTTTCGTAGGTGGTGTCACTCTCCGATAAGGGCGTCAACGAACGCCTCCGGCTCGAACGGCGCCAGGTCGTCCGCGCCCTCGCCGAGGCCGACGAGCTTGACCGGTACGCCCAGCTCGCGCTGGACCGCGATCACGATGCCGCCCTTGGCCGTGCCGTCCAGCTTGGTCAGGACGATGCCGGTGATGTTGACGACCTCGGCGAAGACGCGGGCCTGCACGAGACCGTTCTGGCCCGTCGTCGCGTCGAGGACGAGCAGAATCTCGTCGAGGGGTGCGTGCTTCTCGACGACCCGCTTGACCTTGCCGAGCTCGTCCATGAGGCCGGTCTTGGTGTGCAGGCGCCCCGCGGTGTCGATGAGCACGACGTCCGCGCCCATCTCCTTGCCCTCCTTGACCGCGTCGAAGGCGACGGAGGCGGGGTCGCCGGCCTCGGGGCCGCGCACGGTGTGGGCGCCGACCCGGTCGCCCCAGGTCTGCAGCTGGTCGGCGGCGGCGGCGCGGAAGGTGTCGGCGGCGCCGAGCACCACACTGCGGCCGTCGGCCACCAGGACGCGGGCGAGCTTGCCGGTGGTGGTGGTCTTGCCGGTGCCGTTGACGCCGACGACCATCACGATGCCGGGCTTGCTGGTCTCGGGCTCGGTTTTGACCGCGCGGTCGAAGTCGGTGCCGACCAGCTTGAGCAGCTCCTCGCGCAGCAGCGTGCGCAGCTCCTGGGGGGTGCGGGTGCCGAGCACCTTCACGCGCTCGCGCAGCCCCTCGACCAGCTCCTGCGTGGGCAGCACGCCCACGTCGGCGGTGAGCAGGGTTTCCTCGATCTCCTCCCAGGTGTCCTCGTCGAGGTGCTCGCGCGAGAGGAGCGTGAGCAGCCCCTTGCCGAGCGCGTTCTGCGACCGGGAGAGCCGGGCACGGAGGCGGATGAGCCGCCCGGCGGTCGGCTCGGGGACCTCGATCCGGGGGACTTCTACGGCAGGAGGCTCCTCGACGACGACGGGAGCCGTGCCGTCCGGGAGGTCCACCTCCTCTATCGTCCGGCGCGGTTCGTCGCGCGGCGTCTCGGCCTCGTCGCCGACGTGCGGCTCGGCCGGAGGGGCGGTGATGTCGGGCGCGGTGGGCGGTGGCGGGGGCAGCGGCTTCTTGCGCCGGCTGCCGACGATGAGCCCGCCGAGCGCACCGAGCACGACCACGGCGATGACTACAGCAAGGATGACAATTTCCATAACAACGCCAGTATGCGCGACCTACCCGCTCTGCCGTTCGTTGTCCACGCGGGTCCACAGGCCCCGCCGGGCCGGTCTGGCCCGCCCGCTCGACTTCGCGTCGGCGGGGAAGCCCCTCGGGGGCAGAGTCACGACCCGTCCGGTATGCGACGGCGACGGGTCGGGTCCGCAGAGCGCACCCAGGGCGTGCCATGGTCCATGTCGTGGGCCCGCGACACGCCCTCGCCAAGCTGTCGGACGACCCCTGGCTACCTGACCCTCCGTCAGCTAACGTCCCCCTCCACACCCGAAGGGGGCCCGCAATGCCCGTCACGGTCGTACGTTTCAACCTCGTCGAGCCCGGCGCCACCCCCGCCTCGCTCGGCGCCCGCTACCGGTCCGCCCTGGAGATGGCCGCGTACGCCGACTCCCACGGGGTCACCACCGTGCAGACCGAGGAGCATCACGGCGTCGAGAACAACTGGCTGCCGTCACCGTTCGCGTTCGCGGGAGCGGTCTTCGGCGCGACCCGGCGGATCGCGGTCACGGTCTCGGCGGTGATCGGCCCGCTGCACGACCCGCTACGGCTGGCCGAGGACATCGCCGTGCTGGATCTGCTGAGCGGCGGGCGGCTGGTGACGGTCGCCGGGATCGGATACCGGCCCGAGGAGTACGCCCTGTTCGACGTGGAGTGGAAGCGCCGGGGCCGGCTCCAGGACGAGCTGCTGGAGACGTTGTTGCAGGCCTGGACGGGTGAGCCCTTCGCCTACCGGGGCCGTACGGTACGGGTCACCCCGCGCCCCTGCTCCGACCCGCACCCCCTCCTGCTGGTCGGCGGCTCCTCCAAGGCGGCCGCCCGGCGGGCCGCCCGGCTCGGTCTGCCCTTCTTTCCCAGCGCGCATCTGCCGGAGCTGGAGGCGTACTACAAGGACCGGCTCGTCGAGTACGGCACCGAGGGCTGGACCATGATGCCCGCCGCCGAGACCCCCCTGCTGCACCTCGCCGAGGACCCGGACCAGGCGTGGGCCGCGTACGGCGGGCACTTCCTGCACGAGGCGCGGACGTACGCCTCCTGGCAGTCCGGCGAGATCCGCTCGGCGGTGCGGTCGGCGGCCACCACGGTGGACGAGCTGCGCGCCGAGGGCGTGTACCGGATCCTCACGCCCGACGAGTGCGTGGCGCAGGGCCTGGACAACCTCGTCCTGCATCCGCTGGCGGGCGGGATGCCGGTGGACGAGGGGTGGCGCGGTCTGCGGTTGTTCTGCGAGGACGTACTGCCCCGGCTGCTCGGACCGTGAAGGCCGGGTGAGCCGGGGCAGTACGTCTTACGGGTGTCGAGGAGAAGGGCGGCGGGGACTTCGCCCGTCTCCTCGAGCGCGAGGGCCTCGGCACGAGGCTCAGCCCATCTCCTCCAACGCCTTGCCCTTCGTCTCCTTGACGTACTTGAGAACGAAGGGGATGGAGAGCGCGGCGAAGATCGTGTAGATCACGTAGGTCGCGGACAGGTTCCAGTCGGCCAGCGACGGGAAGCTCGCGGTGATGGCCCAGTTGGCGATCCACTGCGCGGCGGCGGCCACGCCCAGGGCGGCGGCGCGGAGCTTGTTCGGGAACATCTCGCCGAGGAAGACCCAGACGACCACACCCCAGGACAGGGCGAAGAAGAGCACGAACACGTGGGCCGCGATCAGGGCGATCCAGCCCTGGGTGGCCGGCAGCTTGCCGTCGACCAGGTCGTAGGAGAACGCCCAGGCCTCCAGCGCGAGACCGATCACCATGCCGACGGAGCCGATGAGGGCGAGCGGCTTACGTCCGACGCGGTCCACGAAGATCATGGCGATCACGGTGCCGACGATGTTGATGATCGACGTGGTGAAGGAGTAGAGGAACGAGTCCGTCGGGTCGACGCCGACCGACTGCCACAGGGTCGAGGAATAGTAGAACGCGACGTTGATGCCGACGAACTGCTGGAAGACCGACAGGCCGATGCCGACCCAGACGATCGGCTTGAAGAAGAAGGAGCCGCCGAGCAGGTCCTTGAAGGTGGACTTGTGCTCGCTGGCCATCGCGTGCTCGATCTCGGCGACTCGCGCGTCCAGATCGATCTTCTTGCCCTCGACCTCTTCGAGGATCTCGCGGGCGCGCTCACGCTTGCCGACGGAGATCAGGAAGCGGGGGGACTCGGGGATCGCGAAGGAGAGCAGTCCGTAGAGGACGGCCGGGATCACCATGACGCCCAGCATGACCTGCCAGGCCTCCAGGCCCATGATCTCGCCGCGCTGGTCGCCGCCGGCGGCGTTCAGCAGACCCCAGTTGACCAGCTGGGAGATCGCGATGCCGACGACGATCGCGGCCTGCTGGAAGGAGCCGAGCCGGCCGCGGTAGGCGGGCGGGGCGACCTCGGCGATGTAGGCGGGGCCGATCACGGAGGCCATACCGATGGCGAAGCCGCCGACGACGCGCCAGAAGGCGAGGTCGTACAGCGCGAAGGGAAGCGCCGAGCCGACGGCGCTGACCGTGAAGAGGGCGGCGGCGATCTGCATGCACCGGATGCGGCCGATGCGGTCGGCGATGCGGCCGGCGGTCGCCGCGCCGATGGCGCAGCCGATCAGGGCGATGGCGATGACCTGCGCCAGGGCCGCCGATCCGACGTCGTAGCGGTCACGGATGGCCTCGACGGCGCCGTTGATCACGGAGCTGTCGTAGCCGAAGAGGAAACCGCCCATCGCGGCCGCCGCCGCGATGAATATGACGTGCCCGAGATGATCGGGATGAGCCGATGCGGCTCCTGACTTGGGTGCCTGCGCTGTGCTGGTCACGTGTACTCCTCGGGCCACCGGCAACGCTGCCGACGGGGGTTCGGCCCTTCGAGGTAGGTGGTACCTGAAGGTAAAAGCAACATTGCCGAGACTATTCCTTCAAGTTTCGAAGTCAAGGCCCGTCAGATGTGAGCTGTACCCCCGGACGTAACAGTGTTGCGTTCAAGTCTTGAAGAAATGAAGGAGACTCAGCGGAGCCGCTGGGAGATGACCTTCGACACGCCGTCGCCCTGCATGGAGACGCCGTACAACGCGTCGGCGACCTCCATCGTCCGCTTCTGGTGCGTGATCACGATCAGCTGGGAAGCTTCCTGCAGCTCCTGCATGATGCGGATCAGCCGCTGGAGGTTGGTGTCGTCGAGCGCCGCCTCGACCTCGTCCATGACGTAGAACGGGCTGGGCCGCGCCTTGAAGATCGACACCAGGAGCGCCACGGCGGTCAGCGAGCGCTCACCGCCCGACAGCAGGGACAGCCGCTTGACCTTCTTGCCCGGCGGCCGGGCCTCGACGTCCACACCCGTGGTGAGCATGTTGTCGGGGTCGGTCAGGATCAGCCGACCGTCGCCACCCGGGAACAGCCTGCTGAACACGCCCTCGAACTCGCGGGCGGTGTCCCGGTAGGCCTCGGTGAAGACCTGCTCGACGCGCTCGTCGACCTCCTTGACGACCTGCAGCAGGTCGGCGCGGGTCTTCTTCAGGTCCTCCAGCTGCTCGCTGAGGAACTGATGGCGTTCCTCCAGCGCCGAGAACTCCTCCAGAGCGAGCGGGTTCACCTTGCCGAGCTGCTGGTACGCCCGCTCGGCGGCCTTCAGCCGTCTCTCCTGCTCGGCCCGGTGGAACTGCTTCGGCTGGTTGCGCGGGTGCTCCGGATCCTCCGGCAGCTCCTCGCCCTCGGCGGGGGGCGAGGGCGGCACCAGCTGGTGCGGGCCGTACTCGGCCACGAGCCCCGCCGGTTCCACACCGAGTTCCTCCAGCGCCTTGGTCTCCAGCTGCTCGATCCGCAGCCGCTTCTCGGCGCCGAGTACCTCACCCCGGTGGACTGAATCCGTCAACTTGTCGAGCTCCGCCTTGAGGTCACGCCCCGCGCCGCGGGCGGCGGCCAGCTCCTGCTCGCGGCGGGCCTTGGCGGTCTCGGCCGCGGTGCGCTCCTCGTCGGCGCGGGCGAGGGAGACCTCGACGTGCGCGAGCAGTTGCCGGGCACCGGAGGCGACGGCCTCCGCGACGGCCGCCTCGTGTCTGAGGCGGGCCCGCCGCTGCTCGGCACGCGCGCGTGCCTCGCGTTCCGCGCGGGCGGCACGGTCGAGGGAGTCGGCCCGTCCGGACAGGCCCTTGACTCTTTCCTCGTGTGTACGGACCTGGAGGCGGGCCTCCATCTCGGTCTGCCGGGCGTTGGCCCCGTCGGCCGCGAGCCGGTCCCGTACCGAGGTGTCGGGCTCCTCCTCGACCGGCATCTCCTCGGCCACGGCGAGCCGCTCGGCGAGTTCCTCGACGTCCTGGAGCGCCTTGTCCAGCGCCTCCTGCGCCCGCGCGGCGGCGGCCACCGACCGCTCCGCCTCACCGGCGGCCCCACGCGCCTGTCCGGACAGCCGCCCCAGCTGCTGGGCCACGGCCGACTTCTCCCTGTCGGCGGCCCGGCGCCGCTCCCCCAGCTCCTCGACCCGAGCCGCGAACTCCTTACGCCGCTCGCCCGCCACGTGCTGCGCCTCGGTGAGCTTTTCGCACCGCACGGCCAGCTCCTCGAGCTGGGCGGCGGCCTCGTCCACGGACGCCTGCACCTCGAGCAGACTGGGCGCCCCGGCCGACCCACCCTGCGCGAAGTGCGCGCCCAGCAGGTCGCCCTCGGCAGTGACGGCCGTGAGATCGGGCCGCGCGTAGACGAGATCCTCGGCGTCCTCCAGGGTGCCGACGACGACGATCCCGCGCAGGAGGCGGCGTACGGCGGGCATCAGGTCGGACGGACCGCGGACCAGGTCGGCGGCGAAGGGAGGGCCGTCGGGGCGCGACCGCCCGGACGAGACGGCCGGGTGCGGGCCGCCGGCCGCGTTGTCGGGGTCCGTGCCTGCGGGGGCGCCGGAGGAGGAGGAGGCCGTTGTGGGGGATGCCGCGACGGTGACGTTCGTGGGGGTCGCCACCGAGGGCACGCGTACGTCACTCCCGGCTGCGGGCCCGCCGACCGTGGATGCCGAGGACGCCTGTGCGCCACTTCCGTTCGCGGGCCCGCCGGCGTCCGTGGGTGCGCCAGGCGCCTGTGCGCCACTCCCGGCCGTCGCCGTAGACGTCGCGGGCCACGCCTCCGCACCCACCCGCTCGGCCCCTCCGTCCGTGGCTGCCGGCACCGAATGTGCCCGCGCCCCGCCTTCGGCTGTCGTGGCAGTCGCGCCCGGGTCCTCCGGCGCTCCCGCCAGCAGCAGGGCCGCCCGGCCCGCGTCCTGCTTGCGCAGCAGCCGGATCGCGTCGGCGGCCGAGGAGGGGGTGGTGACCGCGATGGCGTCCGCGGCGGCTCCGAAGGCGGCGGCCAGGGCGACCTCGTGGCCCGGCGTCACGGTCAGCAGTTCGGCGGCCGGGCCGAGCAGGCCGGTGAGGCGGTCCTTCGCGCCGAGCAGCGCACCCGTGCCGTCCTTGCGGCGCAGTCCGAGGGCCAGCGTCTCGTGGCGGGCCTGGGTCGCGGCCCGTCTCCGCTCGGCAGCCGTGGCCGCCTCGCGAGCGGCGGTGAGCGCGGCCTCCGCCTCGGCGAGCCGCTCCTTCGCCGTCCCGTGCTGCTCGGCGAGTTCCGCGTCGTCGGCGTCGAGGCCGTCGACCTCGGCCTTGAGGACCTCGTACTCCTCCTGGGCCCGGACCGCACGCTCCTGCGCCTCGTCCCGCGCGGCGGCCAGGCGGTCGATCTCGGCCTGGGCGGAGGCGGCACGCGAACGGGCCGCGTTGACCTGACCGTTCAGGCGGGCCAGGCCCTCACGACGGTCGGCGATCGCGCGGGCCACGTCCTTCAGACGCCGTTCCTCATGAGCCAGTCCGCGTTCCAGCTCGGCACGGTGCGCGACCGTGTCCTCCAGGGCGTGCTCGGCCGCCTCCAGGGCCGCTTCGAGCTCGGCCTCCTGTTCACGGATCCTGGCGGCCTCGCGCTCCATGTCCTCGGGGTCGCGGCCGCGCCGTTCCTCGGGAGGTACCGAGGTCGCGCTCTTCACGCGCGCGTCGGCCAGGGAGATCGTGCCGCGCACCCGCTCGGCGAGCTGGGAGAGCTCGTACCAGCTCTGCTGTGCGCGCTGGAGGCGCGGGGTGAGCTGCCGTACCTCGTCCTCCAGGAGCGCCTCCCGCTGGAGCGCCTTCTTCAGCTCCAGCTCGGCCGCTTCCTTGCGTTCCTTGAGGGCGGCCTCGTCCGCGACCTCGGCCCGCAGCGCTTCCCGCAGCCGTACGAGATCGTCGGCGAGGAGCCTGAGCCGGGCATCGCGCAGATCCGCCTGGATCACGGCGGCCCGGCGGGCGACCGCGGCCTGGCGCCCCAGGGGCTTCAACTGCCGGCGCAGCTCGTCCGTCAGGTCCTGCACGCGCGCGAGGTTGGCCTGCATCGCGTCCAGCTTCCGCAGCGCCTTCTCCTTGCGCTTGCGGTGCTTGAGGACGCCGGCCGCCTCCTCGATGAAGGCGCGGCGGCCCATGGGATCGGCGTGCAGGACGGAGTCGAGCTGGCCCTGACCCACGATGACGTGCATCTCGCGGCCGATGCCGGAGTCGGACAGGAGTTCCTGGATGTCGAGGAGACGGCAGGTGTCGCCGTTGATCTGGTACTCGCTGCCGCCGTTGCGGAACATGATCCGCGTGATGGTGACCTCGGCGTACTCGATGGGCAGCGCCCCGTCGGAGTTGTCGATGGTCAGGGACACCTCGGCACGGCCCAGCGGTGGGCGGCCGGTGGTGCCGGCGAAGATGACGTCCTCCATCTTGCCGCCGCGCAGCGACTTGGCGCCCTGCTCCCCCATGACCCAGCTGAGCGCGTCCACGACGTTGGACTTGCCCGAGCCGTTCGGTCCGACGACACACGTGATGCCCGGTTCGAACCGGAGCGTGGTCGCCGAGGCGAACGACTTGAAGCCACGGAGGGTCAGGGCCTTGAGGTGCACGCCGCCGGACTCTACCTTCCGGTGGTGTCTCACTCCATGAACCCACGGTTTCACCCATGAACGTGCAGGGCAGACCAGACGTTGAAGAGGGTGAAAGGATGCGCGGGGGGAAGTAATGGCGCTGGGAAAGAAAGAAGGGACGCCGAAGCGTCCCTTGCAAATCTGACAACTTAGCGGTTGATACAGGCTGCCCAACCACTGCGTGAGCTGTCGTGTAGCGATGCAGTGATCAGGTGAGCGCAGGCTCCGCCTGGTGTGCGTCGATGCTCTCCATGATCCTGTCGTGAGAAGCGGCAGCCGCGAGCGCGTCGTTCTCCTCCTGGATCCGAACGAGTTCGGATTCCAGGTCCTGGACGCGCTGCTGAAGCCGTCGCATCTCGGCGAGGAGTCGAGGGTCGGAGCCGCCGACGTAACCGAGAAGCGCCTTTGCCATGATGGATGGTCCTCCACACTGAGTGACCGACCGAAGCGGTGTGGGTCGTGAGGGATTCGCACCCGCGGTGCTTGGCACTCTTGAGTTTTTGCTGCCGTTCTTCCATGCCAAACAGCTAAGGTGCGCGGGGTGCTTTCAGCGTCTCACCAAAAAGTTTGACGGTCAACACGATCACGCCCCGTATTGGCGGGCAACCCTGTGCCGCGCGGCCGGAATCGGCGACGCTGCGGCTCCTTCGGGACCCTCGGGGGGTGACGATCATCCTTACGTGCGGAGCCTGTCACGGTGAGCGTTTCTTGGCAACCACCAGGCCCTTTCTGCTTCCGGCAGGTGCCGGCGGCATGTCCCTCCGGTTCCGCCTGGGCTGTTTTACAGATTCGGGTCAGCGGATCGCGAAGCCGTCGTAGCCCCCTCGAGGTGTGTCCCAGATCTCGGTGACGCCTTCCACCCGGCCGGGCGTGTCGTCACCCTGGAGCCAGTCGAGGAGCCCCTGGCAGCCCGTCCGGGGCCCTTCGGCGACCACCTGGACCCGTCCGTCGCCCAAATTGAGAGCAAAACCACTCAGGCCGCCGATCTCCAGGGCCTTGGCCCGCGTGAACCAGCGGAAACCCACACCTTGGACGCGTCCACGCACCCAGGCGACCAGTCGCACATCCTCGCTCATGAGTGCAACCTAACGGGCCAATGTCTCTCGGGACACTTCCTCCCCTGGCGCCATGCGGTACCGTCCCCACCCAATGAATCTCATACGAAACTCACTCGATCGTGTGGGTTTCGTGAGCTTGGTTGACCGGGGGGACGCGTCGACCGCCAGGACGAGGAAGGCAAGGACATGGGACGCCACCGACGCTCCGCCGCCGGCCGCGCCGCCACGGGCCGCGCCACAGGGGTGACCGAGGCGTACGACCCGTACGCGGGGAGTTACGCGCACCACGACTCGTACGGGGACCACCCCACGATGGGCACCGCCCCCTATCTGAACCCCGAGGTGCGCGCCGAGGCCAACGCGAGGAGTGACGCCTACCTCTTCGCGACGGAGGAGGACTACGCCGCCTACCGGGGCGAGAGCTTCACGCCCGGCAACGGCCCACGGCGAGGCTCGCACCGCCGGCGGAAGAGGACCGTGACACCGGTGAAGACCGGTCTGCTCGGCGTCTCCGCGGCGGTCGCCCTCGGTACGGTCGCGGTCGCCACGGGTGCGGTACCCGGCCTCGAGAACTACAAGCTCGGCGGGGGCAGCAGCACCGGCGGCGACAGCGTGCAGGCCGCGGACTCGCCGACCAGCAGCCCGTCCGAGCAGGGCGGCACCTCCGGCAGCGCCGAGAGCCGCGACGAGGGGGCCACCAGCCGCGACGCCGACCGCTCCGCCTCGCCCGCGCCCGCCCCCTCGACGTCTTCTGCCGCGCCGACCGAGACGCCGTCGAAGAAGCCGAAGGCCACCCCCAGCAAGAAGCCGAAGACGATTCCTTCCCAGGCGGCCACCAAGGCGCCGGCGCCGCCGAAGGAGACCAGTGCCCCCGTGACGGTGTCCGCGGAGACCGCCGCCGCGGCCGAGGTGCTGAAGCTCGTCAACGAGGAGCGCGCGAAGGTGGGCTGCAGCGCGGTCGCCGCGAACAGCGCGCTGGCCGACCTCGCCCAGGCCTTCAGTCAGGACATGGCCGAGCGCGGCTTCTTCGACCACACCGACCCCTCCGGTCTGAGCCCCTGGGACCGGGCCGCGAAGGCCGGCATCACCGACCTCGGCGGCGAGAACATAGCCCGGGGCCAGGCCGACGCGGCCGCGGTGATGGAAGCCTGGATGAACAGTCCCGGCCACAAGGCCAACATCCTGAACTGCGACTTCAAGACGCTGGGAGTCGGCGTGCACCTCGGGTCGGGCGGCCCTTGGTGGACGCAGGACTTCGGGTACTAGTCCCGGTGACTCCGACAGGTTGCGCTAACTGACAGTTAGTGCAACCTGTCAGTTAGCGCTGCCTTCGAGTACGCTTGAGGTATGGACACCACGCAGGAGCGCACGGAGGCGCAGGACCTCCCGTTCGACGTGTTCGCCAAGGCCTGCCCCTCGCGCGGCACCCTGGAGCACGTCACGGGACGCTGGGGCGCGCTCACCCTCGGCGCCCTGCACGAGGGCTCGCTGCGCTTCAACGAGCTGCGCCGCCGCGTGGACGGCGTGAGCGAGAAGATGCTCTCCCAGACACTGCACGCCCTGGAACGCGACGGCCTGGTCCACCGCGAGGCCCAGCCCACCAACCCGCCCCGCGTGGACTACGAACTGACGCCGCTCGGCCGTGAGGTCGCCACGCGGCTGATGGGCCTCATCCAGTTCGTGGAGGGCCGGATGGGCGACGTACTGACGGCCCGCGAGCGTTACGACGCGACGCGCGGCGCCCTCTGACACCTCGGGCAGAAGTAGCTGGACCGGTTCATCCAGGGGCGCCGGCGCATCGGCGTGGCGCAGCGCCTGCACGGCAGACCCTCGCGTCCGTACGCGTCGAGTGAGCGGTCGAAGTAGCCCGACTCCCCGTTGACGTTGACGTAGAGGCTGTCGAAGCTCGTGCCGCCGACCGCGAGGGCCGCGTTCATCACGTCCCGGACGTGGCCCAGGAGTTCGGCGCTGCGCGGTCGTGTGAACCCGGTCGTCGGACGCTCGTAGTGGATGCGGGCGCGCCAAAGGGCCTCGTCCGCGTAGATGTTGCCGACGCCGCTGATCAACGACTGGTCGAGCAGGGCCCGTTTGATGGTGCTGCGCTTGCGGCGCAGAGCCTGGTGGAATGCCTCGTCGTCGAACAGGGGGTCCAGGGGGTCACGGGCGATGTGCGCGATGACGTCGGGCAGCCCGTCCGGCGTGGTGTCGTGCAACGACAGGCCGCCGAAGGTGCGTTGATCGACGAAGCGGAGTTCCGTGTCCACCTCGTCCGCGAACCGGACCCGGATCCTGAGGTGCTTCTCGTCGGGTGCCTCGTGCGGCTGGACCAGGAGCTGGCCGCTCATCCCGAGATGCGCCAGGACCGCCTGGTCGGTGTCCTCCAGCGGCAGCCACAGGTACTTGCCCCGGCGGCTGGACACACCGATGCGGTGTCCCTTGAGACCGTGGGCGAAGTCGTCGGCACCGGCCGGATGACGGCGTACCGCGCGCGGGTGCAGCACCTCGGCCTCGGCGACCGTCCGGTGGGCGACCCACCGCTCCAGACCGCGCCGTACGACCTCGACCTCGGGCAACTCGGGCATGGGGCTCCCCCGTCACATCCGGTGTATGAGTCGAGCGCCCGACCCTGGGCAGGACCCGGGGGCGGGCGCTCGGTCGCGCTTGTTCGGTCAGGCGGAGACGGACGACGGACCTTCGCCGTCCTCGGCGGCCCGCTCGGCCGCCTCCTTGGCTCGCTCGTCCGCGGCGGCCCGAATGGCCCGCCAGGCGGACTCGGCGGCCTGCTGCTCCGCCTCCTTCTTGCTGCGGCCGGTGCCGGTGCCGTACGAGACGCCTCCGACGCGGGCGGCAGCAGTGAAGACCTTTTCGTGGTCGGGGCCGGTCTCCGTGACCAGGTACTCGGGCACGCCGAGTCCTTCGGTCGCGGTGAGCTCCTGGAGACTGGTCTTCCAGTCCAGGCCGGCTCCGAGATTCGAGGACTTCTCGATCAGGGGATCGAACAGGCGGTGCACGAGCTCCGCCGCCGAGTCCAGGCCCTGGTCGAGATAGACCGCGCCGATCACCGCTTCCAGGGTGTCGGCGAGGATGGACGCCTTGTCCCGGCCGCCTGTGCCCTCTTCACCGCGGCCGAGCCGGATGAAAGAGCCCAGGTCGAGCCCACGGCTGACCTCCGCCAGCGCACGCGAGTTGACCACCGCGGCCCGCAACTTGGCCAGTTGGCCTTCGGGCAGGTCGGGGTGGGTGCGATACAGCGTGTCCGTGACCACGAGGCCGAGTACGGAGTCCCCGAGGAACTCCAGGCGCTCGTTGGTGGGCAGACCGCCGTTCTCGTACGCGTACGAACGGTGGGTCAGCGCACGCACCAGAAGGGCGGACTCGAGTGTGTACCCGAGCCGCCCTTCCAACAGCGTGTGGGACGAGGCTGTGTTGTCCGCCGGGCTACTCCCGCTCACGCGGGGAGCGGTCTTCTTTGGCGTGGACACTGTGCCTCTCACCAGCCGCTCAGACCTCGAGGACCTGGCGCTTGTTGTAAGTGCCGCAAGACGGGCACGCAATGTGCTGCAGCTTGGGCTCGTGGCAGCGCTCGCACGCAACCAGGGTGGGGACCGCAGCCTTCCACTGCGACCGGCGGTGGCGCGTGTTGCTGCGCGACATCTTCCGCTTCGGAACAGCCACGGCTACTTCTCCTGCTTCTCGTCGACGCCCGCTTCGGCGCCGCTCATGTCGTCCTTCTCGCCGTCTCCGAGTGAATCGGCGAGTCCCTGCAGTGCCGCCCAACGAATGTCGACGGCGTCATGGTGGTGGTCCGGGTCGTCCGTGAGCCGTGCTCCGCACTCGGAGCACAGGCCCAGACAGTCTTCCTGGCACACCGGCTGCATCGGCAGTGACAGCACTACCGCATCCCGCAGCACGGGTTCGAGGTCGAACAGGCCGTCCTCGATGAAGAGCATGTCCTCGTCCTGTACGGATCCCTCGGCGTCGTCGGCCGGCTCCGCTTTCACACGGCCCCGGTCGTCGGCGTCAGGGTACGAGAACATCTCCTGGAAGTCCGCTTCGAGCAGCAGCTCGAGCGGCTCCAGACACCTTACGCACTCCCCCTTGGCCCGTGCACGGGCGGTGCCTGTGACAAGCACCCCTTCCATGACCGACTCAAGGCGGAGATCAAGCTTCATCGGGTCGCCTTCCGGCACTCCGATGACCTCCTGGATCCCGAGATCCTTGGGGGCGTCGATCTCGCGGGTCAGGCGCTGCAGCGCGCCAGGACGCCGCCCCAGCTCGTGTGTGTCGAACACGAGAGGGTTGCGGTGGTCGAGGCGGGCGTTCAGAGCCATTCCTGCTTTCGATCTTCTGAGCTCGGGGGACGCTGCCCTTCGGTGTTCCCGGGCAGCGTTGATCGCGGACGTACACGCGACCGAAGAGCCAGGATACTGGACCTTTCCCTCACGGCCCAATCCGGTGCGCGCTCCCGGCCACCGCCCCTTTTCGACGAGGCTGATCAGTTGTTTCCGCGCCCCTGTTCATAGGCCCGCAGCTGCTCCGCGCTGATCATGCCGGTGTCGAAGAGACTGGTCTCGTCGAGTGCGGGCATCTGCTGCTGCTCGGCGTAGCCCTGCTGGGCCTGGTGCGGGTCGTAGGTGCCCTGCTGGCCTTCGTAGCCCTGGTAGGCATAGGGATCGGCCTGCTGGTAGCCGTACGGGTCCTGCTGGCCGCCGTACTGCTGCTGGTAGCCGCCGTAGGGATCGGCGGCCGGCTGCTGCTGGTAGCCGTAGGCGGGCTGCGCGGTCTGCTGGTCGTACGGCTGCTGTACGGGCTGCTCGGCGGGGGTGGCCTGGGCGGCCGGGGTGCCCGCCTCGGCGTGGGCGACGAGGTCGGCCAGGTAGTCGGCGTCGCTGGAGTGCTGGAGGGTGGAGAGGTCGTCGGCGAGAGCGCCGAGGTCGTCCGAGGCGATTCGGCCGTGCAGCTTCTGGCGGCCGCGCCCGACGGCGTCCAGGGTCTTGGCGAGCACCGCCTCGAAGGCGCCCAGCTTGACGTCGACGTACTCGTCGGCGCTGCGGCGCAGGGTATCCGGGTCGTGGCTGCGCTCGGGGGCGTCCTCGTCCTCGTAGCCCTGCTCGTCGATGCCGGGTCCGGTGCCGAGGAGCTTCTCGCGGCCGCGGCCCACCGAGCCGAGGGTCTTGGTGAGGACGACCTCGAAGTTGGCGAGCTTGGAGTCCACGTAGTCGTCCGCCTCCGCGCGGACGTCCTCGGCCTCCTTGCGGGCCTCGGCGAGGATGCGGTCGGCCTCGGCCTGGGAGCGGCGGGCGACCTCCGTGTCGGAGATCAGCGAGCCGCGCTCGGCGTGCGCCTGACCGATGATCCGCTCGGCCTCCTGACGGGCCTGCTCGACCATCTGCTCGCGGTCGCCGATCAGCTCCTGGGCCTGGGCGAGGGAGCCGGGCAGGGCCTGGCGCAGCTCTTCGAGCATCGAGAGCAGTTCGGCGCGGTTGACCACGCACGAGGCCGACATGGGCATCGACCGGGCACCGGAGACCGAGGCCACGATCTCGTCGAGCTTCTTCTGCACGTCCACCTGTGCTCGCCACTCTCTACAGCTGTGTTGGAGACGGACGGGACGACTGTAGCCCCATCAGTCCTTGCGCAGGCGCTCGTTGAGAGCCTCGAGGACGGTGGCCGGCACCAGGTGGGAGACGTCTCCGCCCCAGGTCGCGACCTCCTTGACGAGCGAGGAGGAGAGGAAGCTGTAGGTCGGGTTGGTCGGCACGAAGAGTGTCTCCACACCCGACAGGCCGATGTTCATCTGGGCCATCTGCAGCTCGTAGTCGAAGTCGCTCACCGCCCGCAGCCCCTTGACGATGGCGGGGATGTCCCGCTGCTTGCAGTAGTCGACGAGGAGGCCGTGGAAGGCCTCGATCCGGACGTTCTCGTACTCGGCGGTGACCTGGCGGATCAGGTCGATCCGCTCGTCGACCTCGAACAGGCCCTTCTTGGACTTGTTGATCATCACCGCGACGTAGACCTCGTCGTACAGACGGGAGGCGCGGGAAATGATGTCGAGATGTCCGTTGGTGATCGGGTCGAACGACCCGGGACAGACGGCGCGGCGCACTTGAGATCCCTCGCTCTCCGGTCCGGTCATCGTGCGTCTTCGCACGTAGAGGCGGCGCGACCGTACCAAAACGTTCCCTCGCCGTAACGACGGGCCCGGATCGCCTCGAAGCCGTCCGGCCACCTGAATTCGCCGCCTCTGGTGCTGCGCTCCACGGTGACGAGGGCATCGTCCGTGAGCCAGCCCTGCGTACGGAGTGTGAGCAGAATCTCCCGAAGATCGTCGTCCGTGACGGCGTACGGCGGGTCCAGGAAGACGAGGTCGTACGGCTGCGCGGGCGGAGTCTGGATCACCTGCCGGGCCTTGCCCGCCCTGACCTCGGCGCCGGCCAGACCCAGGCTCTTCACGTTCTCCCGGACGATGCGGGCGGCCCGGGCGTCGGCCTCCACGAGCAGGGTGTGGCCGGCGCCGCGGGACAGCGCCTCCAGACCGACGGCGCCCGAACCGGCGTACAGGTCGAGGACCCGCTCGCCGTCCAGCGGGCCGCCCAGCAGGGACTGCCAGGTGGAGAAGAGGCCCTCGCGTGCGCGGCCGGAGGTGGGACGGGTGCCGGTTCCCGGTGGGACGGCTAGGCGACGTCCGCCGGCTGCGCCGGCGATCACGCGGGTCATCTGGGGTCCTTGTTCGAGGGGCGGTTACAGGTCCAGTTTGGCAGGCGGAGGTGGGGGGTGCTGTGTGTCGTGGGCGGCTGCGGGTCCGTGGGGTCAGCCGCGCGGGTCCCCGCTCGGCTGAGGGCCGGAGTGTGTCCTCTAGCCCTTCTCCAGGTACTGCTCCCTTTCCTCGTCCAGGAGGGCGTCCAAGGCCGTGCGCAGGCCGGGCAGCCGCTCCAGGTCCGGATCGGCCGCCACCACGGCCGCCGCCTCCTGCCTGGCCTCCGCGATGATCTCCTCGTCCTCGATGACCGCGAGCATCCGCAGGCTGGTGCGGGCTCCGGACTGGGCCTGGCCGAGGACGTCGCCCTCTCGGCGCTGTTCGAGGTCGATGCGGGAGAGCTCGAAGCCGTCGAGGGTGGCGGCCACGGCGTTCAGCCGCTGGCGGGCCGGGCTCGCCTCCGGCATCTCGCTGACCAGGAGGCACAGGCCGGCCGCCGAGCCACGGCCGACCCGGCCGCGCAGCTGGTGCAGCTGGGAGACGCCGAAGCGGTCGGCGTCCATGATCACCATGGCGGTGGCGTTGGGGACGTTGACGCCGACCTCGATGACCGTGGTGGCGACCAGGACGTCGGTCTCCCCGGCGGCGAAGCGCCTCATGACCGCGTCCTTGTCGTCGGGGTGCATCCGGCCGTGCAGGACCTCCACCCTGAGGCCGGTGAGCGGCCCCTTGGCGAGCTGGTCGGCGACGTCGAGGACGGCGAGCGGCGGGCGCTTCTCGGCCTCGTCCTCGGCGGACTTCTTCTTGCCGGCCTTCTTGGGGTCGTCCTCCTCGTCGCCGATGCGCGGGCAGACGACGTACGCCTGGTGGCCGTTCTCCACCTCCTCGCGCACCCGCTCCCAGGCCCGCGCCAGGAAGTGGGGCTTGTCGGCGGCCGGCACGACATGGCTGGCGATCGGCGAGCGGCCGGCCGGGAGCTGGTCGAGGACGGAGGTCTCCAGGTCCCCGAAGACGGTCATGGCGACCGTGCGCGGAATGGGCGTGGCGGTCATGACGAGGAGGTGGGGCGGCTGCTTGCCCTTGCCGCGCAGGGCGTCGCGCTGCTCGACACCGAACCGGTGCTGTTCGTCCACCACGACCAGCCCAAGGTCGTGGAACTGCACCTTGTCCTCGATCAACGCGTGCGTGCCGATCACGATCCCGGCCTCCCCGGTGACGAGATCGAGCAGTGCCTGGCGGCGGCCGGCGACGCCCATGGACCCGGTGAGCAGCACCACCTTGGTGGCCTTCTCGGCCCCGCCGAGCATCCCGCCCTCGGCCAGCTCCCCCATCATCTCGACGACCGACCGGTGGTGCTGCTGGGCGAGAACCTCGGTGGGCGCCAGCATCGCGGCCTGGCCGCCGGCGTCGACCACGGCGAGCATGGCGCGCAGGGCCACCATGGTCTTCCCGCTGCCGACCTCGCCCTGGAGCAGCCGGTGCATCGGGTGGTCCGTCGCCAGGTCGTCGAAGATCTCCCGGGAGACCTTCTGCTGGCCGTCGGTGAGGGTGAAGGGCAGACGGGCGTCGAAGGCGGTGAGCAGGCCGTCGGGGGCGGGTTCACGGGGGACGGCGGGGAGTTGGGCGTCGGCGTGGCGGCGGCGGGCGAGGGCGACCTGGAGGACGAAGGCCTCGTCCCACTTGAGGCGGGCGCGGGCGTCGTCGATGTCCGCCTTGGTGTGCGGGCGGTGGATCTTGAGGAGTGCCTCGGGGAGAGAGACCAGGCCACGGCCCTCGCGGAGGGAGTCCGGGAGCGGGTCGAGGGCTTCCTGGGCGCTGGGCAGGACGGTCTGGATCGCCTTGCCGATCTTCCAGGACTCCAGCTTGGCGGTGGCGGGGTAGAGGGGGATGAGGGCGCCCGCCCAGGCATCCACGGCTTCCTCACTGTCGCCCCGTAGCAATTCGTAGGCCGGGTGGGCCAGTTGAAGGCGACGGTTGAAGACGGAGACCTTGCCCGCGAACAATGCGCGTGTGCCCGGCAGGAGTTCCTTGTGGGGCTTGTGAACGCCGTGGCCGAAGAAGACCAGTTGGAGGCGGCCACTGCCGTCCGTGATGGTCACTTCCAGGCGCTGTCCCTTGCCGCGCGGGGCCTTGGCCGAGGCAAAGGTGTGCAGGCGTGCGTCGGCGACCTGGGCGACCACCGTGACGTGCTCGTCCATGGGGAGGTCGGCGAGGTGGGTGAGCTGGCCCCGCTCCTCGTATCTGCGCGGGTAGTGGTGCAGGAGGTCGCCGACGGTGTGCAGGCCGAGATGCTCGGCCATCACCTTCGCGGTGGCGGGGCCGAGCACTGCCTTCAGCGGCTGTTCCAGTGGTTTTTCCAGTGCGGGCACGAGATCCATTGCACACCACGGCACTGACAAAGCCGTATACGTCTCGGGAAACCCCTGGTCAGACGGCTGGTTGGGGCCTTAGGATGGCGCGCCTCCGGCCATCCCCGCGGTCACCGCCTCACCGGGACCGCCCGACCCCGCGCCGTCGCCCCTCCCCCACCGGCGCTGCGACGATGGACTCCCAGACCTCACAGCCCTCCCCGGCATCTCCCTCGCCCCAGTCACCTCATACGTTCCAGGTCGACCTGCGTGGTCTGGTGGACCTGCTCTCCCACCACCTCTACTCCAGCCCGAAGGTCTACCTGCGCGAGCTGCTGCAGAACGCGGTGGACGCGATCACCGCCCGGCGGGCCGAGCAGTCCGACGCGCCGGCGCACGTGCGGCTGTACGCCGAGGGCGGGTCCCTGCGTGTCGAGGACTCCGGGGTCGGGCTCACCGAGGCGGACGTGCACACCCTGCTCGCCACCATCGGGCGCAGCTCCAAGCGTTCCGACGGGCTTGAGGAGGCCCGCTCAGACTTCCTCGGGCAGTTCGGCATCGGGCTGCTCGCCTGTTTCGTGGTCGCCGAGCGGATCCGGGTGGTCAGTCGCAGCGCGCGTACGCCGGGTGCCCCGCCCGTGGAGTGGACGGCGAGCGACGACGGTTCGTACACCGTGCGGACGCTGCCGGACGAGGCCCGTCCGCAGCCGGGCACCACCGTGCACCTGGTGGCGCGAGCGGGCGCCGGGGAGTGGCTGTCCGAGGAGCGGGTCCTCGCGCTGGCGCGGGACTTCGGCTCGCTGCTGCCGTACGACGTGCGGGTGGGCGACGAGGCGGTCACCGACCTGCCGGCGCCCTGGGACCGGACGTACCCGAGCCCCGCCACCCGGCGGGTCGCCCTGGCGCGGCACTGCTACGACCTGTTCGGGTTCACCCCGCTTGACTCGATCGCGCTGGACGTGCCGCTCGCCGGGATCCGCGGGGTGGCGTACGTCCTGCCGTCGGCGGTGAGTCCGGCCCAGCGGGCGAGTCACCGCGTGCACCTGAAGGGCATGCTGCTGACCGAGCGGGGCGAACAGCTGCTGCCGGACTGGGCGTTCTTCGTGCGCTGCGTCCTGGACACGGACAGCCTGCGGCCCACCGCCTCGCGCGAGTCCTTGTACGAGGACGAGACACTGGCGGCCGTCCGGGAGGCGCTGGGCGAGCGGATCCGTTCCTGGCTGACGGGCCTCGCGGCCGGTGATCCGGAGCGCCTGGCGGCCTTCCTGGCCGTGCACCACCTGGGCGTGAAGTCGCTGGCGCGGCACGACCGGGAGATGCTGCGCACGATGCTCCCGTGGCTGCCCTTCGAGACGACCGACGGGCAGCTGTCCCTGGAGGAGTTCGCGCAGCGGCACCCGGTGGTGCACTTCACGCGGACCGTCGAGGAGTTCCGGCAGGTCGCCCCGATCGCGTCCGCGCAGGGTGTCGGAGTGATCAACGGCGGCTACACCTACGACAGCGAGCTGATCGAGGCGCTGCCCTCGGTGCGGCCGGGGACGGTGGTCGCCGAGCTGGACGCCGACACCGTGACCGCCCATCTGGATGCGGTCGATCCGGTCGAGGAGCTGGCCCTGGCGGGCTTCCTGGCGGCCGCGCGGGCGAAACTCGACCCCTTGGGCTGCGACGTCGTCCTGCGGGCCTTCCATCCCCTGTCCGTGCCCGCGCTGCACCTGGACGACCGGGCGGCGCGGCACGAGCAGGCCCGGGCGGAGGCCGCGGAGCAGGCCGACGACCTGTGGGCGGGCATCCTCGGCTCGCTGCGGGGCAGCGCCCCGCGCGCGCGGCTGGTGCTCAACCACCTCAACCCGCTGATCCGGCGGATCAGTTCACTCGGCGACCCGGAGCTGATCGGCACCGCCACGGAGTCCCTGTACGGGCAGGCTCTGCTGATGGCGCAGCGGCCGCTCAGGCCCGCGGACTCCGCTCTGCTGAACCGGGCGTTCATCGGCCTCCTGGAATGGGCCACCCACGGCGAGGACGGTCACCGATGAGTGAGATCACGGACTTCGACGAGCTGCGCCGGGCGATGGCGGAGAACTCCGAGCAACCGGAAGGGCCGGCCCGCAACGCGCGCGCGGAGCGGCTGCTCGCCGAGGCGGAGAAGCTGAACATCCCGCTCGCGGTGATAGAAGCGCTCGGGCACCAGCTGAAGGTCTACAACTACAGCTCCGAGAAGGCCAAGATGTTCGTCCCCTTCGCGCGGCTGCTGCGCATGTGGGACGAGCGGCCCGAGGACTTCGACGAGTACGAGACGCACTCGCTGCACTGGGTGTTCAAGTGGATGTCGTCCGGCATGCTCGACCAGCCGCACATTCCGCTCGCCTCCGTCGAGAAGTGGCTCGGCGAGATGGAACACCGCTACCGGCTGGCCGGGCACTCCGAACGGGCTGTGCGCAGCGCCGAGTTCAGTGTGGCCGCGCACATCGGGGACGTGGCACGGGCCGAGCGGGCGTACGCCGCGTGGCTGGCCGCCGACCGGGACGCCATGGCCGACTGCCACGCCTGTGAGCTGCACGGGCAGGGCTGGTGGCAGGCGGAGTGCGGGCGGGACGCCGAGGCGCTGGAGCTGTGGGCGCCGGTTCTGGAGGGCGAGTACACCTGCGCCCACGAGCCGCACACGGTGCTCGCGTCCTCCCTGGTCCCCCTGCTGCGGCTCGGACGCGTGGACGAGGCGCGGGCCAACCATCTGCGGGGCTTCCGGCTCGTACGGGCCATGGAGAGCATGCGCGGCGCCTATGCGGACCACGTCGAGTTCTGCGCGTTGTCCGGCAACGAGGCGCGTGGCCTGGAGTTGCTCGCGGAGCGGTCGGCGTACTTCACGGACGACGGGCATCCACGCAGCAAGCTGGACTTCATGGCCGTGGTGGCCCTGCTCATGGACCGCCTGACCGAACGGGGACTCGGCGACCAGCGGGTGCCCGGACCCGCCGACCGCGCGTGGAGCGCGCGCGAACTCGCCGCCCACGCGCGCGAGGAGGCCCTCGCGCTGGCCGCCCGCTTCGACGAGCGCAACGGCACGCGGCACGTCAGCGAGCGGGCACGCGCGCGTATGGCGCAGCGGCCGCTGGTGGAGCGGCTGCCGCTGGGGGTGCGGTCGGCGCGGGCAGTGGCTTCGCCTCCCGTGCCGGCCCAGGTGGCCGTCACCCCGGACGAACCCGCTCTGGCCGCACTGCTCGCCGAGGCGCGGCGACTGTCGGACACCCTGCAGCCGAACGCCGTAGAGGCGTGGGCGGCCGTCGCCCGGGCCGCGCAGGGCGTCGAGCTGGCCGCCCGCGACCGGGCGGAGATCGCCGACCACGAGGCGATGGACCGGGGCCCCGAGGGCGTCGGCCTCTTCGAGCACGCCGCCGAGCTGTACGCCGAGGCGGGCGACCCCGGAGAGGCCCTGGCCGCACACACGCGTGCGGCGTACGTACGCGCCCTCGCGGGCCACGTGGACGAGGCGCTGACCGCGGTCGCCGAGCCCTACGACGAGATCCTCGCCCTGTACGCCGAGGGCGGCACGGGCGTCCGGCAGACGGCGTCCGTGCTGATGGGGCGGGCGCGGATCCTGATGCGGCGGGTGCACGAGGTCGTCGAGTCCTTGGGCGACGACGAGGGCCCGGCCGGTGAGACGCGGGAGGCCGGAGCGCCGATCGACGGCTCGTGGGGCGAGGTGGCCCCGGACGACGGCCCTCGGGACGCCGTGACGCCGGACGACAGCCCTCGGGACGCCGTGACCCCGGACGACAGCCCTCGGGACGCCGTGACGTCGGACGACAGCCCTCGGGACGCCGTGACGTCGGACGGCAGCTCCGGGGCCACCGTCACGGACCCGGCCGACGACCGAGGAACCGTGACTCCGTCGGGCGGCTTGCAAGGCGAGCCGACCCCAGCCGACGCCCGTAGCGGCAGAGCGGTTCCGGCCGACGACTCTGCGGGCGGCACGCTCCCGGACCACGGCTCCCAGGGCACCCGCCCCAGCCCGGCCGACGGCCACCAAGACGCAGCGACTCCGCCCTCTCGCCCCTCCGTGGAATCCGTGCTGGCCGAGGCCGAAGTGGCCGCGCGGGAAGTGCTGGCGTTGGTCGAGGGGCGGGCCGGGGACGACGTACGGCTGGCGTCGCGGGCCGCTGAGGCGCAGGCGATGCTCGCGGAGCTGGCGGCGCTCGGCGGGGACGTGGAGGCGGCCGCGGAGCTGTTCGCGCGGGCCGCGGCGGCGTTCGTGGGGGCGGGGCTGCCGTGGTTCGCGGTGGAGTACGAGGCGCGGTTGGCCGGACTCGCCCATCATCTGGGCGACCTGGCCGAGACGGAGCGGGCGCTGCGGGCGGCCCTGGAGCACGGCGGTCCGCATCTGGAGGCGACCGGGCGGGCCCAGCTGCACCTCCAGCTCGCCGAGGTCGTCGGCGGCAGAGGGCTGGCGGAGGAGGCGGCCGAGCACGCCTTGGAGGCGGCGCACTGGGCCGACGAGGCCGGCGAGGGGCGGACGCTCGGTGCCTGGGCCCGGCAGCAGCTCGGCGGGTTCCTGCTGCGGCTGGGGCGATGGGCCGAGGCCGCGGAGGTGCTGGAGTCGGCGCTGCCCGATCTGCACGCCGAGACGCACGGCGACGGCGCGATCGTGCAGACGCAGTGGTGGCTCGGCGACTGCCTGAGCGAGCTGGGCGAGCACCGCGCGGCCGCCGAACGGCGGCTCCAGGCGGCCGAGCTCGCCCGGCACTGGCCCGAGCAGCACGACCACGCGACGCTGGCCCATCTCGCCGCGGAGTCCCTCGGGCACGCGGGCCTGCACGCCGAAGCGGACCGGTCGTACGCGCGCGCGGGCGACCTGTGGCGCTCGCTCGGCAACGTCCACGGCCTGGTCCGCTCCCTGCGCGCCCGCGCGTGGCTCGCGCTGCGTCCGGAGGAGGGGCCCGACGAGGCACGTGCGCTGATGGCGAGCGCGGTCCGGGAGTGCGAGGCGGCGCTGGGCTCGGAGGTGGCCGACGAGGAGGCCCGGCAGCGGCTCGTCTCCGAACTCGGCCACACCCGGCGCCAGTTCGGCGACCTGCTGGCCCGTTCCGCCGCCGAGGACGCCGAGGACGACTCGATCCGGGCCGTGTTGGAGGAGTCCCTGGCCCAAGTGGCCGAGGCCATCGTGCTGTTCGCCTCCCTCGGGGCCGACGCCCTGCACAGCCGGACCGGCGCCGAACTCACCGCGGGCTGGCTGGAGGCCGACCTGAGCCGCCCCGACCGGGCGGCGGCACGCGCGCGTGCGGTACTGGCCTCGTACGGCGCCACCGAGGACGAGGTGGCCGTGGCGCGACTGGCCGAGGCCCGGCAGTTGCTCCAGGTCGTGGAAGACCAGGCGGCGGCACAGACGGACGAACAACCGGCCGACTAGGGGTTGCGCGACCTGGGGGCCCGCTCGACCCCGTTACCCAGGGCCTACTCGACCCCGATGAGGAGCACGGCCCCCTGCCGCCCGCCCCGGTACACCACCGTGTCGACGGCCAGGTACGCCTCCCGGACGCGCGCTTCGAGGTGCTCGGCGATCGGCTCGGGAGCCTCGTTGCCCAGGACGAGCGTGACCAGTTCGCCGCCGGCCGCGAGCATGCGGTCGAGAACCGTTTCGGCGGTGACGGTGACGTCCTCCCCGATGACGGCCACGTCGCCGTCGATGAGGCCGAGGACGTCGCCGGCCTGACAGATGCCGGCCATGGTCCACGACTGGCGTTCCGCGACGACGACTTCGGCGTACCGGGTGGCTCCCGCCGCCGAGGTCATCGTCACGACGTCCTCGTCGAAGCGGCGGTCCGGCTCGTGCACGGCGAGCGCGGCGATGCCCTGGACCGCGGAGCGCGTCGGGATGAGGGCCACCCGGATGCCCTCCGTGCGGGCCTGCTCGGCTGCCGCGGCAGCGGTGTGGCGCAGGTCCGCGTCGTTGGGCAGCAGCACCACCTCGCGCGCGTGGGCCCGCCGTACGGCCTCGACGAGTTCCCCGCTCGCGGGCGGCTCCCCGGGGCGCGCGAGCACGGTGGTCGCGCCCGCCTCGGTGTAGAGCCCGGCCAGGCCCTCGCCGGGCACGACGGCCACGACGGCACGCTGGGCGCGCTCCCGGGGCGGCCGCTCGGCGCCGGTGGTGTGCACGTCGCCGAGCCCGAAGTGCGTGATCCGGATCCGGTACGGCCGCCCCGCCTCCACGCCCGCCTCCACAGCCGCGCCCGCGTCGTCGACGTGCACGTGGACGTTCCACAGCCCGTCGCCGCCGACCACGACGAGAGAGTCCCCCAGGGCGTCGAGCCGCTCCCGCAGCCGCTCGACGGCCGCGTCGTCGGCCTCCAGGAGGTAGATCACCTCGAAGGCGGGCCCACCGTGCTCCGGAGCGGCCGGGGTGTCCGTGTCCCCGCACTCGGCGGCGAGAGCGGCGGCAAGAGGGCCCTCTGACGCACTTCCGTCCGCCACACGCGCGTGCGGCGATCCGGCCGGCCCGTCATGCACGCGCGCGTGCGGCGCCGACAGCGCCACCTCCCCCGGCATCTCCCCCGTGAACGTCTCGACCAGCGCCCCGAGGACCGCCACCAGCCCCCGCCCGCCGGCGTCGACCACCCCGGCCCGCTCCAGTACGGCCAACTGCGCGGGGGTCGCGACCAGCGCCGCGCACGCCCCCGCGTAGGCGGCCCGCGCGACCGTCCCGCAGTCGCCCTCCGCCCCCTCGGCCGCGTCGGCCGCGGCCGAGGCGACGGACAGGACCGTGCCCTCGACGGGATGGGCCACGGCCTGGCGGGCGGAGTCGGCGGCGTGCCTCAGGGCCAGCCGCAGCCCCGGCCCGTCGGTGTGAGCGGTGTCGTGGTCGGCGGCGAGCACCTGGGCCATGCCGCGCAGCAACTGCGCGAGGATCGTCCCGGAGTTTCCCCGGGCCCCTATGAGAGCGCCGTGCGCCATCGCGCGCGTGGCATCCGCCAGGGACGGTCCCTCGGAGGCGGCCTCGTACCCCGCGAACACCGCCTCGACCGCGGTCGAGGCGGACTCCACGGTCAGATACAGGTTGGTGCCGGTGTCCCCGTCCGCCACGGGGTAGACGTTGATCGCGTCGATCTCCTCGCGCGCCCGTCCCAGCGCCCGGAGCGCGAGACCGCACCAGGTGCGTACCGCGAGAGCATCGAAGAATGTCTGCGGCACCTGCGCCACCTGCGCCTCCTTGAGCTGCTGGACGTGGGACGCAGCGTAGACCTCGGGGTGGTGTTCACCGGAAGAGGGCCTGGAGCGAGGCCCTGAGCAGCCATGGTAGTTTCGTTCCACTGGCGCAGTCGTTGTATGCTGCTCCGGTTGCCCGATCCACATCGGGCCATCCCCCTGGCAGCGCCACTCAGATCTCTGATCCTACGATCTCGATCCCGGCATGCCGGGATCCACCGTAAGTGCATCTGAAGTCTTTGGAGTGACCCGTGGCTGCCAACTGCGACGTCTGCGGCAAGGGGCCGGGCTTCGGCAACAGCATCTCGCACTCGCACCGCCGTACGTCCCGTCGCTGGAACCCGAACATCCAGCGCGTGCGTACTGTGGTCGGCGGGACGCCGAAGCGCGTGAACGCTTGCACCTCGTGCATCAAGGCCGGCAAGGTCTCGCGCTGACGCACAGCTAAGCGCGCGGCCACTGCTGGTTCGTTGCACTGAGCCGGTCCACCTCGTGTGGACCGGCTTTTTGCACGTCCAGGCCGACGGGAAGCCCCGCGAGCAAGCCGGCGGGAAGCTCCCGCAAGCGTTTACGCGCCGCCGTCCGCCCGGAACCGCCACCCGTGGTCCACGGGACCTATCCCCCCGCCGAGCGCGAATCCGGCCGCGATCGCCCCGGTGACGTACTCCTTGGCCACCGCCACCGCCTCCGGCACCGACTGCCCCTTCGCGAGCTGCGAGGCTGTCGCCGACGCGAGCGTGCAACCCGTGCCGTGCGTGTGCCGGTTGTCGTACCTCGGCGCGCGCAGCCAGTGCTCCTCGGAGCCGTCGGTGAGCAGATCCACGGCGTCACCGGCCAGATGACCGCCCTTGATGAGCACCCATCGCGGGCCGTACGAGAGCACGGCCGCGGCGGCTTCCCGCATCCCGGACTCCGATTCGACCCGCACACCCGTGAGCTGCGCCACCTCGTCGAGGTTGGGCGTCGCCACGGTCGCGACCGGCAGCAGCGTGTGCCGTACGGCGTCCAGGGCGGAGGCGGCGAGCAGCGGGTCACCGTGCTTGGAGACGCCCACGGGGTCCACGACGGCCGGGGCGCCGGTCTCGTCGATCAACGCGGCGACCGCCTCGACGAGTTCCGCCGAGGCCAGCATCCCGGTCTTGACCGCCTGTACGCCGATGTCGTCGACGACGCTGCGGTACTGGGCCCGCACGGCTTCCACCGGCAGCTCCCAGGCACCCTGCACGCCGAGGGAGTTCTGCGCGGTGACGGCCGTGATGACGCTCATGCCGTGCACGCCGAGCGCCAGCATCGTCTTCAGGTCGGCCTGGATGCCCGCGCCTCCGCCGGAGTCGGAGCCCGCGACCGTGAGAACCCGTGGCAGCGCGCTCATGACTCGATGTCCCCGAAGTGGTCCCAGCCGCCCTTCTTGGTCCACGGAGCCCCGTCCACCGTCACCTGGGGCAGCGCCGAGGGGTTGAGGACCTCTCCGATGATCTTCCAGCGGGCCGGCAGTTTCACGTCCGGCGGGAAGGTCGCGACGATGGCGTGGTCCTCTCCCCCGGTGAGCACCCACTGCATGGGGTCGACGCCGACGGCCTGCCCGATGTCGTTCATCTGGGAGGGGATGTCGATCGCGCCGGAACGGACGTCGATACGGACCTTGCTGGCCTCGGCGATGTGCCCGAGGTCGGCGATCAGCCCGTCGCTCACGTCGCACATGGCGGTCGCGCCGAGCCCGGCGGCGGCCGGTCCCGCGTGGTACGGCGGCTCGGGACGCCGGTGTGCCTCCACGAAGGCGCGCGGCGAGCGGAAGCCGCGCGAGAGCACCGCGAACCCGGCCGCGGACCAGCCCAGCCAGCCGGTCACCGCGACGATGTCCCCGGGCTGCGCGCCGCCGCGCGTGACGGGCTCGTTGTTGCGCAGGTCGCCGAGCGCGGTGATCGACACCATGATCGTGTCGCCGCGTACGACGTCCCCGCCGACCACCGACGCGCCCGCGACCTGGCACTCGTCGCGCAGGCCGTCCATCAGCTCGACCGCCCAGGCCACCGGGAGTTCGGCCGGAACGACCAGGCCGAGCAGCAGCGCGGTCGGTACGGCACCCATGGCGGCGATGTCCGCGAGGTTCTGCGCGGCGGCCTTGCGGCCGACGTCGTAGGCCGTGGACCAGTCGCGGCGGAAGTGCCGTCCCTCGAGGAGGATGTCGGTGCTCGCCACGACCCTGCGGTCGGGCGCGGCCACCACCGCGGCGTCGTCGCCGGGGCCGACCCGGACCGCCGGGGTGGTGGTGAGACGGGAGGTGAGCTCCCTGATGAGCCCGAACTCCCCGAGCTCACCAACAGTGCCCTTCATTGCCCTTACGCCCCTTCTGTACCTGTCCGAGCCCGGTCGCGCGTCACCAGTGTCCTCGATACGGTCGAGGTGACCGTCAACTTCTGTCGTGCCTGCACCCCGGCGCGCGAGCCCTGGTCGCCGTGGGTCTCCCCGCGGCGCGCGGCGACGCGATACCGTGGCGTTCCTTTTCCCCACATGATCCTCGTGGCCGCCCTGGAGGTTCCGTGGTACAGGCGTACATCCTGATCCAGACGGAGGTCGGCAAAGCGTCGACCGTCGCCGAGGCGATCAGCAAGATTCCTGGGGTCATCCAGGCCGAGGACGTGACAGGACCGTACGACGTGATCGTGCGCGCCCAAGCGGACACGGTCGACGACCTCGGTCGCATGGTGGTCGCGAAGGTCCAGCAAGTGGACGGCATCACCCGCACCCTGACCTGCCCGGTCGTCCATCTGTAGCCCCCGTCTACCCTTGGCCGGTGAACTTCTTCCGTCACCGGTACCGCATCCTCATCGGGCCGCCCGCGCTTGCCGTGCTGATCACGGTCGCGGGCTGCTCCTCAGCAGACGACAGCGCGTCGGCGGCGGTTCCCAGTCCGGGTGCGAAGGTCACGAAGCTGTGCCAGAACCTGGACAGGGCGCTGCCGACGAAGCTGGACGGCCTGGGCCGTGAGGATCCCGAACCCGCGTCCGCACTGACGGCGGGCTGGGGAAGCCCGGCGATCATACTGCGCTGCGGTGTCGTGCGACCGCCCAAGATGATCGATCCGAAGGTGGCCGAAGGCGGCGACCCGGACGCGGTCGCCGGCGGTGTGAACGGCGTCGACTGGCTGATGGAGAAGCAGGACGACGGAGCGTACCGCTTCACCACAGCCAATCGCAGTGCGTACGTGGAGGTGACGGTGCCTGAGGGGCGGGACAGCACCGGAGTGCTGGTCGACCTCGCCCCGGCCGTCAAGAAGGCGATCCCGGAAGGGATCGCCGGCTAGCCGAGCGGCTCAGCGCAGGCCCGTCGACCGCCGCAGCGCGGCCTGCACCAGCCGGTCCACCAGCTCCGGGTAGCCGATCCCGGTCGCCTGCCACATCTGCGGGTACATCGAGATCGGGGTCATGCCGGGCATCGTGTTGATCTCGTTGATCACGAACTCGCCGTCCTCGGTGAGGAAGAAGTCCGCGCGAACCAGGCCCTCGCAGGAGGCGGCGTCGAACGCCTCCACCGCGAGCCGCTGGACCTCGGCCGTCTCCTCGGGCGTCAGCGGCGCGGGCACGATGCCGGGCGTCGAGTCGATGTACTTCGCCTCGAAGTCGTAGTACGCGTGCGTGTCCGGCGGCGGGATCTCCGAGGGCACGCTGGCACGGGGCCCGTCCTCGAACTCCAGCACCCCGCACTCGATCTCGCGGCCGCGCAGGGCCGCCTCCACGAGGATCTTCGGGTCGTGCCGCTGGGCCTCGGCGATCGCCTCGTCGAGACCGGAGGCGTCGTCGACCTTGGTGATGCCGATCGACGATCCCGCGCGCGCGGGCTTCACGAAGAGCGGCCAGCCGTGCTCGCCGGCCAGGGCGACGATCTTCGCGCGGGCGCCGGACTCGTCGCGCTCCCACTCACGCGGCCGGATCACCACGTACGGGCCCACCTTGAGCCCGAAGGAGGTGAACACCCGCTTCATGTACTCCTTGTCCTGGCCGACGGCCGAGGCGAGCACGCCGGAACCCACGTACGGCACCCCGGAGAGCTCCAGGAGGCCCTGGAGGGTGCCGTCCTCGCCGTACGGGCCGTGCAGCACCGGGAAGACGACGTCGACCTCGCCGAGCGCCTTGGGCACCGAGCCGGGCTCGCTGTAGACGACTTCGCGGTTCGCGGGGTCGACCGGGAGCACCACGCCGCCCTCGCTCGAATCGGCGAGTCCCTCGACGTCGGGCGTACGGCGCTCGGTGATCGCCATGCGCTCCGGTTCGTCGGCGGTGAGCACCCACCGGCCCTCCCGGGTGATGCCGATCGGCAGGACGTCGTACTTGGTCCGGTCGATGGCCCGCAGGACGGCGCCGGCGGTGACCGTGGAGATCCCGTGTTCGGAGCTGCGCCCGCCGAACACGACGGCCACGCGCGGCTTGCGGGGCGGCTGCTCAGGGTTCTGGGGGAGGTTCTCGGTGCTCATATCGCGTTGAGGGTACCCGGTGGTAGTGCCCCGAGACAGTGTCCGCCCCGCGGGTGGCTCAGCGTCGTTCCGGCTTCGCGCTGCGCGACATCAGCTCCTTGAGGGCGACCACCGGAGCCTTGCCCTCGTGCACGATGCCCACGACCGTCTCGGTGATGGGCATGTCGACTCCGTGCCGGCGGGCCAGATCCAGCACGGACTCACAGGACTTGACGCCCTCGGCGGTCTGCTTGGTGACCGCGATGGTCTCCTGAAGGGTCATGCCCTTGCCGAGGTTGGTGCCGAAGGTGTGGTTGCGGGACAGCGGCGAGGAGCAGGTCGCCACCAGGTCGCCGAGCCCGGCGAGTCCGGAGAACGTCAGCGGGTCGGCGCCCATGGCGAGGCCGAGCCGGGTGGTCTCGGCGAGCCCGCGGGTGATCAGGGACCCCTTGGCGTTGTCGCCCAGCCCCATGCCGTCCGCGATGCCGACGGCGAGGCCGATCACGTTCTTGACGGCGCCGCCGAGTTCACAGCCGACGACGTCGGTGTTGGTGTACGGGCGGAAGTACGGCGTGTGGCAGGCGGCCTGGAGCCGCTGGGCGACCGCCTCGTCGGTGCACGCGACCACGGACGCGGCCGGCATCCGGGCGGCGATCTCCCGCGCGAGGTTGGGTCCGGTGACCACGGCGATGCGGTCCTGTCCCACCTTGGCGACGTCCTCGATCACCTCGCTCATCCGCATGGCGGAGCCGAGTTCGACGCCCTTCATGAGTGACACCAGGACCGTGTCGGGGGCCAGTAGCGGCGTCCATTCCGCGAGGTTGGCGCGCAGCGTCTGCGACGGGATCGCGAGGACGGTGAAGTCGGCGTCACGGGCGGCCTCGGCCGCGTCCGTCGTCGCGCGCAGGTTCTCCGGGAGTTCGACGCCGGGGAGGTAGTCCGGGTTCGTACGCGTGGAGTTGACCGCTTCCGCGAGGTCGGCGCGGCGCCCCCACAGGGTCACCTCGCACCCCGCGTCGGCGAGCACCGTACCGAAGGCGGTGCCCCACGATCCGGTGCCGAAGACGGCCGCCTTGACGGACTTGCTCACGTGCCCTGCCCTTCTTCCTGTCCGACCTTGCGCTGCGTCTGCGCCCGGGTGCGCCGCCGCTGCTCGATCCGCTCGCGGCGCGGGTCGTAGGGCCTTGTGGGCGCCTTCTCGCCGCGGATCTCCTCCAGCTGGCGGGTGATGGCGGCCATGATGACCTCGGTGGCCTCCTTCAGGAGTTCCGGGGTCATCTCCTTGTCGTAGAACCGCGCCAGGTCCACGGGCGGGCCCGCGAGCACGCGGTGGGTCTTGCGCGGAAACAGTTCGAGCCTCTTGGCGTACGGCGGCAGCACCTCGTTGGCGCCCCACTGGGCGACCGGAATCACCGGGCACTTGGTCTGCAGGGCGACCCGGGCGGCACCGGTCTTGCCGGTCATGGGCCAGCCGTTGGGGTCGCGGGTGAGGGTGCCCTCGGGGTAGAAGGCGACGCACTCGCCGCGCTCCACGGCGTCGATCGCGGCGCGGAAGGCGCTGAGCGCGTCCGTACTCTCGCGGTAGACGGGGATCTGTCCGGTGCCGCGCATCGCGGCGCCCACGAATCCCTTCCGGAAAAGGCCGCTCTTCGCCAGGAATCTCGGAACACGGCCGGTGTTGTACTGGAAGTGCGCGTAAGCGAAGGGATCAATGTGCGAATTGTGGTTCACCGCGGTGATAAATCCGCCCTCGACCGGAATGTGCTCCATTCCGCGCCAGTCCCGCTTGATCAGCACCACCAGCGGCGGTTTGCACAGGACCGCTGCGAAGCGGTACCAGAACCCGATTCTGCGGCGGGGCACGCGGACACCTTCCTCTAGGGCCTGGGGGCCGCTCAAGTGTCGCCCCAGGCCGCCGGTCTGTCGAGAACACCGTACGCCCCGGCTCCGCGACCGCCAGATGGCCCCGGTGACGGCTGAGTGACAATGGCCGCGACAAGAGAGGTACGAAACGCTCGTGCAGTGGACCTTGGTCATACCCGTGAAACCTCTGGCGCGGGCCAAGAGCAGGCTCTCGGACACCGCCTCCGACGGTCTGCGCCCGGGCCTGGCTCTCGCCTTCGCCCAGGACACCGTGGCGGCGGCGCTGGCCTGCCCCGCGGTGAAGGATGTGGCGGTCGTCACGGACGACGCCCTGGCCGGCCGGGAGCTCGGCTCGCTGGGCGCCCACATCGTCGCCGACGAGCCGCGCGGCGGCCTGAACGCCGCTCTGGCACACGCGGCGGCGGTCGTACGCGCCGCCCGCCCCGAAAGTGCCGTGGCGGCCCTGAACGCCGATCTTCCGGCGCTACGTCCGCTGGAATTGGCCCGGGTCCTGGACGCGGCCGCGGAATTCCCCCGCGCTTTTCTCCCGGATGCCGCCGCAATCGGCACCACTTTGCTGGCCGCACGCGAAGGCGAGGAATTGCGGCCCGCCTTCGGTACCGATTCCCGTGCCCGTCATCGCGCCTCGGGCGCCGCGGAAATCATGCTCGCCGCGGTGGATTCCGTACGGCAGGACGTGGACACCGGCGACGACCTGCGCGCCGCGCTCGCCCTGGGAGTGGGGCCACGGACGGCCGCGGCGGCCGCGCGGCTGTTGATCCCCGGGCAGTAGGCTGCCGCCATGCAGGCGACCGCGTACACGTACGACCCCGACAGCCGCAGCGGGCAGGTGCTCCTCGACGACGGCACCCCGGTGCCCTTCGACGCGCCGGCGTTCGACGCCGGCGGGCTGAGACTGCTGCGGCCCGGACAGCGGGTGCGCGTCGAGACGGAGGGCGAGGGCGAGGCCCGCCGGATCACCCTGGTGACGCTCCACACCTTCTGAGCACCCACCTTCCGCACACCTGGTGGACACGCCGCGGGCCGGGCTCCGTAGGGAGTCCGGCCCGGCGTGTGAGTGCCCCTGTGCCCCTTACCTCTTGCGGGCGGTGGCCTTCTTGGCGGTGGTGGTGCGAGAGGTCGACTTCTTGGCGGGGGCCTTCTTGGCCGTCGCCTTCTTCGCCGGAGCGCTCTTGGCCGTCGCCTTCTTGGCGGTGGTCTTCTTCGCGGCGGTGGTGCCGGCGGTCGCCGAAGTCTTCTTGGCGGGCGCCTTCTTCGCCGTGGTCTTCTTCGCGGTGGCGGTGGTCTTCTTGGCCGTCGTCTTCTTCGCGGCGGCCGTGGTCTTCTTCGCGGCGGCGGTCCTGGTGGTGGCCTTCTTCGCGGCGGCCTTCTTGACCGTCGCGGCAGCACCACCGGTCAGGCTGCCCTTGGGGGCCTTCTTGACGGCGATGTCGCCCTTCGGGAGCTTCTTCGAGCCGCTCACCAGGTCCTTGAAACCCTGGCCCGCGCGGAAGCGCGGCACGGAGGTCTTCTTGACCCGGACCCGCTCTCCCGTCTGAGGGTTGCGGGCGTAACGGGCCGGACGGTCGACCTTCTCGAACGAACCGAAGCCGGTGACCGAGACCCGGTCACCCGCGACAACCGCGCGGACGACGGCGTCCAGGACCGCGTCGACAGCCTCGGCGGCCTGCTGACGGCCGCCCATCTTGTCGGCAATCGTTTCTACGAGCTGCGCCTTGTTCACGTCTTCCCCTTCGGAGACATTGCCAGAACGAAAGTGTTCAAGCTTTTTCGCACGTTAGGCAGATATATACCGCAAATCAAACACGAAACGGGCTTATCACCCGTGCGACGCAACCAAATCGACTGTCCTGGACTCGTTCAGCGTTCCTCTTCGGGGAATCGACCCGCGTCGAGGTCCGCCACGAACCGCTCCAGACGCCTTGTCGCATCGGCGAGATCGTGCTTGGCCGCGGCCGTAATGACCAGCAGCTTCCGGGTCAGCGCCATCCGTACGCCCTCCGGGACTTGCAGTGCGCGCACTCTTGTGTGCGCTTCCTTCAGTTGGTCCGCGACTGCCGCATAGAGCTCGAGTTGGCCGTCGTGTTCCATGCACAGATTGTGCCATCTGGGGCGAGTTGTCGCCTGCTCAGGGTGCAACTGCCGCCTCGAACGGCCTCCCGGGCGCCTGTCGGAGCCGCGGTCCCAACGATCGCGTACCCCGACAACAACCGTCGTAACGTGGGAAGTTGAGAAGCCGGATCGCGGCGCGCAGGGCCGTTCGGGTGCAGACATGGCTGTACCCCCGATCGGGCCGATCGGGGGTACAGCGGGGGTGTCGCGGTGGCCGAAACTCGACCTGTTCAGTTGCTCCGGGCGTCCGCTCCGGTCAGATCTGGAGCGTCCTCGGCTTGTACGACGGGCGCTTGGCCTCGTACGCGGCGATGTGGGGCTCGTTCTGCAGGGTGATGGAGATGTCGTCCAGCCCGTTCAGCAGCCGCCAACGGGCGTTCTCGTCGAGTTCGAAGGCGGCGGTGATGCCCTCTGCGCGCACCTCACGAGCCTCAAGGTCCACTGTGACCTCAGCAGTCGCGTCCTTCTCGGTGAGCTCCTGCAGCGCGTTCACGATCTCCTGCTCCAGAACCACCGTGAGCAGGCCGTTCTTGAGCGAGTTGCCACGGAAGATGTCCGCGAAGCGGGAGGAGATGACGGCCTTGAAGCCGAAGTTCTGCAGCGCCCACACGGCGTGCTCACGCGAGGAGCCGGTGCCGAAGTCGGGGCCGGCGACCAGGACGGTCGCACCCTTGCGCTCGGGCTGGTTGAGGATGAAGGACGGGTCCTTGCGCCAGGCCTCGAACAGCCCGTCCTCGAATCCGTCCCGGGTCACCTTCTTGAGCCAGTGAGCAGGGATGATCTGGTCGGTGTCGACGTTGCTGCGGCGCAGCGGCACGGCCCGGCCGGTGTGCGTGGTGAATGCTTCCATGACTCTCAGACTCCAGCGGGCGTACGGGTCTCGGCGTCGGACAGGTCGGCCGGGGAGGCCAGGTGGCCCAGGACCGCCGTCGCGGCTGCGACCTGCGGCGACACCAGGTGCGTACGACCGCCCTTGCCCTGTCGGCCCTCGAAGTTGCGGTTGGAGGTGGACGCGGAGCGCTCACCGGGGGCCAGCTGGTCCGGGTTCATGCCCAGACACATCGAGCAGCCCGCGTGCCGCCACTCGGCGCCGGCGTCCTTGAAGACGACGTCCAGACCCTCGGAGACGGCCTGCAGACCGACCCGCGCGGAGCCCGGGACGACCAGCATCCGTACGCCGTCGGCGACTTTACGGTCCTTGACGATCTCGGCGGCGGCGCGCAGGTCCTCGATACGGCCGTTGGTGCACGAGCCTACGAAGACGGTGTCCACCTTGATGGAGCGCAGCGGCTGCCCGGCCTCCAACCCCATGTACTCCAGGGCCTTTTCGGCGGCGAAGCGCTCCGAAGCGTCTTCGTACGAAGCAGGGTCGGGGACGTGGGCCGAAAGCGGCGCGCCCTGGCCCGGGTTGGTGCCCCAGGTGACGAACGGCGCCAGCTCGGCGGCCTCGATGACCACCTCGGCGTCGAACTCGGCGTCCTCGTCCGTCTTGAGCGTCTTCCAGTACGCGACCGCCGCGTCCCAGTCCTCGCCCTTGGGGGCGTGCGGACGGCCCTTGAGGTACTCGAAGGTGGTCTCGTCGGGGGCGATCATGCCCGCGCGGGCACCGGCCTCGATCGACATGTTGCAGATGGTCATCCGGGCTTCCATCGAGAGCTGCTCGATGGCGGAGCCGCGGTATTCCAGGACGTAGCCCTGGCCGCCGCCCGTACCGATCTTGGCGATGATCGTCAGGATCAGGTCCTTGGCGGTGACGCCGTCGGGCAGATCGCCGTTGACGGTGATGGCCATGGTCTTCGGGCGGGCCATGGGCAGCGTCTGGGTGGCCAGCACGTGCTCGACCTGGGAGGTGCCGATGCCGAAGGCGAGACCGCCGAAGGCGCCGTGCGTGGAGGTGTGGGAGTCGCCGCAGACGACCGTCATGCCGGGCTGGGTCAGACCCAGCTGCGGGCCGACGACGTGCACGACACCCTGCTCGACGTCGCCCAGCGGGTGCAGCCGGACGCCGAAGTCGGCGCAGTTCTTGCGCAGCGTCTCCAGCTGGATCCGGGAGACCGGGTCGGCGATGGGCTTGTCGATGTCGAGGGTCGGGGTGTTGTGGTCCTCGGTCGCGATGGTCAGATCGAGGCGGCGCACCTGGCGACCGGTCTTGCGCAGGCCGTCGAAGGCCTGCGGGCTGGTCACCTCGTGCAGCAGGTGCAGATCGATGAAGAGGAGGTCGGGCTCGCCCTCGGCGCGCCGGACGACGTGGTCGTCCCAGACCTTCTCCGCGAGTGTCCTACCCATCGCTTTCCCTCCGGCCGGAAAAGGTGCCCCGGCCCAACTAGAGATCTTGAGGATGCGGCGCCCGCGCCCCTGTTCCCGGGTGTCCGCCACCGGACCCGTTGGTCTGCGGGCCGCTGTGTCTTCAAGAGTGGCGTGTTCCACCGAAAATTGAACTTGCGTTTCACAGAGTGAGACGCGAGTATCGTTTCATGGACAACAGTAGCGGCGTCGGCGTTCTGGACAAGGCGGCCCTTGTTCTGAGCGCTCTGGAGTCCGGTCCGGCCACCCTCGCGGGTCTGGTCGCTGCCACCGGACTGGCACGGCCCACGGCCCACCGACTGGCCGTGGCTCTGGAACACCACCGCATGGTGGCGCGTGACATGCAGGGCCGTTTCATTCTCGGCCCCCGGCTCGCCGAGCTGGCCGCGGCCGCCGGCGAGGACCGCCTCCTCGCCACGGCGGGCCCGGTGCTCACGCACCTGCGTGACATCACGGGCGAGAGCGCGCAGCTCTACCGCCGCCAGGGCGACATGCGCATCTGCGTCGCCGCGGCGGAGCGCCTGTCCGGCCTGCGGGACACGGTCCCGGTCGGCTCGACGCTCACGATGAAGGCGGGCTCCTCCGCACAGATCCTCATGGCCTGGGAGGAGCCGGAGCGCCTGCACCGGGGCCTGCAGGGCGCCCGCTTCACGGCCACCGCGCTCTCGGGCGTACGGCGCCGGGGCTGGGCCCAGTCCATCGGTGAGCGGGAGCCGGGCGTCGCGTCCGTCTCCGCACCTGTGCGCGGTCCCTCGAACCGCGTCGTGGCCGCCGTCTCGGTCTCCGGCCCCATCGAGCGCCTCACCCGCCACCCGGGCCGCATGCACGCCCAGGCGGTCATCGACGCCGCCGGCCGCCTCTCCGAGGCCCTGCGCCGCACGGGCTGACCGGCGAGACGTCACCGAGGAGGCCCGCCTCAACGCCGCGGCAGGCCCTCCCGGCAGAACGCCGCCGACCAACAGCCGGCACCCTCAGGGGATCTTGAGACGGTCGGCCGCGCGATCGCCCCGCCGTCCGACCGGAACGACCCCGGTGGCCTTCCCGAGGCCGAACCCCGGCATGTTCACGTAGACCGACTCGTACGACCCCGCCGGCACGACGTATGTCTCGTGCCAGAAGCCGACCTTGCCCTTCCCCTCGCGCAGCCTCCGGTTGAAAGCGGCCCACGCCGGCCGGTGCTTCCCGTCGGGCGCCGATGCATAGGCGAGCAGCTTCTCCTTCGAGGCCCAGTACTGCACCACGTACAGCACGCGCGGGAAGCCCAACAGGAACTGATGGCCGAGCAGTCCACTGTCCTTCTCCCGCGACAGCTCCGCGATCATCGGGCCCATGGCCCTGGCCACCGGCAGCCAACTGCGGGGCGCGGCGAAGCTGTTGATGCGCATCCCGATCAGGAAGACGACCATCTCGTCCTCGCCCGCCGCCGTCATACGTCCTTCGATCGGCCTGTCACTCATCGCGTCCCCCGCTCCTCACACCCAGTTGGATAGTGATGCTATCCATGATTGGATAGTGCCACTCCCCAACGGGGAGCGCAAGAGGAAAGAGGGTGCGAGCCGGATGCGACTGGCGGAGCTGAGCACGCGCAGCGGTGTCTCCACGGCAACGATCAAGTACTACCTGCGCGAAGGCCTCCTGCCCCCGGGACGGCGCGTCACGGCCACGCAGGCCGAGTACGACGAGGGGCATCTGCGACGCCTGCGTCTGGTACGCGCGTTGATCCAGGTGGGAGGGATCCCGGTGGCCTCGGCCCGGGAGGTCCTCGCCGCCCTGCAGGACGGGGACCTCGACCGGAACGAGCGGTTGGGCAGCGCCGTATGGGCACTGCCGCACGGGCCGGCACCGGACGACGACGACCCGGCGACCGAGGTGGGCCGGCGCACCGCCGACGCCCTCCTGGACCGGCTCGACTGGAGCTATCGCCCTGCGCCCGACGCTCCCGCGGCACCGGCGTACGGGATGCTGGTGACCGCGATCGCCACGCTTTCCCGGCTCGGTTACCCGTGCTCCATCGAGGACTTGGAGCCGTACGGCCGCGCGGTGGAGCGCATGGCCGTCACCGATCTCGACCTGGTGGAGCGCTACAGGACGCCGGAGGAGCAGGTGGAGGCAGCCGTGGCCCTGACCGTGTTGTACGAGCCCGTGCTGCTGAGTCTGCGCCGCCTGGCTCAGGCGGAGGAGTCACGCCGACGGTTCGGCGGGAAGTGACCGGGACCCGACCGGGGAATCGCAGAAGGGCCCTCCCGAGGGAGGGCCCTTCTGTCGCGTACCCCCGACCGGATTCGAACCGGCGCTACCGCCTTGAGAGGGCGGCGTGCTAGGCCGCTACACAACGGGGGCGTGGACTCTGCGTTTCCGCAGGTCCGAGCTGGTCTACCTGGACTCGAACCAAGAATGACGGTACCAGAAACCGTAGTGTTGCCAATTACACCATAGACCAATGTGGTTCAGACCAATTCGTACCCCCGACCGGATTCGAACCGGCGCTACCGCCTTGAGAGGGCGGCGTGCTAGGCCGCTACACAACGGGGGCCCTAGCGATCCTGACTGAGAGTCAGCGGGTGCGACCCGGACTGTCCCGCTGGGAAGGTTCTGTACCCCCGACCGGATTCGAACCGGCGCTACCGCCTTGAGAGGGCGGCGTGCTAGGCCGCTACACAACGGGGGCCCTAGCGATCCTGCATGAGAGTCAGCGGGTGCGACCCGGACTGTCCCCCTGGGAAGGATCTGTACCCCCGACCGGATTCGAACCGGCGCTACTGCCTTGAGAGGGCAGCGTGCTAGGCCGCTACACAACGGGGGCTTCGCGGAGATGATCTCCGCTTTTGCAGATGAGCTCTGCGAGCTGGCCTACCTGGACTCGAACCAAGACTAACGGAACCAGAAACCGTCGTGCTGCCAATTACACCATAGGCCACTGGAACTCAAGCCCCAGAAGGGGTCTTGTTCTAGTGTGCTCCCCCGGGTTCCGGCCTTTCGGCCCGCTCCCCGGCGGCGCAGGAAGAACATTACCCGAAGGTCGACGGGGCTCCAAAACGGGTATCCGAGCCGAGGATCGCGGGGAGTTCGGCGAGTGAGGCGATCCGGCGCGGTCCGACGAAGGCGTCACCGACGGTGTGGACTCCCTCGCGGTCGATCCAGATCGACAGCAGTCCGGCGTCGGCGGCGCCCCGCCCGTCGATCTCCGGGTGGTCGCCGACGTACGCCACTTGGTGCGGGGCCAGCTCCAGGGCGTCGCAGGCGGCCAGGAAGGCACCGGCCTCGGGCTTGGAGACGCCGAGTTCCGCCGCGCACAGGATGACCTCGAAGCGGTCGTACACGCCGAGGACGCGCAGCTTGCGGTCCTGGACGTGAATGCTGGAGTTGGACAGCACGCCGTGGCGGTGGCTGGCCGCAAGGGCGTCCAGGACGGGCAGGACGTCGGGGAAGAGGGCCCAGGCGGTCTCGTAGTGCGCGATGTACCGCTCGAACCAGGCGTCGGCGTCGGCGTCGCTCAGCTCCTCGCCCAGGAACACCCGCACCCGGTCCCGGCGCTGACCCTGGAAGGACGTCTCCCCGGCCGAGAACCGCGCCCACTGCCGGTCCGTGATCTCCCGCCACCGCGTGATGGCCTGCTCGACACTGTCGTACGCGTCGAGCAGGCCCTCGGCCGTGAGATGGACGCGCATGCCGGCACGGTCGGCCGCGGTGTAGTCGAAGAGAGTGTCGTCGACGTCCCAGACCACGGCGCGAATGCTCATGGTCCGACGGTAACGCGGCGACAGGCGCCACGTCCGGTGGAACGGCGCAGGGGCGGCAACCCGGTGATCCGGGTGCCGCCCCTCTTACGCGCGCGTGCGCTACGCGGTCAGCTTCGCCAGGGCCGCGTCGATGCGGGCCAGGGTCTTCTCCTTGCCCAGGATTTCCAGGGACTCGAAGAGGGGCAGGCCGACGGTGCGGCCGGTGACGGCGACGCGGACCGGGGCCTGGGCCTTGCCGAGCTTGAGGCCGTGGGCCTCGCCGGCGGCCAGGACGGCCTCCTTCAGGGACTCCGGGGAGGTCCAGTCCGCCGGGTCCAGCTTCTCGCGGGCCGTGCGGAGCAGGGCGTCCGAGCCCTCCTTCATCGCCTTGGTCCAGCTCGGCTCGTCGAAGACCGGCTCGGCGAGGAAGAGGAAGTCGACGTTGTCGGTGATCTCGGAGAGGACCTTGAGGCGGGTCTGGGCGTGCGGGGCGATCGCCTGCCACTTGGTCTCGTCGAAGTCCTCCGGCGCCCAGGGGGCGAACGGCGACTGGAGCCACGGGCGGCAGCGCTCGGTGAAGTCCTTCACGTCGAGCAGCCGGATGTGGTCGGCGTTGATCGCCTCGCACTTCTTCAGGTCGAAGCGCGCCGGGTTCGGGTTCACGTCCGCGATGTCGAAGGCCGCGACCATCTCGTCGATCGCGAAGATGTCCTGGTCGGCGGAGAGCGACCAGCCGAGGAGGGAGAGGTAGTTGAGCAGGCCCTCCGGGAGGAAGCCGCGCTCGCGGTAGAGGTTGAGCGACGACTGCGGGTCGCGCTTGGAGAGCTTCTTGTTGCCCTCGCCCATCACGTACGGCAGGTGCCCGAAGGACGGGATCCGCTGGGCGACGCCCAACTCGATCAGGGCCTTGTACAGGGCGATCTGGCGGGGGGTCGAGGACAGCAGGTCCTCGCCGCGCAGGACGTGCGTGATCTCCATCAGCGCGTCGTCGACCGGGTTGACCAGCGTGTACAGCGGGGCGCCGTTCGCTCGTACGATCCCGTAGTCCGGCACGTTCTCCGGGAGGTACGTGATGTCGCCGCGGACCAGGTCCGTGAAGGTGATCGTCTCGTCGGGCATGCGGAAGCGGACGATCGGGGTGCGGCCCCGGGCCTTGTACTCCTCGACCTGCTCGGCGCTCAGGTCGCGGCAGTGGCCGTCGTAGCCGGACGGCTTGCCGGCCGCGCGGGCGGCCTCGCGGCGGGTGTCCAGCTCCTCCTGGGAGCAGTAGCAGTGGTAGGCGTGGCCGGCGTCCAGGAGCTTGTGCGCGACGTCCTTGTAGAGGTCCATGCGCTGCGACTGGCGGTAGGGGGCGTGCGGGCCGCCGACCTCGGGGCCCTCGTCCCAGTCGAAGCCCAGCCAGCGCATCGAGTCGAGCAGCTGGCCGTAGGACTCCTCGGAGTCGCGGGCCGCGTCGGTGTCCTCGATGCGGAAGACCAAAGTGCCCTCGTGGTGCCGGGCGAACGCCCAGTTGAACAGGGCGGTGCGGACCAGGCCCACGTGGGGGTTACCGGTGGGCGACGGGCAGAACCGTACTCGGACGGCGGGGACGGGTGCGCTAGCCACGCTTGACAACCTTGTTGGTGAGAGTGCCGATGCCTTCGATGGTGACGGCGACCTCGTCGCCGACGGTGAGCGGTCCGACGCCTGCCGGGGTGCCCGTGAGGATCACGTCGCCGGGGAGCAGCGTCATGGCCTCGGTGATGTTGACGATCAGATCCTCGATGGAGTGGATCATCTCGCTGGTGCGGCCGAGCTGGCGCTGCTGGCCGTTGACCGTGAGCTGGATGGTCAGGTCGGACGGGTCGAGGTCCGTCTCCACCCAGGGGCCGAGCGGGCAGGAGCTGTCGAAGCCCTTGGCCCTGGCCCACTGCTTCTCGCGCTTCTGGACGTCGCGGGCGGTGATGTCGTTGGCGCAGGTGTAGCCGAGGATGACGTCCTTGACCCGCTCGCGCGGGACCTCACGGCACATCCGGCCGATGACCACGGCCAGTTCGGCCTCGTGGTGGAGCTCCTCGGTGAAGCCGGGGTACTGGATCTCGTCGCCGGAGCCGATCACCGAGGTGGAGGGCTTGAAGAAGGCGAACGGTGCGTCGGGGACCTCGTTGCCCAGCTCGCGCGCGTGCTCCGCGTAGTTGCGGCCGAAGGCCACGACCTTGTTGGGGAGCACCGGCGGCAGCAGCCTCACCTTGCTCAGCGGGACCTTCGTACCGGAGAGTTCGAAGTCCGCGAACGGGATGCCCTTGATGATGTCCAGGACGAGTTCGTCCGGCCTGTCACCCTCGACCGCGCCGAAGGCGACGTTCCCGTCGATGGAGAATCTGGCGATGCGCACGAGATCCTTGCGCCCCTCACTGAGCTGGCTGGAGTCTGACGCTCCAGGCTAACGCGGCAAGGGGCGGGCGCCTCGCGCATTCGCGTGGGCGCCCTTGACATCACCGGCGGCGTTGATGATCTACTCCTGGGCGGAGCCGGCCGTGGCGGGGATCTCCATCAGGATCGTGCGGCGGGGGTTGGCGGTCTGGGCCGGGAGGTCGATGGAGTGCTCCGGCTGCTCCGTGGTCCGCAGGTCGTCGGCGTCCTCGAGGTGTGCCAGCGTCGTGCGCCGCGGGTTGGCGGTGTGGCGGAACATCATCGTCGTCTTCACGGTTGTACGAGACCTGTCCTGTACGGGCGCCGGGAGAACGTGCGGACCGAAGGGCCCCTGGACCGGCGCGGGTTGTCGGATTTGCCATCCCTGTAAAGCGTCAGGCTAAACATGCAATTCCCCCGACAAGACGCACAGACCCCAAGATCGGTGTGTGAGTTTCCTCACTTACCTATGGGCAAAACGGTCAAAGCGGACCCGCAATGCATCCCAGCGAAACGGACATTGACCCCCTGAAGCCATCATTCCGCTCCTGATCATGGCGACTGGGACACCGCTTACCTCCGAGTGATTCGATCGGATGTGTCCGGTATGGATGAGATCGGGTTCTACGTCCGGTGACAGGGCACTCACGTGGTGTCACGTAGGTCACGGCATGACCCTCGGGCCTTGTTGGAGGTCCGGCACTGTGCTGGAATTCCTCGGACCGCCGCAGGATCGAGCCGGCGCACAGGGGGCGCAGTCAAGCGCCGAGTGGCGGCGAGATAGGGGGAACCAGCGCGCCGGTCACTCACGACCACCAGGGGAGCGTTTTTCAGGGCGCCCCCCTACGACGCCGACACCGTCCTTCCGTTCGCGCGGAGGGGCGCCTGGTCCAGAGGTTGCGACGCTAGTGCAGGGACGTTTCAAGAGGGATGGCAGTGCTTCGGCGGAGCCGGAGCCGCACGGCGGGACTGGCCCGACGGCCGGCAGCTCCTCGCCCCAGCACGCCCAAAACCCGGGCCCAGGCCCGTCCGGTGACGGCGGTGAGCGCTCGGGGCGCCCCGGCGCGTCCGCGTCGACCGGCCCCGGGACTCCGACCACGCCGGACGTGAAGCCGCCCAAGGGCGCGAGCGGCCCCGGCCCGCGAATAGCTCTGCGCAACTGGCGCATCTCCACCCGTCTGGTGTCGCTGCTCGCGCTCCCGGTGGTCGCGGCCACCTCGCTCGGTGCGCTGCGTATCAACAGCTCCATGGACGACATCCAGCAGCTCGACAACATGAAGCTGCTGACGGAGATGACCAAGCAGGCCACCGAGCTGGCCTCCGCGCTCCAGGAGGAGCGCGACCAGTCCGCCGGTCCGCTGGCGCACGGCTCGGCCGCGACCGACTACACGGTCAAGGGCTACCGGGACAAGACCGACCGGGCCATGACCGCCTTCCAGGACGCCGCCGAGGAGATCGACGCCTCCAGCAAGGACGGCAACCTCCAGGGCGTCCGCGAGAGCCTCGTCGGTCTCATCCGCGACCTGGGCGGCCTGGAGAAGATCCGCAGCTCCGCCTACGAGACCACGAACAACGCCTCCCAGACCGTCGAGGGCTACCACCGCCTCGTCACCCACCTGCTCGACCTCTCGCAGGACATGGCGGAGGCCACCAGCAACCCCGAGATGATCCAGCGCACACGTGCGCTGTCGGCCTTCTCGTCCGCCAAGGAGTACGCGTCCATCCAGCGCGCGGTCCTGGCGGCGGCGCTGCCCACCGGCAACGCCACGTTCGGCAAGCTCACCGAGAACGACCGGCTCTACGCCGAGGGCGCTCTGGAGAGCGAGGACTCGGAACTGTCGAGCTTCCGGAGCATCTACGGCACCGACAACGCCCCCGAGCTCCTCAAGCCCATCGAAGAGGGCAACCCGACCATCCAGGCCACCGACACCTACGCCAGCCGCGCCCTGCGGACCTCGGGTGGTCTCGCCGACCTGGACAAGCGGTCGTACAAGGACTGGGTGGACGACAGCTCGACCAAGATCGAGCAGATGGGCAACATCGAGCACACGCTGCTCGAGGACATGGAGCAGAAGGCCCGCGAGCTGCGCAACCAGGCGGAGCAGGAAGCGATCATCTCCGGTGCGCTGATCCTGCTCGTCCTCGGCGTGTCGCTGGTCGGCGCCTTCGTCGTGGCCCGGTCCATGATCCGCTCGCTGCGCCGCCTGCAGGAGACCGCCACCAAGGTCGCCCAGGACCGGCTGCCCGAGCTGGTCAAGCAGCTGTCGGAGTCCGACCCGCAGGACGTCGACACCTCCGTCGAGTCCGTCGGTGTGCACTCCCGGGACGAGATCGGCCAGGTGGCCGCGGCCTTCGACGACGTGCACCGCGAGGCGGTCCGGCTCGCCGCCGAGCAGGCCCTGCTGCGAGGCAACGTCAACGCGATGTTCACCAACCTCTCGCGCCGCTCCCAGGGTCTGATCCAGCGCCAGCTGTCGCTGATCTCCGAACTGGAGTCCCGCGAGGCCGACCCCGACCAGCTGTCCTCGCTGTTCAAGCTCGACCACCTCGCGACCCGCATGCGCCGTAACGGTGAGAACCTCCTCGTTCTCGCCGGTGAAGAGCCCGGCCGCCGCTGGACCCGCCCGGTCCCGCTGGTCGACGTGCTCCGCGCCGCCGCGTCCGAGGTGGAGCAGTACGAGCGCATCGAGCTGGCCTCCGTGCCGACCACCGAAGTGGCCGGCCGGGTCGTCAACGACCTCGTGCACCTGCTCGCCGAGCTGCTGGAGAACGCGACCTCGTTCTCCTCCCCGCAGACCAAGGTCAAGGTCACCGGTCACGCGCTGCCCGACGGCCGGGTACTGATCGAGATCCACGACACCGGCATCGGCCTCTCCCCCGAGGACCTCGCCGCGATCAACGAGCGGCTCGCCTCGCCGCCCACCGTGGACGTCTCGGTCTCCCGCCGCATGGGTCTGTTCGTGGTCGGCCGGCTGTCACAGCGTCACGGCATCCGCATCCAGCTCCGCCCGTCCGACTCCGGTGGTACGACCGCGCTGGTCATGCTGCCCGTGGACGTCGCCCAGGGTGGCAAGAAGCCCCAGCCCCAGGCCAAGCCCGGCCAGGGCGGCGTCGGTGGCGCCTCGCAGGCCGCCGGTGTGGCGGCCGCTCGGCGCGGCAGCGGCCAGCAGGGCGGCGGTGTCCTCGGCGGCGCCCCCGCCGGTGCGGGC